>NZ_CP019427.1:5515000-5815000 GCF_009834545.1 Pseudomonas sp. S04
ATGTCATTCATCTTTTCCAATTCATCTTTTCCAAAGTCAAATTACCTATGACCACAGAACCGTCTAAAGCGCCGCCGCTTTATCCGAAGACCCACCTGCTCGCTGCGAGCGGCATTGCCGCCTTGCTCAGCCTGGCGCTCCTGGTGTTTCCATCCAGTGACGTCGAAGCCAAAAAGACCACTCTGAGCCTTGAGCTGGAAAGCCCCCTAGAACAACTGACACAAGATCAAGACGCTGCCGACGCCGCTCAAGCCACAATTGAACCCGTAGAACCGCCCTTCGCCCAGATCGAAAACAGCACCGAAGACACCCCGCAAACCGCTGAAGCGGCCCCTGCACCGGTGGTCGAAGAGAAAAAGGCACCAAGCCACCGCGAAGTAATTGTCGCCAAGGGCGACACGCTGTCCACGCTGTTCGAGAAGGTTGGACTGCCCTCCACTTCCGTCAACGAGATCCTGGCCAGCGACAAGCAAGCCAAGCTCTTCACCCAACTCAAGCGCGGCCAGAAACTCGAGTTCGAACTGGGTCCAGACGGCCAGTTGACGACGCTGCACAGCAAGATCAGCGACCTCGATAGCATCAGCCTGACCAGGAATGCCAAAGGCTATGCGTTCAATCGCACTACGGCCAAGCCGACCGTACGTACCGCTTATGTCCACGGCGTGATCAACAGCTCGCTGTCCCAGTCGGCAGCGCGTGCTGGCCTGTCCCACAGCCTGACCATGGACATGGCCAGTGTGTTTGGCTACGACGTCGACTTTGCCCAGGACATTCGCCAGGGTGACGAGTTCGACGTGATCTACGAACAGAAAGTGGTCAACGGCAAGGCTGTCGGCAATGGCCCGATCTTGTCCGCCCGCTTCACCAACCGCGGCAAGACCTACACCGCCGTGCGCTACACCAACAAACAAGGCAACAGCAGCTACTACACCGCCGATGGCAACAGCATGCGCAAGGCGTTCATCCGTACACCGGTGGACTTCGCCCGTATTAGCTCGCGTTTCTCCATGGGCCGCAAGCATCCAATTCTGAACAAAATTCGCGCCCACAAAGGCGTCGACTACGCCGCACCGCGCGGTACGCCGATCAAGGCTGCCGGCGACGGCAAGGTCCTGCTGGCGGGCCGCCGCGGTGGCTACGGCAACACCGTGATCATTCAGCATGGCAATTCCTACCGCACCCTGTACGGCCACATGCAAGGCTTTGCCAAAGGCGTGAAGACCGGCGGCAGCGTCAAGCAGGGCCAGGTGATCGGCTACATCGGCACCACCGGCCTGTCGACCGGGCCGCACCTGCACTATGAGTTCCAGGTCAACGGCGTTCACGTCGACCCTCTGGGCCAGAAGCTGCCGATGGCCGACCCGATCGCCAAGGCCGAACGTGCGCGCTTCCTGCAGCAGAGCCAGCCACTGATGGCGCGCATGGAGCAAGAAAAATCCACCCTGCTCGCTTCGAGCAAACGCTAAGCCATGGCGCTCTACATCGGCCTGATGTCCGGGACCAGCCTGGATGGCCTGGACATTGCGCTGATCGAGTACGAGGGGGCGATCAAGCTGATCGCCACCCACTACATTCCCATGCCTGACTCCCTGCGCACCGAGCTGCTTGGCTTGTGCGCCAGCGGGCCGGACGAGATCGCCCGATCAGCGCTTGCCCAGCACAACTGGGTCACCCTGGCGGCCGAAGGCATCAACGCCCTGCTAGCCACGCAACAGCTCCAAGCCGCCGACATCCGTGCGATCGGCAGCCACGGCCAGACCATTCGCCACGAACCCGCACGCGGGTTCACCGTGCAAATCGGCAACCCGGCCCTGCTAACCGAGCTGACTGGAATCAGCGTCGTCAGCGATTTCCGCAGCCGTGATGTCGCAGCCGGCGGCCAAGGTGCACCGTTGGTACCGGCCTTCCATGAAGCCCTGTTCGGCCAGCATCACGGTAATCGTGCCGTGTTGAACGTGGGCGGCTTCAGCAATCTGAGCCTGATTGAGACAGGCAAGCCGGTCTCGGGATTCGACTGTGGCCCCGGCAACGTCCTGCTGGATGCCTGGATTCATCAGCAACGCGGGGAAACCTTTGACCGCGACGGCGCTTGGGCGGCCAGTGGCCGTGTCGAGCCGGCCTTGCTGAACGCCTTGCTCAGCGACCCCTTCTTCCTGACCAAGGGTCCGAAAAGCACCGGCCGGGAAGTGTTCAACCTGCCCTGGCTGACCCAGCACCTGGCCCGCCTGCCGGGATTCGCCGCCCAAGACGTACAGGCCACGCTGCTTGAGCTGACTGCCCTGACCATTGTTGAATCACTGCAAGCCGCGCAACTCGACACCCAGACCCTGCTGGTGTGCGGTGGCGGTGCCCACAACGCAACACTGATGGCCCGCCTTGCCAGCCTGCTACCCAACGCAGGTGTCGACAGCACCGCAGCGTACGGCGTCGATCCGGACTGGGTCGAAGCCATGGCTTTTGCCTGGCTGGCCCATTGCTGCCTCGAAGGCATCCCGGCCAATCGCCCGAGCGTCACTGGCGCCCGCGGCCTGCGAGTCCTTGGCGCCATCTACCCCGCCTGAACCCCAGACAGCAAAACGCCGCAAAAGCCTTGGGCCCTGCGGCGTTGAGTAAAGCGGATACTACGTATAGCGATCAGATCGAGAACGAGGAGCCACAACCGCAGGTGGTTGTCGCATTCGGGTTCTTGATCACAAACCGTGAACCTTCCAGACCTTCCTGATAATCCACCTCGGCACCGGCCAGGTACTGGTAGCTCATCGGGTCGACCACCAGGCTGACGCCTTCGCGCTCGACGATGGTGTCGTCATCGGCCACTTCTTCATCGAAGGTAAAGCCGTATTGAAACCCCGAACAACCGCCGCCCGTAACAAATACGCGCAGCTTCAAGCGATCATTACCCTCTTCATCGACCAGGCTCTTCACCTTGTGCGCGGCACCGTGGGTGAATTGCAAAGCCGTGGGGGTGAAGGATTCGACGCTCATGCTGACTATCTCCCGGCGTTACGCCGCCATAATGCGTGATGACGGGCATTATCCGCTTCTCCCAGAAAATCGGTCAACTATTGTTATGGTATAGCAATCAACCTAGCCGTTTCCCAGACAGCAAAAAGGCCCGTTTGACGGGCCTTTTTGTTCGACGCTGCGACGCTTAAGGCAGCATGCCCGCGTGGGACAACCCCAGGCGTTCGTCCAGGCCAAACAGGATGTTGAGGTTCTGTACCGCCTGGCCCGAGGCGCCTTTGACCAAGTTGTCGATCACCGACAACACCACCACCAGGTCGCCATCCTGCGGGCGGTGCACCGCGATCCGGCAAACATTGGCACCGCGTACGCTGCGAGTTTCCGGGTGGCTGCCAGCCGGCATGACATCGACGAACGGTTCGTTGGCATAGCGCTTCTCGAACAATGCCTGCAGGTCCACGGAGCGATCGACCACTGTGGCGTACAGCGTGGAGTGAATGCCGCGAATCATCGGGGTCAGGTGCGGCACGAAGGTCAGGCCAACGTCCTGGCCAGCGGCGCGGCGCAGGCCCTGGCGAATTTCTGGCAGGTGCCGGTGGCCTTTGACTGCGTAGGCCTTCATGCTTTCCGACGTTTCCGAGTACAGCGAACCGACAGCGGCGCCGCGACCCGCACCACTGACCCCGGACTTGCAGTCGGCGATCAGGCGCGAAGTGTCGGCCAGACCCGCTTCCAGCAATGGCAGGAAGCCCAGTTGAGTGGCCGTTGGGTAGCAACCCGGCACAGCGATCAGGCGAGCCTGCTTGATCTGCTCGCGATTAACTTCCGGCAGGCCATAAACCGCCTCCTCCAGCAGTTCCGGTGCGCCGTGCGGCTGGTTGTACCACTTGGCCCACTCATCCGCGTCCTGCAGACGGAAGTCGGCAGACAGGTCAATGACCTTGGTCCCGGCCGCGAGCAGCTCGCCAGCCAAGGCGTGGGCTACGCCATGAGGGGTGGCGAAGAACACCACATCGCAGGCACCCAGGGTCTTGATGTCCGGAACGCTGAACGCCAGGCCATCATAGTGGCCACGCAGGTTCGGGTACATGTCTGCCACGGCCAGACCGGCCTCGGATCGGGAAGTGATTACCACCACTTCTGCTTGCGGATGCTGCGCCAACAGACGCAGCAATTCGACACCGGTGTAACCCGTGCCGCCGACGATACCGACCTTGACCATAAACCTGCCCTCAACGAACCCACTGGAAAGCCGTCGATAATAGGGGCCGCGCGCGCCTGCGACAACCGTCAAGGTGACGTGCGGGCGCTCAAGCCTCTACTATTCGGGCTACCGTGAATCTGGGAATAACTAAAAATGCTTTATCTGTGGCTAAAAGCTTTTCATATCATCAGCGTCGTGTGCTGGTTTGCCGGCCTGTTTTACCTGCCGCGCCTGTTCGTCTACCACGCTCAAAGCGAAGACAGCATCAGCAAGGAGCGCTTCAGTCTCATGGAGCGCAAGCTGTACCGGGGAATCATGGGGCCGGCAATGATCGCCACGTTGATCTTTGGCGGCTGGCTGATCAGCCTCAACCCCAGCGCCTACTTCACCCAGGGCGGCTGGATGCACGCGAAGCTGACCCTGGTGGTGCTGCTGATTGGCTACCACCACATGTGCGGCGCCCAGGTGAAGCGTTTTGCGCGTGGCGAAAACACCCGCAGCCATGTCTTTTATCGCTGGTTCAACGAAGTGCCGGTTCTGATATTGCTGGCTATTGTAATTTTGGTCGTCGTACGGCCGTTCTAATCCTACTGAACGCTTTCCATCGGGGTACTTCCAATGTCGCTGCCCGCTTTGCTTGAACAACACCTGCGCCTGCCCGTCGTAGCGGCGCCGATGTTCCTGATCTCCAATCCACAGCTGGTGCTGGCGTGCTGCCGCAATGGCGTGGTCGGCAGCTTTCCGGCCCTGAACCAGCGCGAAAGCAGCGGCTTCAAGGCTTGGCTGGAGGAAATCGAAGCGGGGCTGGCGCTGCTGCAGAACCCCGCGCCCTATGCCGTGAACCTGATTGTGCACAACAGCAATCCACGGCTGCAGGCCGACCTCGCGATCTGCATCGAGCATAAAGTGCCGATCGTGATCACCAGCCTGGGTGCAGTGAAAGAAGTGGTGGATGCGGTGCACAGCTACGGCGGCCTGGTGTTCCACGACGTGACAACCCGTCGGCACGCCGAGAAAGCCGCCGAAGCCGGGGTCGATGGTTTGATCGCGGTTGCCGCCGGTGCCGGTGGTCACGCCGGCACGTGGAGCCCCTTCTCGCTGATTGCCGAGATCCGGCAGTTCTTCGACAAGACCCTGTTACTGGCCGGCTGCCTGAACCACGGCCATGAAATTCTCGCCGCGCAATTGCTCGGCGCGGACCTGGCCTACTTCGGCACACGGTTTATCGGCACCACTGAAAGCCATGCACCTGAGGCTTACAAAGAGATGCTGCTGACTTCCAGAGCAGCCGACATCGTTCATACGCCAGCGGTCTCGGGCGTACCGGCAAGTTTCATGCGCCAAAGCCTGCTCAACGCCGGTTTTGATCTCGACGCGCTGCAAGGCAAAGGCGAAATCAACTTCGGCGCCAAGCTCAAGCCCATCAGCGATGAAGCCAAAGCGTGGAAAACCGTGTGGTCAGCCGGTCAGGGCGTCGGTGAAATCGACGACCTGCCCAGCGTTGACGAACTGGTCGCGCGGCTGGATACCGAGTACCGCAAAGCGCAGGAACTGGCAGTTCAACTGCCCAAACGCTGGCCACGTTAAGCCACCTACCTTGGGTCAGCCGGGTACGGCTGGCCCCGGTAACGCGCACACCCCGATCAATCGCGACAAGGAAGTACTGGCATGAGCGAAAACCGTTTCAAGATTGTCTTCGACGGCGCCCTGCTGCCAGGGGTCGAGATCACCACGGCGAAACTCAATCTCGCCGAACTGTTCAAATGTGACGTCAGCGCCATCGAGCGGCTATTTCGTGGCGAACCCGTCGCCCTCAAGCACAACCTTTCCCAGGCCGATGCGCAGACCTATCTCACAGCCCTGGCAAAGACCGGCGTTGATGCGCGGATCGAGGTCGAGCCTTCGATCGAGCTCAACCTGAGCGAAGTCAAACCCATCACGGCCCCACTGCCGGAGGCCAACACCTCTCCCTACGCTCCGCCCCACGCGCCAGTGGGTGAGGTCAACACCACGTTTTCCGAACTCAAGGTCTTCAGTGTCCAGGGCCGTATCGGTCGCTTGCGGTATCTGGCCTGGTCGCTGGCTGCGCTGCTGATCATGGGCGGGGCCGCCGGCACATTGGGATTGGGCCTGTTGGCGGGCGATAACATGGTATTGGCGGCAATTGTTTGTGTCGTCGGCCTGCTTGCCTACTTCTATGTGAATATCACCATCAGCGTGCAGCGCCTGCATGACCTGGGATGGTCTGGCTGGCTGTGGTTCCTGAACCTGGTGCCCATTGTCGGCGGCCTCTTTCCCATCGCGCTAGCGGTCATCCCGGGCAACCCCGGCGCCAACCGCTACGGCGCACCGCAACCGCCCAACAGCACGGCGGTGAAAGTATTGGCCGGGCTTTGGCTGGTGGTGATTGCCGTGGTGTTTGTCGGCGCATTGGCGGGTGGCCTCAGCGCCGTCACTGAAGAATACGAAAGCACCATGAGCAGCAGCTATGAGATCGACGAGTCGGCTGAAAACGTTGAGGCAGACGATGCGGCGCAACCTGCCCAGCCCCCTGTAGACTATGGACAAGAATAAACGCGCTGGCGACCTGTGAGCTCTCTGTCCACAGGCCTCGAGCCGTTGCGATGGAGAACTGCATGACCCGTTACGCTCTGATCACTGGCGCTTCCAGCGGCATCGGCCTGGCTATGGCCGAAGCCCTGGCGCGCCGCGGCCGCAGCCTGATTCTGGTGGCTCGCCAACGTGATCAGCTGGAAAGCATCGCCATCGAATTGACCCAGCGCTTTGGCGTCGAGGTGCTGTTTCGCGCCTGCGACCTGGGTGAACCACTGCGCTTGTCCGGCTTTCTGCTGGAGCTCGAAGAAGGCGAACGGCAGATCGACCTGCTGGTCAATTGCGCCGGCATCGGCACCTGCGGGCCATTCCTGGCCCAGGACTGGATGACTGAGCAAGACCTGATTGAAGTCAACATCCTCGCCCTCACACGCCTGTGCCATGCCATTGGCAACAGCATGGCCCTGCAGGGTGGCGGACAGATTCTCAACGTGGCGTCCGTGGCGGCCTTCAATCCAGGCCCGTGGATGAGCACCTACTACGCCAGCAAGGCCTACGTGCTGCACTTTTCCGAAGGCCTGCGGGTGGAGCTGAAAAAGTGTGCGGTCAAGGTTTCGGTGCTGTGCCCCGGCCCAACCCGGACCGCCTTCTTTCGCACCGCCCAGTTGGACGACAGCAAACTGAACGCCAGCAAGCTGCTGATGAGCCCCGAGGAAGTGGCGTTGTACACCGTACGGGCACTGGATAAGAACCGCGCAATCATCATCCCGGGACGGCGCAATCGCTGGTTCGCCTTCCTGCCGCGCCTGGGCTCGCGCTGGTTGACCCGGACCATCGTCGGCATGGTCAACAAGGCCTATTGCCCGCGCTGAGCACCCACGCAATAAAAGGTCGGGCGCCGGAGTGGCCCCTTCAGTACACTCAGTGCGGCCCATCAACATGGAGAAACAGCTGTGGATACTCTGTTCACCAAGATCATCAACAGAGAAATACCTGCCAAGATTATTTACGAGGATGACCAGGTCCTGGCCTTCCACGACATCGCCCCGCAGGCCCCCGTGCACTTCCTGGTCATCCCGAAGAAGCCGGTGCGCACCCTCAACGACCTCACCGAGGACGACAAGGCGCTGGCCGGGCATATTCTGTTCACCGCCCAACGCTTGGCGCTGGAACTGGGCTGCGAAGAAGGCTTTCGCGTGGTGATGAACTGCAATGAACTGGGTGGGCAGACCGTCTACCACATTCATATGCACGTCCTGGGTCAACGCCAGATGCACTGGCCACCGGGCTGATCCCACCCTGTTGCTCCGGGTTGTGTCGCCGATCGTCATGACCCAGGGCAAACCTTCCCCCGCCGATTGCGGTAAACTGGCCGCCGAGATTCTTCCCGGAGGTCAGCATGACTACCCAACGTCACTACTCGCCCATTGACCGTCTTCTGTTGCAAGCCGATACCGCGATGCGCACCTTGCTGCCCTTCAGTGGCCAGCCTTATCGCCCGTCGCCGGCCATCCTGCAGCCAGAGAGCAAAATGAGCGACGAGGACACCCGGCACGTCGCCGGCCTGATGCGCATCAACCATACCGGTGAAGTCTGTGCCCAGGCGCTGTATCAAGGCCAGGCCCTGACCGCCAAGCTGCCGCAGGTGCGGGCGGCGATGGAGCATGCGGCCGAGGAAGAGATCGATCACCTGGTCTGGTGCGAGCAACGCATCCGCCAACTGGGCAGCCATACCAGCATCCTCAACCCATTGTTCTACGGCATGTCGTTCGGCATCGGTGCAGTGGCCGGGCTGATCAGCGACAAAGTCAGCCTGGGCTTCGTGGCAGCGACCGAAGATCAGGTCTGCAAGCACCTGAACGAACACCTGGAGCAACTGCCGGCCGAGGACGAAAAGTCGCGAGCCATTCTTGAGCAGATGCGCATCGACGAAGAACAGCACGCCGAAAGTGCGCTGGATGCCGGTGGTTTTCGCTTCCCGGCGCCGGTGAAGTTCGGCATGAGCCTGTTGGCCAAGGTGATGACCAAAAGCACCTACCGCATTTGACGCACCTCGACACCGAGACGAAAAAAGGGCGCTGATATCAGCGCCCTTTTTTGTGCTCGCAGCCACCGCATCAAAAAGGACTGGCCCTCTTCGCGATAACGAACCCGACTCAACCCAGCTCGATGATTTCGTAGTCGTGGGTAATGGCCACGCCTGCGGCCCCCAGCATGATCGATGCCGAGCAGTACTTCTCTGCCGACAACTCGATGGCGCGCTTGACCTGGGCTTCCTTGAGCGCTCGGCCCTTGACTACAAAATGCATGTGAATCTTGGTGAACACCTTGGGATCTTCAGTCGCACGCTCGGCTTCAAGGAAGGCTTCGCAGCTTTCCACCGCCTGGCGCGACTTCTTGAGGATGCTGACTACGTCGAAATTGCTGCAACCGCCCACACCGAGCAGGAGCATTTCCATCGGCCGAACCCCCAGGTTGCGACCACCGGCCTCGGGCGGACCGTCCATGACCACGACGTGACCACTGCCGGATTCACCGAGGAACATGGCTTCGCCAGCCCATTGGATGCGTGCCTTCATCGCCAAGTCTCCACTGTAAAAAAAGGGTCGCCAGCTTAGCACAGGGCTTGGGATAGACAGCGTGCCACTGCAGTGCAAGCCGGCGGCCGCGCGCATTGATAATTTCTCTAATGACACCAGAATGTGTCTGTTAAGCTGGCGCCAATTCACTGGCGCAACACCCGTCCTAGAGCACACGCTCTGCAGCGCCTCATAAAAACAACCACGTCACACCGTGCAGTCTTTTCGGGATTCAACCATGGTTGCTATTGCCCCAACCCCCAAGATCAAGAACCTCGACAAGCTACTGATGCATTGCCAGCGCCGTCGCTACCAGGCCAAGAGCAATATCATTTGTGCAGGTGACCGTTCCGACACACTGTTTTTCATTATCAAGGGTTCAGTCACCATCCTGATCGAGGATGACGACGGCCGGGAAATGATCATCGCCTACCTCAACAACGGGGACTTTTTTGGCGAGCTGGGTTTGTTTGAACAAGCAGGCCAGGAGCAGGAACGCAGTGCCTGGGTACGCGCCAAGGTCGAGTGCGAAGTGGCCGAGATCAGCTACAGCAAATTCCGCGAACTGTCCCAGCACGACCCGGACATCCTCTACGTGCTCAGCGGGCAGATTGCCCAGCGCCTGCGTAACACCACACGCAAGGTCGGCGACCTGGCGTTCTTCGACGTCACCGGTCGGGTTGCGCGCTGCTTACTGGAGCTGTGCAAACAACCCGACGCCATGACCCACCCCGACGGCATGCAGATCAAAGTCACCCGTCAGGAAATCGGCCGGATCGTCGGCTGCTCGCGGGAAATGGTCGGGCGCGTGCTCAAGGACCTGGAAGAGCGCAACCTGGTGAACGTCAAGGGCAAGACTATGGTGGTGTTCGGCACCCGCTAAGGCGCCAGCACCTGGGCCAGCATCTGCCGATACAGCGTGTCCAGGCGCTCAATCGCCTGGGGCGCGGCGAATCGTTCGTGCAGGGCGATATGGCTTGCCGCACGCACCCGCTGCTCAAGGCCGCACACCTGGTTAAAACGGTTGACCGCCTGCACCATCGATTCGCGTTCATCGTCCAGCAGCAATGCGCCATGCACCAGTCCTACTGGCCGCTGCCCACCTTTGCTCTGGCGCCAGCGTTGCGCGGTGCCAACCATCTTGCGACCGTCGAGATTGACGTTGAAGCGTCCATCACAGAACGCGCCCTCCACTTCCCCCAAAGACGCCTCACCCCCCAGCTCTGTCAGCAACATGCAAATCGGATCGCACAGGCGCCGATAGGCGGTTTCGATACGTCCGTGATCACCTTCGCTGCGTGGCGGCGCGTAGACCAGCGCAATGTTGATGGTGGCCGCCGACTGCGGCACCGGCTCGCCCCCGGTTTCGCGCAGTAACACCGGCCAGCCATTCTCCGCCGACGCTACACAGGCAGCGTCGAACCCCGGCAAACGACTCAAGCGCCGGGGCATGACCAGCGCACGATCGCTCGGTTGCCAGAACAACAGAGCGAAATCCTGGTCACCAGCACACACCGTCGCCAGCAAATCCTGCTCAGCTTGCAGGCCCGCTTCGACGGTCAAGGCAATGGGTTGGGTCATGGCAGGCAAATCCTTGGCTGTGGATACAAAAAAGCCGGCATCGCCGGCTTCTTGATTAAATCAGGTTCAGTCGAGTGTAGAACCGCTGACCGGTACACCGCGCTCCGGGAAGAACAGGCGTTGCAGTTCCGCCCCCGGGCTCTCGGCGCGCATGAAGGCTTCGCCCACCAGGAACGAATAGACCTCACTGATTTCCATCAGCTCGACATCCGCACGGTTGAGAATGCCACTTTCAGTGATCACCAGGCGATCGCGAGGGATGCGCGGCAATAGATCGAGGGTGGTTTCCAGATTCACTTCAAACGTATGCAGGTTGCGGTTGTTAACCCCGACCAGCGGCGTGTCGAGGGTTTTTAATGCCCGCTCCAGCTCGTCACCGTCGTGAACTTCCACCAGTACGTCGAGGCCAACGCCTTTGGCAACGGCAGCCAGCTCAGCCATCTTGACGTCGTCCAGCGCGGAGACAATCAGCAACACACAATCGGCGCCCAGTGCACGGGCTTCAACGATCTGGTACGGATCGATCATGAAGTCCTTGCGAATCACCGGCAGGTTGCAGGCCGCACGAGCCTGCTGCAGATAGCTGTCCGCACCCTGGAAGAAGTCGACATCGGTCAGCACCGAAAGACAGGTTGCCCCGCCCTTCTCGTAGCTGACTGCGATTTCGGCGGGGACGAAGTGCTCGCGGATCACCCCTTTGCTCGGCGACGCTTTCTTGATTTCGGCGATGACCGCCGGTTGCTTGAGCTTGGCCTGGGTGATCAACGCCTGGGCGAAGCCACGAGGTGCGTTCGCCACTTTTGCCATGGCTTCCAGTTCGGCCAGTGTCACGCGAGCGCTACGCTCGGCCACCTCCTCAACTTTGCGGGCGAGAATCTTCTCGAGCACCGTCGGTACACTCATGCCTCATTCTCCACTTTGAATACTGCAGTAAATGCACCCAACTCTTCGAGCTTTTCTCGCGCAAGGCCGGTGTGCAGCGCGTCATGAGCCAGGGCAACCCCCTCTTTCAGACTGCTCGCATGATCAGCGGCGTACAGCGCAGCACCAGCGTTGAGCACAATCATTTCGGCCGCTTTCTGGCCGTTCTCGGTTTTACGGCGACCCAGTGCATCGCGAATCAGTTCCAGCGAAGCGGCCGGGCTGTCCACAGCCAGACCGTGCAAGCTCTGGCTCTTCATGCCCAGGTCCTCAGGTTCGACCCAATACTCAGTGACCTGGTCATTCTTCAATTCGGCGACAAACGTCGGCGCCGCCAGACTGAACTCATCCAGGCCATCCTTGGAATGCACCACCAGCACGTGTTTGCTGCCCAGACGTTGCAATACTTCGGCCAAAGGCCGGCACAAAGCCTGACTGAACACCCCCACCACCTGATGCTTCACACCGGCCGGATTCGTAAGCGGGCCAAGCATGTTGAACAGTGTGCGCAAACCCAGGTCACGCCGTGGACCTGCCGCGTATTTCATCGCACGATGGTGGGATTGGGCAAACATAAAACCAATACCAACGTTGTCGATGCAGCGCGCCACTTGCACCGGCGTCAGGTTCAGGTAGATCCCGGCCGCTTCCAGCAAGTCGGCACTGCCGCTCTTGCCCGAGACGGCGCGGTTACCGTGCTTGGCCACGGTGCAGCCAGCAGCTGCCACCACAAAAGAAGAGGCGGTCGAGACGTTGAAGATATTCGCACCGTCGCCGCCAGTGCCCACCACATCCACCACGCCATCGAGGGTTTTCAGCTCGACCCGGTCAGCCAGTTCGCGCATCACCGAGACGGCGCCGACGATTTCGTCGATGCTCTCGCTCTTCATGCGCATGGCCATCATGAACGCACCAATCTGCGAATCCGTGCATTGCCCGGTCATGATTTCGCGCATCACATCGCTCATTTCCTCAGTGCTCAGGTCGAGGTGGCCGACGATACGGCTCAGGGCAGTCTTGATATCCATGGAAAGTCCTTAGCGCGTGCCGCCGGTTTGTTTGAGGAAGTTGGCGAACAGTTCGTGGCCCTGCTCGGTGAGGATCGACTCAGGGTGAAATTGCACACCCTCGATGTTCAGCGTCTTGTGGCGCAGGCCCATGATCTCATCGACCGAACCGTCGTCGAGCTGGGTCCAGGCGGTCAGTTCCAGGCAATCGGGCAGGGTTTCGCGCTGCACAATCAGGGAATGATAACGAGTGACGGTCAGCGGGTGGTTCAGACCTGCAAACACGCCCTTGTCCTCGTGGAATACCGGACTAGTCTTACCGTGCATGACTTGACGGGCACGTACCACATCGCCACCAAACGCCTGGCCGATCGACTGGTGCCCCAGGCAGACGCCGAGGATCGGCAGCTTGCCGGCGAAATACTTGATGGCTTCGATCGACACACCGGCTTCGGTCGGCGTGCATGGGCCGGGAGACACGACAATGCGCTCGGGGTTGAGTGCTTCGATCTGGGCGATGGTCAGCTCATCGTTGCGCACGACCTTGACCTCTGAGCCCAGCTCGCCGAGGTACTGCACAACGTTGTAGGTAAAGGAGTCGTAGTTATCAATCATCAGCAACATGGGTTCAAACCTCTTGAATTCACTGACTTTTAAAACAGCCTTCGAATGATTGACCCGCACAGTGGCGTCGCTCGGTCAGATGCTGGAAGTGGAGCCAGCAAAAGCGGCAGTTCATACGGGTATAGAAGGCAAACGGGTACAGGTCCGGCCGAGCCGGCAGAGAAAGTTCAGGCGCGCCAACGCCAACGGGCGTGTGCCTTGACGACTTGATCCAAGAGTTTGCTGACGATCAACACGGGGAAGGTCTCATTCATACATTCCAGCACAGTAACTTAGCTGGGCAGAGGGTGCAATATGGCGTAACGCTAGCGGGGGATACGGCCTTTAGCCATAGCTAAAGCGCAAAAGTTTTTGGTACTGTCGTTTTGTTCAACACAACAATAAATAAACGGACTTGATCATGATCAGACAGACGCTGTTTGTACCGCTGGCAGGAGGCCTTCTCGCGATGGCTTGCGCCCAAGCGATCGCTGCACCGACGCCCTACTCGAACTTCGTGGTCTTTGGCGACAGCCTCAACGATGCCGGCCAGTTCGCTGACCCGGACGGCCCGGCAGGCGCCACGCAGCGCTACACCAACCGGGTGGGGCCAACCTACCGGGACGGCAGCGGGGAAGTCCGTTCTGCCAACTCGACACAATTGCTGGGGGGCAAACTGGGGTTCTCGGATGATCAGACCGCCGCCTCGACCTCGGCGGTCCGCGCCGAGCAGGGCCTGGTCGATGGCAGCAACTGGGCGGTTGGCGGTTATCGCACCGACCAGATTCTCGACTCCATCACCACCACCTCAGCCACCGGCGAGCGCTCACGCCCAGGCTATCTGCCGAGTAATGGCTTGCGCGCCGATCCCAACGCCCTCTATTACCTCTCCGGGGGCGGCAATGATTTTCTCCAGGGCCGGATTCTCAACCCTGCCCAGGCCGACGCGGCAGCCGGCCGGTTGGTCGACAGCGTGCAAACCCTGCAGCAGGCAGGTGCCAAATACATCATGGTCTGGCTGCTCCCGGATATCGGCCTGACGCCGGCAATCAACGGCAGCCCACTACAAGGTTTCGTTTCCCAACTCAGTACACAGTTCAACACCGAGTTGGTGCGCCAACTACAGACCGTTGACGCCGAAATCATCCCGCTGAACATTCCGGTATTGCTCAACGAAGCCTTCGCCAACCCGGCGCAATTCGGTCTGGCCACCGACCAGAACCTCACCGCCACCTGCTTCAGCGGCAATGGCTGCACGGAAAACGCCCGGTACGGCATCAACAGTGCGACCCCCGACCCAAGCAAGCTGATCTACAACGACTCGGTCCACCCCACCGAAGCCGGCCAGCGCCTGATCGCCGACTACGCCTACTCCTTGCTGGCCGCGCCCTGGGAAGCCTCACTGTTGCCAGAAATGGCCCACGGCACCCTGCGTGCGCACCAGGATGAACTGCGCAACCAATGGCAAGCCGACTGGGAAAATTGGCAGGGCGTCGGCCAATGGCGAGCCATTGTCGCTGGCGGTGGCCAGCACCTGGACTTCGACGGCCAGAACAGTGCCGCCAGCGCAGATGGCACTGGCTACAACTTGAACATCGGTGGCAGCTACCGCCTCAACGATGCCTGGCGTGTCGGCGTCGCAGCCGGGTTCTATCGTCAAAGCCTGGAAGCCGGTCACAACGATTCGGACTACAAACTCAACACTTACATGGGCACCGCCTTTGCGCAGTACCAGGAAAATCGTTGGTGGGCGGACGGTGCGCTGACAGCCGGGCACCTGGACTACGACAGCCTCAAGCGCAAGTTCGACCTGGGCGTCAACGAACGCGGCGAAAAAGGCGATACCAGCGGCACCGTGCTGGCAGCCAGCGGCCGGATCGGCTACGACATCGCGCAACAGGCGAGCAGCCCGTGGCACCTGTCACCGTTCCTCAGCGCGGACTTCGCCAAGGTCAAAGTCGACGGTTACTCCGAGGACGACAACACCGCCACTGCGCTGACCTACGACGACCAGACCCGCAACTCGCGCCGCCTGGGTATCGGTTTGCAGGGCAAGTACCTGTTCACCCCGCAGACCCAGGTGTATGGCGAATACGCCCACGAGCGCGAGTATGAAGACGATACCCAAGACGTGACCATGAACCTCAACACCCTGCCCGGCAACCAGTACACCCTGGCCGGCTACACCCCGCAATCCCACACCAACCGCCTGAACCTGGGCGTCAGCCACAAGCTGACGGCCGACCTGGCGTTGCGGGCCGGCTACAACATCCGCAAGGACGATGACTTCACCCAGCAAGGGTTGAATGTCGGCGTGGTACTGGACTTCTAAAACCCGCAGCCAAAAAAACGCTGCCTCCTCACGGGGGCAGCGTTTTTTTGTGCCGCGCTACACCCTCAATCCCGGGGTGTCTGCTCGGCCAGTGCCACGGCACGGAACATCGCGCGGCGCTTGTTCAGGGTTTCTTCCCATTCCAGCGCCGGCACCGAGTCGGCAACGATGCCGCCGCCGGCCTGTACGTGCAATTCGCCGTTCTTGATCACTGCCGTGCGGATCGCAATCGCCGTGTCCATATTGCCATTCCAGGCGAAGTAACCCACCGCCCCACCGTACACACCGCGCTTGACCGGCTCCAGTTCGTCGATGATTTCCATCGCGCGAATCTTCGGCGCGCCCGACAAGGTGCCCGCAGGCAGAATCGCCCGCAGCGCATCCATTGCAGTCAGGCCGGCTTTCAACTGGCCCGTGACGTTGGAAACGATGTGCATCACGTTGGAATAACGCTCGATGACCATTTTCTCGGTCAGCTTCACCGAACCGATCTCCGAAACCCGTCCGGTGTCGTTGCGGCCCAGGTCAATCAGCATCAGGTGCTCGGCGATTTCCTTGTCATCCGACAGCAGGTCCTCTTCCAGCGCCAGGTCGGCTTCTTCGTTCGCGCCACGAGGACGCGTACCGGCAATCGGGCGTACGGTGATCAGGTTGTCTTCAACCCGCACCAGGACTTCTGGCGAACTGCCAACCACATGGAAGTCGCCGAAGTTGAAGAAGTACATGTACGGCGTCGGGTTGAAGCAACGCAGGGCGCGGTACAAATCAATGGGCGCCGCCTTGAAGTCGATGGACATCCGTTGCGACGGCACCACCTGCATGCAGTCACCGGCCAGGATGTACTCCTTGATGGTGTCGACGGCACGCTCGTAATCGGCTTGGGTGAAACTGGAACGGAATACCGGGTCCGCCGCCTGCTGCTGGCTGAAATCCAGGCCACGGCGCGGGGTAATCGGCTGGCGCAGTTGCTCCAGCAATTGCTCGAGGCGCGCCTGCCCTTGTTCAAACGCGTTTTCCTGCGCCGGATCGGCCAGCACGATGGCGTGCATCTTGCCCGCCAGGTTGTCGAACACCACCACCGCATCGGAGACCATCAGCAAGATGTCCGGCACGCCCAGCGGATCAGGGTTCGGGCACTTGCCCAGACGCTTTTCCACGTAGCGCACGCAGTCATAGCCGAAGTACCCCACCAGGCCGCCATTGAAGCGCGGCAGGCCGGCAATGGTCGGCACGTTGTAGCGCGCCTTGAAGGTCTCGACGAAGGCCAGCGGGTCTTCGACATCGTGGCTTTCGACCTCGACCCCGTCGACGGTCACACTCACATGCAGGTCATGCACCCGCAGTACCGTGCGGCACGGCAAGCCAATGATCGAATAGCGCCCCCACTTCTCCCCGCCCTGCACCGACTCCAACAGGTAGGAGTTGGGTTGATCGGCCAGTTTCAGGTAGATCGACAACGGCGTGTCGAAGTCGGCAAGGGTTTCGCAGGCAAGCGGAATGCGGTTGTAGCCGGCAGCGGCCAAACGCAGGAATTCTTCGCGGATCATGAGGTGCCTCGTGGCATGAGGGTCTAACGGTCAGGTGTGCAAACGCGCCGGCTAGCCGGCCAGGATCACGTCAGGCGCGCCAACGCCAGCGGGCCAGGGCCTTGATGACTTTCATCCAGAGTTTGCGGGTAACCACCACGATGGCATTTCCAGGAGGGGATTGGACAGCGTCGGGCAACGTTATCCCAGCGGCAGAATCCAGGCAACCGGGAATTAGCTTGCGCAGATCGTCGATCACCAGCGCCGGCGACTCTTCGGCAATCGGCCGGCCATGGTTATAGCCGTAGCTCAGGGCCACACACTTGACGCCCGCCGCCTTGGCCGCCAAGACGTCACTGCGCGAGTCGCCAACGAACAACGACTGCGACGCCGGTACGTTGGCCATTTTCATCACGAAAAACAGCGCCGCCGGGTCAGGTTTTTTCTGCGGCAGGGTATCGCCGCCGATGATCCACTTGAAGTAGCGGCCGATCTTCATCTGGTCCAGCAAGGGCGCGACGAAGCGCTCCGGCTTGTTGGTGATCAGCGCCATCTCGACACCCTGCTTGTGCAACCACTTGAGGGTGTCGCGCACGCCAGGGTAAACCACCGTCAATTCATGGCCGTCTGCATAGGCGTCCATGAAAATCTCCAGCGCATGTTCGGCCTCGACGTCGTCGACCCGACTGTGATCGATATCACCGGCCAGGGCCCGGCGGACCAGCACCGGCGCCCCGTTGCCGACCCACTCGCGCACGGCGCCCAGGCCGGCCGGTGCGCGCCCCAGCTTGAGCAGCATGTGATCCACGGCCACAGCCAGGTCCGGTACCGAATCGATCAGGGTGCCATCCAGATCGAACATCACCAGCCGCGGCAATTGCCCTGGGAACAGCTGCTCAAAACCACTCATGGACGAGCCAGCGCCAGTTCGGCACGCATCTTCTCGATCACTTCCTGGTAGTTCGGCGCGTTGAAGATCGCGGAGCCGGCCACGAAGGTGTCAGCGCCGGCCGCGGCGATTTCGCGGATGTTGTTGACGTTCACCCCGCCGTCGATTTCCAGGCGGATATCACGGCCCGAGGCGTCGATCAGCGCGCGCGCTTCACGCAGTTTGTCGAGGGTTGCCGGAATGAACTTCTGGCCACCAAAACCCGGGTTGACGCTCATCAGCAGGATCATGTCGACCTTGTCCATCACGTACTTGAGTACGTCCAGCGGAGTCGCCGGGTTGAACACCAGGCCGGCCTTGCAACCGCCTTCGCGGATCATCTGCAAGGAGCGATCGACGTGAATCGTGGCGTCCGGGTGGAAAGTGATGTAGGTGGCGCCGGCCTCGATGAAGTCACCGATGATGCGGTCGACCGGAGATACCATCAGGTGTGCGTCGATCGGCGCGGTAACGCCGTACTTGCGCAGTGCCGAGCAGACCATCGGGCCGATGGTCAGGTTGGGCACGTAGTGATTGTCCATGACATCGAAGTGGACGATGTCGGCACCCGCGGCCAGAACGTTGTCCACTTCTTCACCCAGGCGGGCGAAGTCGGCGGAGAGAATCGACGGAGCAATAGCGAAGGGCTGCATGACGCACCTTTTTTGAGCAGGATCACGATGGCGCGCATTGTATACCTCATGCTTTGACGCGCGCACCGTGGCTGTAACGATCAGTAAGCCGCTCGATAGATCTTCTCGATATCAAGGGCCGTCAACTGGCGCGGATTATTGCGCATCAAACGCTCGATTCCCGCGGCCTCCAGCGCCATGGCCGGGATCGCCTCCTGGGGCACGCCGAAACTGCGCAAGCCCTGGGGAATTTCCACTGCGGCACACAGTCGCGCCATCGCCGCGACCGCCTGGTCCGCCGCTTCATCGGCACTCAGGTGCGTGATATTGAGGCCAAAGGCCTGGGCAATGTCCTGCATGCGCTCCACGCACGCCATCTTGTTCCAGGCCATCACATGGGGCAGCAACAGCGCGTTGCTCACGCCATGGGCAATGTTGAAGCGCCCGCCCAGCGGATAGGCCAGGGCATGCACCGCGCCGACCCCGGCGTTGCCGAACGCCATGCCGGCCATCAGGCTGGCAGTGGCCATGTCCTCACGGGCCTGCAGGTTCGCGGGATTGGCATAGGCCTTGGGCAGCGCCTTGGCGATCAGCTTGATGGCACCGATGGCCAGGGCATCGGTAATCGGCGAAGCATTCACCGACAGGTAGGCCTCGACCGCATGCACCAGGGCATCCACCCCACTGGCGGCGGTGACACTGCGCGGACAGGTCAGGGTCATTTGCGGGCTGACCAGCGCCACGTCAGGCAACAGGTAGTCGCTGACGATGCCTTTCTTCAGTTGGGCCTGCTTGTCGGAGAGGATCGCCACGTTGGTGACTTCCGAGCCCGTGCCGGCGGTGGTCGGGATCGCGATCAGCGGCGGGCCCTTGCGCGGCACTTGGTCGACGCCGAACAAATCCTCGAGCGCGCCGTGATAACCGGCATAGGCCGCGACGCTTTTGGCGATATCGATGGCACTGCCGCCGCCCAGGCCGATCAGGCCGTCATGCCCGCCCTCGCGGTAGACACGCATGCAGTCCTCGACGATGGCGATTTCCGGGTCGGGCAACACCCGGTCGAAAATCTCGTAGGTGCGCCCACCCAGTTGCGCCAGCGCCAGCTCCACGGTGCCGGACTTGACCAGCGCCGCATCGGTGACAATCAGCGGGTGGTCGACATCCAGGCGGGTCAGTTCAGCGGCCAGTTGCTCGATGGCACCGGTGCCGGTGAGCAGCTTATGAGCGATTTTGAAAGAACAAAGACTCATGTGCGCAGCCTCTTATAGATAGGGGAGCTGGGCACAATAGTAGCTGTCGATTGGGTTTTGTCTGTTATTCAGCCCGTGAATGGCTTCAAGCCCACTGAACACCCCAGTGGGAGCGAGTCTGCTCCCACTGGGGTTGATGTCAGGTTTCAGACCTGTGCAGTACGCAATTTCTCACTGCGCCCACGCAACCACTCCAGGGTCAGCAGCAGGATCACCGAGAAGGCAATCAGCAGCGTTGCGGCGGCGGCGATGGTCGGGCTGAGGTTTTCGCGGATACCGCTGAACATCTGCCGCGGCAAGGTCGCTTGCTCGGGGCCGGCGAGGAACAGGGTCACCACTACTTCATCGAACGAGGTGGCAAACGCAAACAGCGCACCGGAAATCACCCCGGGGGCGATCAACGGCAATGTCACCCGGCGGAACGCCGTCAGGGGCGAGGCTCCGAGGCTGGCCGCGGCGCGCACCAGGTTGTGGTTGAAGCCTTGCAGGGTCGCCGACACCGTGATGATCACGAACGGCACACCCAGTACCGCGTGCACCACAATCAGCGAGAAGAAGCTGTTACCCAGCCCCAGCGGAGCGAAGAACAGGTAACTGGCCACCCCGATGATCACCACGGGCACCACCATCGGCGAAATCACCAGGGCCATCACCAGCGCCTTGCCCGGAAAATCGCCGCGGGTCAGGCCAATGGCCGCCAGCGTCCCGAAGATCATCGCCAGTACGGTCGCGGCCGGGGCCACGATGATGCTGTTCTTCAGGGCGCGCATCCACTCGGCCGAGGCAAAGAAATCCTGGTACCAATGCAGCGAAAATCCTTGCAGCGGGTAGACCAGGAAGCTGCCGGAGTTGAACGACAGCGGGATGATCACCAGCACCGGCAAGATCAGGAACAACAGAATCAAGCCGCAGAGAATCCGCAAGCTGTAGAACCACACCCGTTCAACGGGGGACATATAAGGACTCAGCATTTCGATTCTCCCCTTAGCTCAGGCGCAGGCGGCTGGCGCCCACCAGCCAGCTGTAAATCAGATAAAGCACGATGGTCGCCAACAGCAGCAGCCCGCCGAGCGCCGTCGCCATGCCCCAGTTGATGCTGGTGTTGGTGTAGAAGGCGACGAAGTAGCTGACCATCTGATCGTTCGGGCTACCCAGCAGTGCCGGTGTGATGTAGTAACCAATCGCCAGGATGAACACCAACAGGCACCCGGCGCCGACACCGGCATAGGTCTGCGGGAAGTACACCCGCCAGAAGCTGGCGAACGGATGGCAGCCCAGGGAAATCGCCGCCCGCATGTAGGTCGGCGAGATGCCTTTCATCACGCTGTAGATCGGCAGGATCATGAACGGCAGCAGAATGTGCACCATCGAGATGTACACCCCGGTGCGGTTGAACACCAACTCCAGGGGTTTATCGATAATGCCCATGGCCATCATTGCGCTGTTGATCAGCCCGCCCGACTGCAGCAACACGATCCACGCGGCCACCCGCACCAGGATCGAGGTCCAGAACGGTAGCAACACCAGGATCATCAGCAGGTTGCTTTGCCGGGCCGGCAAGTTGGCCAGCAGGTAGGCCAGGGGATAGGCCAGCGCCAGACAGATGGCCGTGATCACCAGGCCCATCCAGAAGGTGCGGGCAAAGATGTCGAGGTAGATCGCCTGGTCGGGCGTGGCCGGGGCGACTTCGCCGAGGTCGTCGATGCGGTGATCAACCGCCGCCAACAGATAGTAAGGCGTCAGGCTGCTGGTATTGCGGCGCACGGCCTGCCAATAGGCCGGGTCGCCCCAACGCTCATCCAGCGCTTCGAGCGCGTCTTTATAAGACGCCGGCTCGCTCTTGAACGGCAGCGCGCGGGCGGTCTTGGTCAGCAGGCTGCGGTAGCCGGCCAACTCCATGTTCAGGCGCTTGGACAGGTCGCCCAAAGTTTGATTCTTGCGGGCTTCGGCCAGGTCTTCACTGGCGGCCTTGTACACCGGGTCCGCTGGCAGGCCTCGGCCATCCCAGGCAGCGATCGCTGCTACGGTGCGCGGCATGCCGCCGACCACTTCCGGGTTACCGACGCTTTTATAGAG
Organism: Pseudomonas sp. S04; assembly: GCF_009834545.1. Taxonomy (NCBI): domain Bacteria; kingdom Pseudomonadati; phylum Pseudomonadota; class Gammaproteobacteria; order Pseudomonadales; family Pseudomonadaceae; genus Pseudomonas; species Pseudomonas sp. S04. The sequence goes on from NZ_CP019427.1 coordinate 5,537,157, forward strand.
CAGCGCCACAATCGGCACCAGAAACACCAGCAACAGAAACAGCACCAACGGCGCAATCAGGGCTTGGGCCTTCCAGCGGTTGACCCGCTCGGCACGCGCCAGGCGCTGCTTCAAGGTGCGATGGGTGCCCTCGTTCAGGGGAACGGCGATGGCCATGGCGAACTCCGAAAATCTTTGATCGTTACAGAGGCAGACAAACAACCTGTTGGAGGGAGCTTGCTCGCTCCAACAGGGATTACGCTGTCAAACCTCTAACTGACTGGCATTGGGCAAGCCCTCTGCCACAGGGTCGCGCTTACTTCGCTGCCCAGGAGTTGAAGCGCTGCTCCAGTTGCTCGCCGTTGTCCGCCCAGAAGCTGACGTCGATCTGCACCTGGTTGGCGATGTTTTCCGGGGTGGTCGGCATGTCTTTCAGAATTTCCGGGTTCAACAGGGGTACCGCCTGGGTATTGGCCGGGCCGTAGGCAATGTTTTCCGAATAGGTTTTCTGCTGTTGTGGCATGACCGAGAACGCGATGAATTTCTTCGCCGCTTCAGCGCGGGTCTTGTCCAGGCCTTTAGGAATGGCCCAGGCGTCGAAGTCGTAGATACCGCCGTTCCACACCACCTTCAGGTTGCTTTCCTTTTGCACGGCAGCGATCCGGCCGTTGTACGCCGAGCTCATGACCACATCACCGGACGCCAGGTACTGCGGCGGCTGGGCGCCAGCTTCCCACCACTGGATGCTCGGCTTGAGTTCGTCGAGCTTCTTGAAGGCACGGTCCTGGCCATCTTTACCGGCCAGCACTTTGTAGACATCTTTCGGCGCCACGCCGTCGGCCATCAAGGCAAATTCCAGGGTGTACTTGGCGCCTTTACGCAGGCCACGTTTACCCGGGAAGTTCTTGGTGTCCCAGAAGTCGGCCCAACTGGTCGGCGCGGTTTTCAGCTTGTCGGCGTTGTAGGCCAGCACGGTCGACCAGACGAAAAAACCAACGCCGCACGGCTGGATCGCACCCTTGACGTAATTTTCGGTGTTGCCGAACAGTGCAGGGTCGAGTTGCTCGAACATGTCCTCGTCGCAACCGCGGGACAGCTCTGGCGACTCTACTTCCACCAGGTCCCAGGACACGCTCTTGGTGTCGACCATGGCCTTGACCTTGGCCATTTCACCGTTGTATTCACCGGCGACGATCTTGCCGTTGCCCGCTGCTTCCCAAGGCGCATAGAAGGCCTTGACCTGTGCGGCCTTGTTCGCGCCGCCAAACGACACCACGGTCAGGTCCGAGCCCGCGGCCATCGCGTGTGCCGCACCCATCATGCCCAGAGCCAGGGCGGTGAATTTCAGGGATTTCAACATTTATTGTTCTCTCCACGTGCAGGGTTGGTGAAGCAAGGGGGCGATCAATTCGCCTCTAGAAGGGGATCGAGAGCACGGACGTGTTCGACCTGCCAGCCAAGCGGCACCACGTCTCCGACGGCCAGCGCCGGATCCAGCTCGGCGATCGGCTGTTTCACGAAGAAATCGGTCTTGCCGCAGACTTCCAGGCGCACACGGACGTGGTCGCCCAGATAGATGAATTCCGCCACCCGCCCAGAGAAGCGGTTGACACACGCCTCACTGGAGCCGTTGAGGCTGACCCGCTCCGGACGAATGGACAGAGTCACTGGCTCGCCGGTCTTGCCGACATTCACCGCCAGTGCCTCGACCTTTTCCCCGCGCCCAAGCTCGACAATGCAGCGCTCGCCGGTCTGACTGTGGAGACGGCCATTGAGGCGGTTGTTTTCGCCAATGAAGTTGGCCACGAAGGTATTTTTCGGTTCTTCGTACAGGGTGCGAGGTGGGGCGATCTGCTGGATTTCGCCTTGATGGAACACCGCCACCCGGTCGGACATGGTCAGGGCTTCGCCCTGGTCGTGGGTCACATAGACCACGGTCACACCCAGGCGCTGGTGCAGGTGCTTGATCTCCATCTGCATGTGTTCACGCAGCTGTTTATCGAGAGCGCCGAGCGGCTCGTCCATCAGCACCAGTTGCGGCTCGAACACCAGCGCCCGGGCCAGGGCCACCCGCTGCTGCTGTCCACCAGAAAGCTGGGCCGGGTAACGCTGGGCGAAGGCATCGAGCTGAACCATGCTCAGGACACGCTTGACCCGGTCACTGACGTCACTCTTGTTCAGACCACGCACGGTCAGCGGGAACGCCAGGTTCTCGGCCACCGTCATGTGCGGGAACAGGGCGTAGTTCTGGAACACCATGCCGATGTCACGCTTGTGCGGCGGCACGTTGTTGATCGAACGCCCGGCCAGCAGGATCTCGCCGGCGGTCGGGGTTTCGAAACCGGCGAGCATCATCAGGCTGGTGGTCTTGCCGGAGCCGGAAGGCCCGAGCAAGGTGAGAAACTCGCCTTTGCGAATATCCAGGTTGAGGTCTTTGACGATCAGGTTCTCGCCGTCGTAGCTCTTCTGCACGCCACGAAAGCTGACCAGTACATCATTGGTCCCCGCGCTTGAATCGACCTCGCTCATACCCACACCTTTATTGTTGATGACTGCCGTGGATTAAGCCTAGTGGCTACGCACAGCCACGCAAATCGGGGCGCAGGAGAGAATCGCCTCAGCCAGATGGAAGGTTGGGGGTAGGGATTGCCCTACAAGGATGGCGCGTTTGGACAGGTCGACAGCGAGTTTTCCGCTACAAGCCACAAGAACAGGCAAAAGCGGTTTGGCGGGATGTCGTAAATGGATATGCCGACACGGTGCTCTGTAGGAGCGAGGCTTGCCCACGAAGGCGGTGTGTCAGTCACATTGATGTTGAATGTGCTGACATCTTCGCGGGCAAGCCTCGCTCAGGGGATCGCGTATTGTTCAGAGCAGCTTGTGCTCCATGGCGTACTTCACCAACTCCGCCAGTGAGGTGATGTTGAGTTTCTGCATCAGCCGCGCCTTGTGGGTGCTGATGGTCTTACTGCTCAACGCCAGTTGCTGGGCGATGTCATTGACGTTGGCGCCCTGCGCGAGGCGCTCGAACACCGAGAACTCGCGCTCCGAGAGTAGCGAATGCAGGGGCCGTGAATCAGTCAGGCCGACTTCGAAGACCATTCGATCCGCCAGCTCCGGATCGATATAGCGCCCGCCAGCCGCCACCTTGCGAATCGCCGTCAGCAGCAGGGCCGGGTCGCTGTCCTTGGTGGCATAACCGGCGGCCCCGACCTTCAAGGCACGGGCGGCCATCTGCGCCTCGTCGTGCATCGACAGCACCAGAATCGCCGGTGGATTGTTCAGGGCGCGAATCCGCGGGATCGCCTCCAGGCCATTCACCCCGGGCATGGAAATGTCCAGCAACACCACCTCACAGGGCACGTGGCGCAAGGTTTCGAGCAACTGTTCGCCATTGCTCGCTTCCCCCACCACCAACAGATCCTTGGCCAGGCCGATCAATTGCTTGATGCCTTCACGCACGATGGTGTGGTCTTCGGCTACCAGTACACGGATCACAGGCTTCTCCAGAAAAATCAGTTGCACGCTTCATGCAAGGGCACACGGACCTCAAGGCTGGTGCCCTCGCCCGGCACGCTGTCGAGCTGCAGTGTGCCACCCATGATCAACACTCGCTCGCGCATGCCCACTACCCCAAAGGAAGTCGGCCTACCGGCTTGAGCGACAAAACCTACACCATCGTCGCTGACGGTCAGGCACAACTGCTCGTCTTCCAGCACCAGTGTCAATTCGACAGTATGCGCCTGGGCGTGGCGCATGACATTGGTCAGTGCCTCCTGGAGGATCCGGAACAAGCCAATCGCCTTGGCGTCACTCAGCACCGGCAGGTTGTCGGGCACCTGCACCAGGCAGGGAATCTGGGTGCGCGCCTCAAAACGCCGGGCCTGCCACTCGATGGCCGAGGCGATGCCGGCGTCCAGAATCGGCGGACGCAGCGCCGTGGCCACGTCCCGCACCAGTTGGAACAGTTGGGCGATCAGGCGCTTCATGCTGTTGAGCCGATCACTCAGGCCCGGGTCCAGTTCGGCGTAGGCCAATTCGCACATCGAGGTTTCCAGCTTGAGTACCGTCAGCATCTGTCCCAACTCATCGTGGACTTCCCGGGCTATCCGCGCCTTTTCCTCTTCGCGCACACTCTCCAGATGCGCCGACAGCTCACGCAGTTGCTCGCGGGAGCTGGCCAGTTCCAGTTCGATGCGCTTGCTCTCGCTGATGTCCCAGACAATCCCGTCCCAGACAAAGGCGCCATCGTCGAGGCGCCGAGTGATGGCCTTGATCTCGGCCCAGCGTTGCTGCCCCTGGCGGGTGAGGATGCGGCCTTGCCACGACCAGTCACTGTCGGTGTCCAGCGCGTGATCCTGGGTGCGGTGGTAACTGACTCTGTCCTGCGGATGTACCACGCTGCGCAGGCCCATGTCGCGATGGCTCAAGGTGGCGGGCGAGTAGCCCACCAGGCTCTCACTGCCTTCGCTGATGTAGGCAAAGTCGATTTGCCCGGTCACCGGCGCCCGCTCAAGACGAAATACCAGTCCGGGTACGTTGGCGGCAATCCCCTGCAACCGTGCCTCGCTTTCGCGCAAGGCCGCCAAGGCCCGCCGGCGCTCAGTGACGTCATTGAGGTAGACCACCAGGTATTCGCTGTCGCGAAAGCGCAGGAAGCTCAAGGTCACGTCAGCCGGCAAAATGCTGCCATCGGCGCGCAGGCAATTGGTTTCGAAGCTTTGCGGCCCCTCCTCGCTGGCCCGCGCGCGTTTCCACAGGTTCAACCAACGGTCCATGTGCAAGTTGGGTTCGAAGTCGATCAGCGGTCGGTCGATCACCCCGCCCGAGACATACCCGAGCATGTCCTCGGCCGCCCGGTTGGCGTAGCGCACGTGGCTGTCCCAATTGACCCAGAGGATCCCGACGGTGCTTTGATCGATGGAGAACTGTGTCAGGCGCAACGCTTCTTCGCTGGCCGCGCGCAGGGCAATGTCCTCGCGGGCGGCGAGCAAGCGCTGCTCGAGCAGGTGTTGCTGGCGCCGTTGCCAGATCACGATAGCCATGGCGCTCAGCAGCAATACCCCCAGCAACAGGCAGAGGTTCTGCCAGAACCCCGGGGACTCCGACAAACGTGGGTACTTGGGTTGCAACCAGCGTGCGTGCAATTGCTCCAGGTCCTTGGCCGGAATCGCGTGCAAGGCGCTTTCGACGATGCCGGCCAACTCCGGCCAATCGCGACGGGTAGCCACCCGCAGCAACTGCGGCAGGCCGATATCCCCCACTACGGCCAACCCGGCAAACTCGGACTCGGCGGACAGCCGGCTGAGTTGGGCCTCATCGATGACCGCGTAACGCGCTTGCTGGGAGAGCAACAGTTGCAGGGCCTGGCGTTCCTGGGGCACGCCCTGCAAATTGAGGTTGGGGTAGTTGCTGCGCAGGTAATCGGCGATCGCACTGGGCATCCGCACCGCGACCCGTGACTGATCGTCGAGCTTCTCAAGATCCACCGCGCCGGCGCCCTTCTGTTGACCCACCACCAATTGCGGCACGCGCATATAGGGGTCAGTGAATTGCCACAAGCGCAGGGCGGCCGGGGTTTGGGTCAGGCCTGGGGCCAGGTCGACCTCCCCCTCACGCACTGCCTGCTCCAACTGCGCGACATCGGGAAAGTTGCGCCAGGTCAGCTCGACCTTCAGGGCGCTGGCCAGCCACTGCATCAATTCGATATTGGCCCCGGACAGGCGCTGTAGCCGCCGGTCGTACTGCGCGTAAGGCGCCTGCAGCACCACACCGACCCGCAGCTCAGAGTGACGGGTCAGCCATTGCCGTTGCTCGCTGCTCAGTTGCGCCACGCGCGCAGGCGGCGCGGCAGCCGCCCAGGCCATCAAGGGAAGCCAGAAACAGCCGATAAGCAACAGGCAGCAAAGACGTTTCATGCGAACTCTCACACACTGACAAATACTGACCAACCCATTAGGCTGCCGGGAATACTTCTGGCCTGGAATATCCGATGCCCCCTGTCTACCGCCTGGCACTGCCAGTATTGTGCCTGTCGTTGATCTTGCCTGGCGCCTTTTCCGCCCAGGCTGCCGAGCCAACGGAACCTGCTGCCAGCGCACCCTCCGAGCAACGCCAGCCCCTGCCTGAGCGTAGCCAGGAAGAAGCTTTTGCCCTGCAACGCAGCCTGCCCCCTGGCGAACAGCAACAGTTGTCGGCAGGCAGCGAGACCTTCCTGGCCCTGTGGCAGCCGGCCAACACCAGCGAGCCCCAAGGTACGGTGATTATCATCCCGGGTACGGGCGAAACAGCTGACTGGCCTCAAGCCGTCGCGCCGTTGCGGCAAAAATTGCCCGACGCCGACTGGAGCAGCCTGAGTCTTACCCTGCCGGACCTGCAAAGCAATGCCCCCCAACCGCGCATCCTCGAAAGTGCAACGGCACCGGTCAGCACCGAACCCCCGAGTAAAGACGCCAACACCGCGGCCCCTATCGAGCAAGTGGCCGGTGGCGAAGGTGAGGTGCCTGATCAGCCGGTGGCGCAGACCCACGATGAGCAACTCAAGGCCGATACCCAGCGAATCTTCTTGCGCATCGACGCCGCCCTGGCGTTTGCAGAGCAACAGAACGCCCGCAGTATCGTCCTGCTCGGCCACGGCACCGGAGCTTACTGGGCCGCCCGTTACCTGAGCGAAAAACAGCCTGCCCAAGTCGCGAAGCTGGTGATGGTCGCCGCCCAGGTACCCGCCTCCAGCACACCCGGGCTGGCGGAACTGACCAGCGGATTGAAATTGCCAACCCTGGATCTGTACTACAACGACAAACCGCTGCTGCAACGCGCAGCCCAGGAGCGCCTGCAGGCCAGCAAACGGCTGAAGGATTCGAGTTTCCGGCAGATTTCCCTGAACGCCCTGCCCGGCAACAACGCCGCCCAACAGGAACAATTGGTACGCCGGGTGCGAGGCTGGTTGACCCCGCAGGACAACGCCGCGCAGTTGCCCTAGACAGGGCGCTACTGCGCTCGATGCTCCCTAGCGAAAATCGCGGCGCTGACGAATCAACGCATAGGCGCTGTGCAACTCCCGGGTCTTCTCCGTCGCTTCGCGCACCTGGGACGGCGAAGCCCCGCTGCCAGCGATCTTGTCCGGGTGATGCCGACTGAGCAGGCGTCGGTAGGCCCGCTTGATCTGCTCCGGCTCGCTGCTCAGCGTCACCCCCAGCAGGCGCATGGCGTGTTGGTAAGCCTCGCCACTGTTGGCCAAGGGTCGCTTGTGCAGTTCGTAATCCTGGGCCAGGGCCTGCACCTGCTCCGGCGTCCAGTCCAGCCATTTGCCCCATTGGGCCAGCAGCTCGCGCTCGGCACGGCCCGCACGCCCGTCTGCCCAGACCATCCGCCAGCACGCCCGCAACACCCCTTCGGCAGCATGGGGCTGTGCGCGCAAACGGCGCAGGTAGCCACGCAACCGATCGTGCCCGCTCTTGCCACGGTTGAACGCCGCAATCGCGCGTTTCTGGGCAAATTCGTTCATCTCCAGTGCGCGCATTTCCTGACGCGCCTGGTAGATATGGCCGTTGCCCACCCGGCCGTCGCTCTTGGCCAGGCGCCCGAGCAGCACGAACAGCAATTCATCGTTGCGCAACATCGCGCGCCCGCCCAGGCGCTCGCGCAGATGCCCCAGGCTTTGCAGTTGCAAGCGCCGATCCAGCGCCTGCCCCAACAATGCGCCAAGCATGGCCCCCGGAATGCTGGCGATGGCAAAACCCGCCCCGGCTCCGATCAGAGTCCCTGGCCACAACATCTCAGCGGCTCGCTTGCAGCAAGTGTTCGACTTCGGCCAGACGCTCGTGGGTGCCGACATCCACCCAATGACCTGACAACCGCTCGCCACTCACCTGCCCCTGGGCCATGGCGTTGCGCAATAGCGGCGCCAATTTGAACGCACCGTCGCTGCAACCGGTGAACAGCTTGGGGTCGAGCACGGCGATGCCGCTGTAGGTCAGGGTCGGCGCATCGGCCTGGCCGTCGAAGACCTGTCCTTCAACCAGGGCAAAATCCCCTCCTGGGTGGTGGGCCGGGTTATCGGCCAGCACCAGGTGGGCCAAGCCGGCCAGTGGCCGGCGCAAGACACTGAAGTCGTAATCGGTCCAGATGTCGCCATTGACCACCACAAAGGCGCCCTCGCCCAGCATCTCCAGGGCACGGAAGATCCCGCCCCCGGTTTCCAGTGGCTCGCCTTCCGGCGAGTACTGAATGCTCAGGCCATAACGCGAACCGTCTCCCAGGTAGTCTTCGATCTGCTGCCCCAACCAGGCGTGGTTGATCACCACCTCGGTGAAACCCGCCGCCGCCAGGGCCTTGAGGTGGTACTCGATCAGCGGTACGCCGCCGACCTGCACCAGTGGCTTGGGCGTGGTCAGCGTCAAGGGGCGCATGCGCTCGCCCTTGCCGGCCGCCAGAATCATCGCCTTCATACACAAGCTCCGGGCGCCGGGCGCAGACTGGCCAGCAGCTCAGCCAACTCCGCCAGTTCTGGCCGACGGGCCAATACGGCTTCTATATAAGCAAAGAACCGCGGCACGTCCGTCAGGTAGCGCGGCTTGCCGTCGCGATGGCAGATACGGGCGAAGATCCCGATCACCTTCAGATGCCGCTGCACACCCATCAGGTCGCTGGCTCGCAGGAACTCCTGGAAGTCCGCCTGGACTGCAATCCCGAGTTCACCGGCCTGTTGCCAGTAACGCTCCAGCCAGCCGAGCACGCGGGTCTCGGGCCAACTGAGGAAGGCGTCCTTGAACAGGCAGGTCACGTCGTAGGTCACCGGGCCGTACACCGCGTCCTGGAAATCCAGCACGCCTGGATTCGGCTCGCTGATCATCAGGTTGCGCGGCATATAGTCACGATGCACCAGCACTTTCGGCTGGGCCAGGGCGCTGTCGATCAGCAGGTCGCTGGCACGCTGCCAGAGGGCTTGTTGGTGCGAGTCGAACTCGATCCCCAGTTCGCGCTTCACGTACCACTCGGGGAACAGCTCCAGCTCGCGACGCAACAGGGCCACATCATAACTGGGCAACGGCGCCACCATCGGCAACTGCTGGAAAGCCAGCAACGCCTGCAGGGCGTCATCGAACAAGCGATCGGCGTTTTCGTCGTTGATCACGTCCAGATAGGTCTGGTTACCCAGGTCATTGAGCAAAAGAAATCCGCGCTCGAGGTCCTCTGCGTAGATTTTCGGCACGTTAATCCCGGATTTCGCCAGCAAAAAGGCGATATCCACGAACGGTTTGCAGTTTTCCTGGGGCGGTGGTGCATCCATGACGACAAAACTCCTGCCATCACCTTCCCAGCGGAAGTAACGGCGGAAACTCGCGTCGCTGCTGGCCGCAGTCAACGTGGCCTGGGGCACAGCCCCCCAGCCTTGTGCGGCAAACAGGATGGCCAATTGCTCATCGAGCCAAACTTTCAGGTGTAGCAAGCGTACATCTTGATCAGGCATTGCAAGGGTCTCCGACGGCGCTAGCCGTCAAGCGGGTCATGCTTTATTATCCAGCATCTTTTTCAGACCATCGAGAGGCGTGCGGCCCACACCGCGGGCAGATGGCACGCAGGAAGCCCGGACTAATAAGATGGCATTGAAATCCCCCGCGTTTCGTAAAAAATTTCCGTTGTTGGTTACCGGCAGTCTGCTGGCCCTGCAACCTCTAGCCACTTCCTTCGTGGTCGCCGCGGAACAGTATGACTGCTCAGTCTCTGCTTCGGGTGCCTGGGATTGCGCGCCGAAAACCAACGCGGCTCAACTGCCTCCGCGCCCTGTGCATGATGCCAGTGCGGTCAGCTCGGGCAACGAATCGGCAGCAGACACCAGCGTTGCCGGCGAAAGCGCCGACAAACCGGCGTTGGTTACCGAAGCCAAGGGCCGCGGCCTGAAGTCGCGCAGCGCCGACTACAGTCACCTCGACTGGGTCCCGCGTGAACAGCTTACCGCTGCCCAACTGGCCGAAACCGGTCCGTACTGCTCCGGTGCCTATGTCGAACCGACTCGTCCTGGCATGAATGACAAGACGAGCAAAAGCGACGCGCCGACCTTTATCGGTGCCAAGGCTTCCCGCTACCAGCAGGAACAGCAGATTGCCACCCTCGCCGGTGACGTGGTCATGCGCCAGGGCAGCATGCAGGTCGAGGCCGACGAGGCCAGCCTGTACCAGGCCGAGAACCGTGGCGAGCTCAACGGCAACGTCCGGGTGCGCGACAACGGCGCGCTGATCGTCGGCGACCACGCCGACGTGCAACTGGACACTGGCGAAGCCAAGGTCGACAACGCCGAATACGTGTTGCACAAGTCCCGTGTGCGCGGTAACGCGCTGTACGCCAAGCGTGCAGAAAACGCGATCATCCGCCTCAAGGACGGTACCTACACCACCTGTGAGCCGAACAGCAACGCCTGGCAGCTCAAGGGCAACAACATCACGCTGAACCCGGCGACCGGCTTCGGTACCGCGACCAACGTGACGCTGCGGGTCAAGGACATTCCAGTCCTGTACACGCCGTACATCTATTTCCCGATCGATGACCGCCGCCAGTCCGGCTTCCTGCCGCCGACCATCGGCAGCGGCAGCGATACCGGGATGCTGTTGGTCACGCCGTACTACTTCAACCTGGCACCGAACTACGATGCCACGTTGTACCCGCGCTACATGAGCAAGCGCGGCATGATGGTGGAAGGCGAGTTCCGTTACCTGACCGAATCCAGCGAAGGCCAGTTCGGTGGGGCGTACCTGGACGACCAGGAAGACGAGCGCAAGCTGCAGTCCGACTACGAAAAAACCCGCTACATGTACAACTGGCAGCACAAAGGCGGCCTCGATTCGCGGGTCTTCACCGAAGTCGACTACACCAAGATCAGCGATCCCTACTACTTCCAGGATCTGCAGACCGACCAGTTGGGCGTTAAAAGCGTTTCCGATTTCGTCAATCAGCAAGGTGCTGTCAGCTACCGTGGCGACACCTTCACTGCACGTCTGAACGCGCAGGCCTATGAGTTGGCGTCGGTATCGAACATCACACCGTACGACCGCATGCCACAGATCACCTTCAACGGTTTTCTGCCACAACAACCGGGCGGGCTGAACTTTGCCTACCAGACCGAGCTCGTACGCTTTGACCGCGATCTGCAAACAGGGACCTTCTTCGATGAAAACGGCAACCCTGACGACCGCCTCGACACTAACGTCCAGGGTCTGGCGCGAGCTACCGGCAACCGGATGAACCTGGCGCCAAGCGTCAGTCTCCCGCTCGACTGGACCTATGGCTTCGTGAAGCCATCGCTCAAGTACCAATACACTCAGTACGATCTGGACCTGGACGGCACCGGCAAGAGCCAGATTGCTGCACAGGACGCGGAAGGCGATCGCCTCAACGGCACTTATGACCGCAATCAAAACCGCGCCGTGCCGATTGCCAGCATCGACAGCGGCCTGTACTTCGACCGCAATACCCAATGGTTCGGCAAGAACTACCGCCAGACCCTGGAACCGCGCCTGTACTATCTCTATGTTCCCGAGAAAGACCAGTCCGACATTCCAGTGTTCGACACCAGCGAATCCGTGTTCAGCTACTCCTCGCTGTTCCGCGACAACCGTTTCACCGGCTCCGACCGTGTCGGCGACGAAAACAAACTGTCGCTGGGTGTAACCAACCGCTGGATCGAAGAAAACGGCTTCGAGCGTCAACGCATCAGCGTCGGCCAGGCCTTGTACTTCAAGGACCGCGAAGTCCAGTTGCCGGGTATCGATGCCAAGACCCGCGAGGATGCCCACTCCAACGTGTCGCCGTATGCCCTGGAATACGAATACCGCTGGAACCGCGATTGGCGCACCACGGCCGACTACAACTGGGACCCGGACAGCCACAGCCCTCGCTCGGGCAGCGCGATGTTCCACTACCAGCCTGAAGACAACCCGAACAAGGTTATCAACGCCGGTTATCGCTATCGCAACGACCAGGTCCGCTACGACCAGAACACTGGTAAATGGACTGTGGGCGGCGGCGACTACGGCACCCCGGGCCAGCCTGGCTACGTCAAGGATTACTACAAGATCCAACAGCACGACTTCTCGGTCATCTGGCCTGTCGTGCCGCAATGGAATGCCATCAGCCGCTGGCAGTACGACTACAACCGCAACCGTACGCTGGAAGCCTTCGGTGGTTTCGAATACGACAACTGCTGCTGGAAACTGCGCCTGATCAACCGTTACTGGGTGTCCTATGACGAATTCAGTCAGGAAGCCCCGCAAAACGAAAAAGGCGACCACGGCATCTTCCTCCAAATCGTTCTGAAAGGTCTCGGTGGCGTAGTTGGCACCAAAGTAGAGAGCTTCCTCGACAAAGGCATCCAAGGTTATCGTGAACGTGAAGACCAAGCTTTCTGATTGTCTGCGCCCGCTGATGCTGGGCGCGCTGTTCCTGAGTACCGCGGCCAGCGCCGCGGTACAGTCCATCGACAAAGTGGTGGCCATCGTCGACAACGACGTGGTCATGCAGAGCCAACTGGACCAGCGGGTTCACGAAGTCCAGCAAACCATCGCCAAGCGTGGCTCGGCCGTTCCACCGGCCGGCGTGCTGGAGCAACAGGTGCTTGAGCGCCTGATCGTCGAAAACCTGCAACTGCAGATCGGCGAGCGTTCCGGCATCCGCATCACCGATGAAGAGCTGAACCAGGCGATCGGCACCATTGCCCAGCGCAACAACATGACTGTGGATCAATTCCGCGCCGCCCTGTCCCGCGATGGCCTGTCTTATGAAGACGCTCGTGAGCAAGTGCGCCGTGAAATGATCATCAGCCGTGTGCGTCAGCGTCGGGTCGCCGAGCGCATCCAGGTCACCGAGCAGGAAGTGAAGAATTTCCTCGCCTCTGACCTGGGCAAGATGCAGCTGTCGGAAGAACTGCACCTGGCCAACATCCTGATTCCGACCCCGGAAAGCGCCAACTCCGAAGCGATTCAGGCTGCGTACCGCCAGGCGATGGAGGTTTACCAGCAACTCAAGCAGGGCGCCGACTTCACCCAACTGGCGATTGCCAAATCCGGCAGCGACAACGCCCTGGAAGGCGGCGACATGGGCTGGCGCAAGGCCGCTCAACTGCCACCGCCGTTCGACCGTGAACTGAGTGCCATGTCCGTCGGTGACATCACCCAACCAGCACGTACCCCTGGCGGTTTCATCATCCTCAAGCTGCTGGAAAAACGCGGCGGTGGTAATCAGACCCGTGACGAAGTCCACGTTCGTCACATCCTGATCAAGCCGAGCGAAATCCGCAGCGAAGAAGAAACCAAGCGCCTGGCGCAGAAACTCTACGAGCGCATCGAAGCGGGTGAAGACTTCGCCGAACTGGCAAAGACCTACTCCGAAGACCCAGGTTCTGCCCTCAACGGCGGCGACCTGAACTGGATCGATCCGAACGCACTGGTACCGGAATTCCGTACCGTGATGAACAACACCCCGCAAGGTCAGTTGTCCAAACCGTTCAAGAGCCCGTATGGCTGGCACGTCCTGGAAGTCCTTGGCCGTCGCGCCACCGACAGCACCAGCCAGGCGCGCGATCAACAAGCGATGACTGTGTTGCGTAACCGCAAGTACGACGAAGAGCTGCAAACCTGGTTGCGTCAGATCCGTGACGAAGCCTACGTTGAAATCAAGCTCCCTGGCGTCGACCAGGCACCGAAGTGAAACCCAGACGTTTCGCTCTGACACCCGGCGAACCAGCCGGCATAGGTCCCGACCTGTGCCTGCTGCTCGCCTCGCACGCCCAGCCACACCCCCTGATAGCCATCACCAGCCGCGACCTGCTCCTCGAGCGGGCCGCGCAGCTGGGCGTGGTCGTTGATCTGCTGAGCGTCAGCCCCGGGCACTGGCCGGACGTTCCCGCGCCCGCCAACAGCCTGTACGTCTGGGATACACCACTCAACGCCCCGGTCGTTGCAGGTCAACTGGACCCGGCCAATGCCGCCTTTGTCCTGCAAACCCTGACCCGCGCGGGCCAAGGCTGCCTGGATGGCGACTTTGCCGGAATGATCACCGCCCCGGTGCACAAAGGCGTGATCAACGAATCCGGAATTGCCTTTTCCGGGCATACCGAATTCCTGGCCGACCTGACCCATACCAGCCAAGTGGTGATGATGCTTGCCACCCGTGGCTTGCGCGTCGCCCTGGTGACCACTCACCTGCCGTTGCGCGAGATTGCCGACGCAATTACCCCGCAGCGCCTGGAGCGGGTCACGCGGATCCTGCACGCCGACCTGCAACACAAATTCGGCATCGCCCAGCCACGCATCCTCGTCTGTGGACTCAACCCCCACGCTGGCGAAGGCGGCCACCTGGGCCATGAAGAAATCGATATCATCGAACCCACCCTTGAGCGTCTGCGCGGCGAAGGCATGGACCTGCGTGGTCCCCTGCCCGCCGACACTCTGTTTACCCCCAAATATCTGGAGCACTGCGACGCAGTGCTGGCGATGTACCACGACCAGGGCCTGCCGGTGTTGAAGTACAAAGGCTTCGGCGCGGCAGTCAACGTAACCCTGGGCTTGCCGATCATCCGCACTTCAGTCGACCACGGCACCGCCCTGGACTTGGCTGGCAGCGGAAAAATCGACACCGGCAGCCTGCAAGTTGCCCTGGAAACCGCCTACCAGATGGCCGAGACCCGTTTATGACCGAGCATTACCAACACCGGGCGCGCAAGCGCTTCGGCCAGAACTTCCTGCACGACGCCGGCGTAATCGACCGTATCCTGCGCTCCATCCACGCCAAGGCCGACGACCGCCTGCTGGAAATCGGCCCGGGCCAGGGTGCCCTGACCGAAGGCCTGCTCAACAGCGGCGCGCAGCTTGATGTCGTGGAGCTGGACAAGGACCTGATCCCGATCCTCAACCAGCAGTTCGCCGGCAAGAGCAACTTCAACCTGCACCAGGGCGATGCACTGAAGTTCGATTTCAACAGCCTGAATGCCGCGCCCAACAGCCTGCGCGTGGTCGGCAACCTGCCGTACAACATCTCCACGCCGTTGATTTTCCACCTGCTGAACAACGCCGGGATCATTCGCGACATGCACTTCATGCTGCAAAAGGAAGTGGTCGAGCGCCTGGCGGCGGGTCCTGGTGGTGGCGATTGGGGCCGTCTGTCGATCATGGTCCAGTACCACTGCCGGGTCGAACACCTGTTCAATGTCGGCCCTGGCGCGTTCAACCCGCCACCCAAAGTCGACTCGGCTATCGTGCGCCTGGTGCCCCACGCGGTACTGCCGCACCCGGCCAAGGACCACCGCCTGCTGGAGCGGGTCGTTCGCGAAGCCTTCAACCAGCGTCGCAAGACCCTGCGCAACACCCTCAAGGCCTTGCTCAGCAACGCTGAAATCGAAGCCGCCGGCGTCGATGGCAGCCTGCGCCCGGAACAGCTCGACCTGGCAGCCTTCGTGCGCCTGGCCGATCAGCTGGCAATCCAGCCCGCGCCGGCCGCTGAATAACTCAGAACCCCTGTAGGAGCCAGCTTGCTGGCGATGGCGTCGGCAAAGTCGACAGATCCACTCGCTGGCAACCCAGCTCCTACAAGGCAGACCACATCGTTCTCCTGTCCTCGGCCACAGCATCTCTGGCCTACTGCCTGCCAGTTGGCCTAGACTGATCACCTCTCGCGTTAGGTAATCTGCGCTTTTGCTTTTAAGGCCTTCTTGCATGTCCGATCCTCGTTATCAGGTCGACGTCAGCGTCGTCACTCGCTTTCTGGCAGAACAGTCGCAACCCGAGCAGAACCGTTTCGCCTTCGCCTACACCATCACCGTGCACAACAACGGCTCGCTACCCGCCAAGTTGCTCTCGCGGCACTGGGTGATTACCGATGGTGACGGCCATGTCGAAGAGGTTCGTGGTGCGGGCGTGGTTGGCCTGCAACCGTTGATCGCCGCCGGCCAGAGCCACACCTACAGCAGCGGCACCGTAATGACCACCCGCGTCGGCAACATGCAGGGCAGTTACCAGATGCTCGCCGAAGACGGTACACACTTCGACGCCATCATCGCGCCCTTCCGCCTGGCGGTGCCCGGAGCCCTGCACTGATGGCGACGTATGCCGTCGGCGATCTGCAGGGCTGCCTCGAGCCGCTGCAGTGCCTGCTCAAGCAGGTCGCCTTCGATCCGCAGAGCGACCGTCTGTGGCTGGTGGGCGACCTGGTCAACCGTGGCCCGCAGTCGCTGGAAACCTTGCGCTTCCTCTATAGCATCCGCCAGTCGCTGGTCTGTGTGCTGGGTAATCATGACCTGCACCTGCTGGCCGCCGGGAACAAGATCGAGCGCCTGAAGAAAGCCGACACCCTGCGCGAAATTCTCGAAGCGCCCGACGCCAAGGAACTGCTTGAGTGGCTGCGCCAGCAAAAGCTCCTGCACTACGACGAAATCCGCGACATGGTGCTGGTGCATGCCGGCATCCCGCCGCAGTGGTCCTTGCGCAAGGCCCTCAAGTGCGCCGCCGAAGTCGAGGCCGCCCTGCGCGATGACAACCTGTTCGCACCCTACCTGGACGGCATGTATGGCAACGAGCCAGCCAAGTGGGACAGCGACCTCAAAGGCGTGACCCGCCTGCGGGTGATCACCAACTACTTCACCCGCATGCGCTTTTGCACCAGCGAGGGCAAGCTTGACCTCAAGGGCAAGGAAGGCGCCGACACCGCGCCACCCGGCTACGCGCCCTGGTTCAAGCACAAGGATCGCAAGACTCGCGGCCTGAAGATCATTTTTGGCCACTGGGCCGCACTCGAAGGCCGGTGCGACGAGCCCGGCGTCATCGCCCTCGACACTGGCTGTGTCTGGGGCGGCGCCATGACCCTGCTGAACATCGACACCGGCGTACGCCTGAGTTGCCAGTGCGACGAGCACGGCCATGTTGCGTCGCCTGTCGCCCCACCTACCCCCGAACCATTGTCGGCCAGCGTCAAGCGCTAGGCTGCGCTGTCAGTCTGGCCACAGGAGCCCGCCATGAGCGAATTCAAACGTATCCCCCCCGAACAAGCCCAAGCCCTGCGCGAACAAGGCGCCGTGCTGGTCGACATCCGCGACCCCGCGACCTACGCAGCGCTGCACATCAGCGGCTCCACGCATCTGGACAACCACTCCATCTCGGACTTCATCCGCGCCGCCGACCTCGACGCGCCAACGGTAGTGGTCTGCTACCACGGCAACTCCAGCCAGGGCGCTGCCGCCTACCTGGTCAGCCAGGGGTTTTCCGACGTCTACAGCATGGACGGTGGCTTCGAGCTGTGGCGTACGACGTATCCTTCGGAAACCGCGAAAAGTAGCGGCGAATAATTTTTTTCAGCGCTCCAGCCCACGTCCCGCGTGGGCTGACGAACGGTCGTACACAACAAATTGCGCATTGCTCCTTTACCTCGCGGATTACCAACTATCCTTAGCCTCAGGCCATCCAAAACAGGGGAGAGCCGGTACACCGGCGAGCGGGTCATCGGGAGTAGCTTTCAGGGTTGATAGCTTTGAAGGTGTTCTGGGGGGGTAAAAAGCAGCTGAAATTGCGGCTGCTGACCAGCATCGACTGAATGATCCGGCGTCGGCTCCACGTATCGAGCGAGGTGACGTCATGAGTATCTTTAGCCACTTCCAACAACGCTTCGAGTCAACACGCCAGGAAGAACTCTCGCTGCAGGAGTACCTGGAACTCTGCAAACAGGACCGTAGCGCCTACGTTTCCGCCGCCGAGCGTCTGCTGCTGGCAATCGGTGAACCCGAATTGCTGGACACTTCGACCAACTCGAGGCTGTCGCGCATTTTTTCCAACAAGGTGATCCGACGCTATCCGGCCTTCGAGGACTTCCACGGGATGGAAGAATGCATCGACCAGATCGTCTCCTACTTCCGCCACGCCGCACAGGGCCTGGAAGAGAAGAAACAGATCCTCTACCTGCTCGGCCCCGTCGGCGGCGGCAAGTCGTCCCTGGCCGAAAAGCTCAAACAACTGATCGAGAAAGTGCCCTTCTATGCCATCAAGGGCTCTCCAGTATTCGAGTCACCACTGGGGCTGTTCAACGCCACCGAAGACGGCGCGATCCTGGAAGAAGACTTTGGCATTCCCCGGCGCTACCTGAACACCATCATGTCGCCTTGGGCGACCAAACGGCTGGCCGAATTCGGCGGCGACATCAGCCAGTTCCGCGTGGTCAAGCTCTACCCTTCGATCCTCAACCAGATCGCGGTCGCCAAGACCGAGCCGGGCGATGAGAACAACCAGGACATCTCGGCACTGGTGGGCAAGGTCGATATCCGCAAGCTCGAAGAATTCCCGCAAAACGACGCCGACGCCTACAGCTACTCGGGCGCCCTGTGCCGGGCCAACCAAGGCCTGATGGAATTCGTCGAGATGTTCAAGGCGCCGATCAAGGTCTTGCACCCACTGCTGACCGCCACCCAGGAAGGCAACTACAACAGTACCGAAGGCCTGGGCGCGATTCCGTTCACCGGGATCCTGCTGGCGCACTCCAACGAATCGGAGTGGCACACCTTCCGCAACAACAAGAACAACGAAGCCTTCATCGACCGGATCTACATCGTCAAGGTGCCTTACTGCCTGCGGGTCAGCGATGAAGTGAAGATCTACGACAAGTTGCTGTTCAACAGCTCCCTGGCCAAGGCTCACTGCGCCCCCGACACCCTGAAGATGCTTGCCCAGTTCACCGTGCTCTCGCGCCTCAAGGAGCCGGAAAACTCGAACATCTACTCGAAAATGCGGGTCTACGACGGTGAAAACCTCAAGGATACCGATCCGAAGGCCAAATCGATCCAGGAATACCGCGACACCGCCGGTGTCGACGAAGGCATGAACGGTCTTTCGACCCGGTTCGCCTTCAAGATCCTGTCGAAAGTCTTCAACTTCGACCCGCACGAAATCGCCGCCAACCCGGTGCACCTGCTTTACGTGCTGGAACAGCAGATCGAGCAGGAGCAGTTCCAGGCAGAAACCCGTGAACGGTACCTGCGCTTCCTCAAGGAATACCTGGCACCGCGCTACATCGAGTTCATCGGCAAGGAAATCCAGACCGCGTACCTGGAGTCCTACAGCGAGTACGGGCAAAACATCTTCGACCGCTACGTGCTGTACGCGGACTTCTGGATTCAGGATCAGGAATACCGCGACCCGGAAACCGGCGAGATCCTCAACCGCGTAGCCCTGAACGAAGAACTGGAGAAAATCGAAAAACCGGCGGGCATCAGCAATCCGAAGGATTTCCGCAACGAAATCGTCAACTTCGTCCTGCGTGCCCGGGCCAACAACAACGGCAAGAACCCGACCTGGCTCAGCTACGAGAAACTGCGGGTGGTCATCGAGAAAAAAATGTTCTCGAACACCGAGGACCTGCTGCCGGTCATCAGCTTCAACGCCAAGGCCAGCAAAGAGGACCAACAAAAGCACAACGACTTCGTCACACGGATGGTCGAGCGCGGCTATACCGACAAACAGGTACGACTGCTCTCCGAGTGGTACCTGCGGGTCAGAAAATCACAGTAAGGCAGCGGCAAGCGGCAAGCTACAAGCCTCAAGCACACCGAACGGGCGCTTGAGGCTGTTGGTGGCTTGCGTTTGCTTTGAAAGCTTCGAGCTTGAAGCTTGTAACTTGTAGCTGCCCGGAGGGCTCCCTATGAGCTATGTGATCGACCGACGTCTCAATGGCAAGAACAAGAGCACGGTAAACCGTCAGCGGTTTCTGCGGCGTTACCGTGATCACATCAAAAAGGCCGTCGAAGAGGCGGTCAGTCGGCGTTCCATCACCGATATGGAACACGGCGAACAGATCAGCATTCCCGGTCGCGATATCGACGAACCGGTGCTTCATCACGGTCGTGGTGGCAAACAGACCGTGGTGCATCCGGGCAACAAGGAATTCACCAGCGGTGAGCATATTGCCCGTCCGCCCGGAGGAGGTGGCGGTAAAGGCCCGGGCAAGGCCGGCAACTCCGGCGAAGGCATGGATGAGTTCGTCTTCCAGATTACCCAGGAAGAATTCCTCGAATTCATGTTCGAAGACCTGGAACTGCCCAACCTGGTCAAGCGCAACCTGACCGGTACCGACACCTTCAAGACCGTGCGAGCCGGCATCAGCAACGAAGGCAACCCATCGCGGATCAACATCATCCGCACCCTGCGCTCAGCCCATGCCAGGCGTATCGCCCTGTCCGGCAGCAGCCGCGCCAAACTGCGCGACGCCAAGGACGAACTGGCACGACTGAAACTGGAAGAACCAGACAACTTCGGCGATATCCAGGAAATCGAAGCAGAAATCGAGCGTCTTAGCGCACGTATTCACCGCGTACCGTTCCTGGACACCTTCGACCTCAAGTACAACCTGCTGATCAAGCAACCCAACCCCAGCTCCAAGGCGGTGATGTTTTGCCTGATGGACGTTTCCGGCTCCATGACCCAGGCGACCAAGGACATCGCCAAGCGCTTCTTCATCCTGTTGTACCTGTTCCTCAAGCGTAACTACGACAAGATCGACGTAGTCTTCATCCGCCACCACACCAGTGCCCGGGAAGTGGACGAAGAGGAGTTTTTCTACTCCCGCGAAACCGGCGGCACCATCGTCTCCAGCGCCTTGAAACTGATGCAGGAGATCATGGCCGAGCGTTATCCAAGCAACGACTGGAACATCTACGCCGCCCAAGCCTCCGACGGCGACAACTGGAACGATGACTCGCCGATCTGCCGCGACATCCTGATCAACCAGATCATGCCGTTCGTGCAGTACTACACTTATGTGGAGATTACCCCGCGCGAACACCAGGCCCTGTGGTACGAATACGAGCGTATTGCCGAAGCCTTTTCCGACAATTTTGCCCAGCAGCAACTGGTTTCGGCCGGGGATATCTATCCGGTCTTCCGTGAACTCTTCCAGCGCAGGTTAGTGACATGACCGCCAAAGAGCAGAAGCGCCAACCCATCTCCACCGGCTCCGAATGGACATTCGAGCTGATCCAGGCCTACGACCGCGAAATCAGCCGTATTGCGGCCCGTTATGCGCTGGATACCTATCCCAACCAGATCGAGGTGATCACCGCCGAGCAAATGATGGATGCCTACGCCTCCGTGGGCATGCCCCTTGGCTACCACCACTGGTCCTATGGCAAACACTTCCTCAGCACCGAAAAATCCTACAGCCGTGGCCAGATGGGGCTGGCCTACGAAATCGTGATCAACTCGGACCCCTGCATCGCCTACCTGATGGAAGAAAACACCATCTGCATGCAGGCATTGGTGGTGGCCCATGCCTGCTACGGCCACAACAGCTTTTTCAAGGGCAACTACCTGTTCCGCACCTGGACCGATGCCAGCTCGATCATCGATTACCTGGTGTTTGCCAAGCAGTACATCATGCAATGCGAGGAGCGCCATGGCATCGACGCCGTCGAGGACCTGCTGGACTCCTGCCACGCCTTGATGAACTACGGCGTCGACCGCTACAAACGCCCATACCCGATCTCGGCGGAGGAAGAACGGCGCCGCCAGAAAGACCGTGAAGAACACCTGCAAAAGCAGATCAACGACCTGTGGCGCACCATTCCCAAGGGTGCCGACAAGTACAACGAGAAAGACAACGCGCGTTTTCCCGCCGAACCCCAGGAGAACATCCTGTATTTCATCGAGAAACACGCGCCGCTGCTGGAGCCCTGGCAGCGGGAAATCGTGCGCATCGTGCGCAAGATCGCCCAGTACTTCTACCCGCAACGCCAGACCCAGGTGATGAACGAAGGTTGGGCGACGTTCTGGCACTACACCTTGATGAACGACCTGTATGACGAAGGCCTGGTCACCGACGGTTTCATGATGGAGTTCCTCACCTCGCACACCAGCGTGGTCTACCAGCCGGGGTTCGACAGCCCGTACTACAGCGGGATCAACCCCTACACCCTGGGTTTTGCCATGTACCGCGATATCCGGCGCATGTGCGAAGAGCCCACCGAGGAAGATTACCGCTGGTTCCCGGACGTCGCCGGGACCGACTGGCTGTCGAGCATCAAGTTCGCCATGAGCAGCTTCAAGGACGAGAGTTTCATCCTGCAGTACCTGTCGCCCAAGGTGATCCGTGACCTGAAGCTGTTCAGCATCCTCGATGACGACCAGAAGGACGACCTGCTGGTGCCCGCCATCCATGACGAGGACGGTTACCGGACTATCCGGGAAACCCTGGCGGCCCAGTACAACCTGGGCAATCGTGAACCCAACGTGCAGATCTACAGCATCGACCGCCGTGGCGACCGCTCGCTGACCCTGCGCCATCAACAACACGATCGCAAACCCCTGGGAGAGTCGACCGAGGAAGTACTCAAGCACCTGCACCGTTTGTGGGGCTTCGATATTCACCTGGAAACCCTGCAAGGCGACCAGGTCATGAAAACCCATCACGTCCCGCCCAGATCGGAGCACAGCGAGGGCGACTACGGCCGGCTCGACCTGGCCGTCATTCATCTTTGAAACCAACCTGGCCTCCGTTGGCTCGATGCAAGGGTTATCCTGTCGAGCTAACGGAGGTTTTTTATGCAGATTTATAAAGTCGGCGGCGCAGTGCGAGATCGCCTGCTCGGCAAACCTGTTACCGATATCGACTGGGTCGTGGTCGGTGCCAGCACCGAAGAGATGCTCGCCAAGGGCTTTCGCCCGGTCGGTGCTGACTTCCCGGTGTTCCTGCACCCCAGGACGGGGGAGGAATATGCCCTTGCCCGCACCGAACGCAAGAGCGGGCGCGGGTATGGCGGGTTCACCTTTCACGCCAGCCCCGAAGTGACCCTGGAAGAAGACCTGATTCGCCGGGATCTGACGATCAACGCCATGGCCGAAGACGATCACGGCCAATTGACCGACCCCTACCAGGGTCAACGCGACCTCCAGGCCCGCGTACTGCGCCACGTTTCCCCCGCGTTCGCCGAAGATCCCCTACGGGTCCTGCGGGTTGCCCGCTTCGCCGCCCGGTATGCCGCGCTCGGTTTCACCGTAGCCCCAGAGACCCTGGAGCTGATGCGCCAACTCAGTGAATCCGGCGAATTGCAGGCACTGACTGCCGAGCGCAGCTGGAAGGAAATCTCCCGCGCCCTGATGGAAGAGCAGCCCCAGGTGTTCATTCAGGTGCTACGCGACTGTGGCGCACTGAAGGTTTTGTTGCCGGAGATTGAAGCGCTGTTCGGCGTGCCCCAACCCGAAGTCCATCACCCGGAAATCGACAGCGGCGTGCATACCTTGAGCGTCCTGCACCAGGCCGCCCTACACAAACAGCCGCTGACCGTGCGCTGGGCCTGCTTGCTGCACGATCTGGGGAAAGGCCTGACCCCACAAGACGAGTGGCCCCGGCACATTGCCCATGAACACAAGGGCCTGAAGTTGATCAAGGCGGTCAATAACCGCTTCAAGGCTCCGCGCGACTGCCAGGAACTGGCATTGCTGGTGGGCGAGTACCACACCCACGGCCACCGCGCACTGGAGCTAAAGCCCTCGACCTTACTCGAACTGCTGCAAAGCTTTGACGTTTATCGGCGTCCGCAGCGCTTCGAAGAATTCATCGTCGCCTGCGAGATGGACGCTCGTGGGCGCAAGGGCCTGGAGCAAAGAAGTTATCCACAAGCGGATTACTTGCGTGGCGCAGCGACCGCCGCTCGCAACGTGGCGGTTCAGCCGTTGCTGGAACAGGGATTCAAGGGCCCGGAACTGGGCGAAGCGCTCAAACGCGAACGGCTCAAGGCACTGAAAGCCTACAAAGAGGCGGCATCTGCCTGAAAAGCATCGTGGGCAAGCGGAGCAGCGCCCGGCCCGCTCCCACATGGACGGTGTTCATCCTGGATGTGGGAGCTGGGGTCAGAGCAGATTCAAAGGCGTCAGCGGCTCTCCACGCCACTCGAATGCCACCGGCGCCAACACCTGATCAATCTGCGCCTCAGCCCACAGCGTCGCGAAGCTTTTTCCCGCGCCCGGATGCACCCGGTCCGGGGCAATCAGCGACAACGGCCACAACACAAAGGCATTTTTCAGAATTTCGGCACGCGGAAGAGTCAAACCGTCAAAGTTGCCCACCAGATCGCCGTACAACAACACGTCGATATCCAGCGGCAAACCCTTGCGATCCGGCGCGTAACGGCCGTTATCGGCCTCGATGAACTTCAAGCGGCGATCCAGTTCGATCAACGGCAGGTCGGTAAACGCCGACACCACAAAGTTGAAAAACGGCCCGCTCTTGATTCCCACCGGCTGGCTTTCGAATACCGCCGAGCAGCGCATATCCACCAAAAACCCACTCAGCGCTTCCAGCCCCGCCAACAAATGGGTTTCACGCTCGACATTACTGCCCAGCCCAAGAAATACCTGAGTTAGCGACATCCGCGCTCGATCTCCACGCCCACGCCAGTAGCCGCCGGAACTGCCCCTGGCTTGGTCAGTTTGAGACGCATCCAGGTGATCTTGAATTCGCTCATCAACACTTCGGCCAGGCGCTCGGCAAAAGTCTCCACCAACTGGAACTGGGCTTGCTCGGCAAACGCCTGGATACGCGTCGAAACACTGGCGTAATCGAGCGCCAGGGTCAGGTCATCGCCGGCTGCTGCCGGACGATTGTCCCAGGCAAAGCTCAGATCAAGAC
Source organism: Pseudomonas sp. S04 (assembly GCF_009834545.1). Classification (NCBI taxonomy): domain Bacteria; kingdom Pseudomonadati; phylum Pseudomonadota; class Gammaproteobacteria; order Pseudomonadales; family Pseudomonadaceae; genus Pseudomonas; species Pseudomonas sp. S04. The sequence continues at coordinate 5,561,784 of NZ_CP019427.1, forward strand.
GCAGGCACTGACGGATGCCGCGCTCCCAGTCGTAGGCACCGATTACCGTGTCGACTTCCAGGCCCTCGATAAACACTCTGTCCAAGCACTTTTCTCCGCAGCACGACAAGGGCGCAATGCGCCGTTAGAATCAGGGCGTCCTCGCCCGGAATAGTTAGCATGTTTTGGTCACTGGCGATTTTCGCCTACCTGCTTGGCTCGCTGTCCTTCGCCATTTTGCTCAGCCGCCTGACCGGTAACCCCGATCCGCGAATGAGTGGCTCGGGTAATGCCGGCGCCACCAACATGTTACGCCTGGCGGGAAAAAAACTCGCGGTCCTGACGTTGCTGGGCGACCTGTGCAAAGGCCTGCTGCCGGTTCTGCTGGCGGCCATCGCCGGGCTGTCGATCCAACAACAGGCCTGGGTCGGTATCTGCGCCGTCATCGGCCACCTGTTCCCGCTGTACTTTCGCTTTCGCGGCGGCAAAGGCGTGGCGACCGCCGCCGGCATGCTGCTGGGGCTCTACCCGCCTGCTGCACTCCTGGCCATTGGCGGCTGGCTGCTGACCTTCTACCTGACCCGCACCAGCTCGCTGGCGGCGTTGATCGCCACACCCCTGACCTTGCCATTGCTGGCCTGGCAGGAGCCGGCAGCGCTACTGCCCATGAGCGTCCTGACGATCCTGATCGTCTGGCGCCATCGCGGCAATCTACGCGACCTGTTTGCCGGGCGCGAACGGCATTTTTAACCCCGCCCCCCGAGCCACCTTCACCAGACCCGGTTTACAGCGCCGACAACTGCTCCATTGGCCAACGTGCCTGCACGCTGATCGCCAGGCTTTCATGCTGCCCAGCCTGCAGACGCTGGCAGCCGGCAAAAGCGATCATCGCGCCGTTATCGGTGCAGAACTCCGGGCGGGCGTAGTAAACGTCGCCCTTCATGTCACCGAGCATTTTCTCCAGGGAAACCCGCAAAGCCTTGTTCGCGCTCACGCCGCCAGCGATCACCAGACGCTTGAGACCCGCCTGTTTCAAGGCGCGCTTGCACTTGACGGTCAAAGTCTCCACCACCGCCTGCTGGAAGGCCAGTGCGATGTCGCTACGAGTCTGCTCGCTGTCGTCTCCAGCGCTGACGCACTGCTGCCAGGTGTTCAGCGCAAAGGTTTTCAGGCCACTGAAGCTGAACGCCAGGCCCGGTCGGTCGCACATCGGCCGCGGGAAGGTGAATCGTCCCAGGACACCGTGCTCTGCCAGACGAGCGATTTCCGGACCGCCGGGGTAATTGAGTCCCATCATCTTCGCCGTCTTGTCGAATGCTTCACCCGCGGCATCGTCGAGGGTCTCGCCCAACAGCTCGTATTGACCGATTGCATCGACCCGCACCAGCTGCGTATGCCCACCGGAGACCAACAAAGCGACGAACGGAAATTCGGGCGGTTGCGGCTCGAGCATCGGCGCCAGCAAATGCCCTTCCATGTGGTGCACGCCGAGGGCCGGAATACCCCAGGCAAACGCCAGCGCCTGGGCGCAGGAAGCCCCCACCAGCAAGGCGCCCACCAGGCCGGGACCCGCGGTGTAGGCGATCGCGTCGATCTCGGTCGGCACGCAGTCCGCCTCAGCCAAGACCTGACGGATCAAGGGCAGCATGCGTTTGACGTGATCCCGTGAAGCCAGCTCTGGCACCACGCCACCATAGGCACGGTGCAGGTCGATCTGACTGAACAGTGCGTCGGCCAGCAGACCTTTTTCACTGTCGTAAAGTGCGACGCCGGTTTCGTCGCAGGAGGTTTCTAATCCCAGTACTAGCATGGGTTTGCGCCTTGTTTAGGCTAAATTCGAAGGCGCGCATAATAGTCCCCATGGGATGCCCCGACCAGCGGTTTTCGATCAGAGGCTTTGCATTCCGAGCGATGAGGGGTTAACATCCGCAACCCTTAAAAACCGACGTCTTCAAGTGCTCTTTTGCCGCGAGGATGTTGACCCCGGTAATGAATGAAGGTAGCTCTGGATGCCAGCCGTCAAAGTAAAAGAGAACGAACCCTTCGACGTAGCTCTGCGTCGTTTCAAGCGCTCCTGCGAAAAAGCCGGTGTACTGGCTGAAGTTCGTAGCCGCGAATTTTACGAGAAGCCAACTTCTGAGCGTAAGCGCAAAGCAGCAGCCGCTGTTAAGCGTCACGCCAAGAAAGTTCAGCGCGAACAGCGCCGCGCCGTTCGTCTGTACTAATACACAGACGATCGTAGCAAGCTTCTGCCAAGCCCGGCCCTCAGCCGGGCTTATGGCATTTGCGGATATCGCTTGATGCTTCACTGTCAAAGCCGCAGACGCGACCGCGACAAACTGCTTTACACGTCAGACCTGGCTCTTTTGCCAGCAGTGCACGTCTCTTCTGACGAGCCTTCCAAGGCTACTGACGAGCACACCCTACTGATTCCTCTCAACGACGATCAGCCCAAGGCGCCTTCTTGCGTGCCTGCTTTTGAGCTATCCGAGGCCTGTCACCGGGCACTGCGGGACTCAGCGCAATACTTTCGAACAGTCGAACCCTGATTGGGACTAACCTCAGTGGATTTTCGGCGGATACACTCCCCTACCGCGAATACGCAGACGATACCTGGTCGAGCCGCACACCTGCCGCGCCTCAAAATCATGACCGGTATCCACTCGCCTCTCGCGTGGGCCAGATACTCACATGCAGTGATGACGAGAACGCCATGGCCGGGCTGATTCCCCAGAGCTTTATTGACGACCTTCTGAACCGCACCGACATCGTCGATGTGGTCAGCTCGCGGCTGCAAATGAAAAAAGCCGGCAAGAACTACACCGCCTGCTGCCCGTTCCACAAAGAAAAGACCCCCTCCTTCAGCGTCAGCCCGGACAAACAGTTCTATTACTGCTTTGGCTGCGGCGCCGGAGGCAATGCCCTCGGCTTCCTCATGGACCACGACAACCTGGACTTCCCCCAGGCCGTCGAGGACTTGGCCAAAGCCGCCGGCATGGAAATTCCCCGCGAAGAAAGTGGCCGCCCGCACAAACCCCGGCAACCCACCGACTCGCCGCTGTACCCGCTCCTGAGCGCCGCTGCCGACTTTTACCGCCAGGCCCTGAAAAGCCATCCGGCGCGCAAAGCCGCAATCGACTACCTGAAGGGCCGCGGCCTGACCGGTGAGATCGCCCGGGATTTCGGCCTGGGTTTTGCGCCTCCTGGCTGGGACAACCTGTTCAAGCACTTGAGCAGCGACACCCTGCAACAGAAAGCCATGATCGATGCCGGCCTGCTGATCGAGAACGCCGAAAGCGGCAAGCGCTACGACCGCTTTCGCGATCGCGTGATGTTCCCGATCCGCGACAGCCGTGGACGCATCATCGCCTTTGGCGGCCGGGTCCTGGGCGACGACAAGCCGAAATACCTGAACTCACCGGAAACCCCGGTCTTTCATAAAGGCCAGGAACTCTACGGCCTGTATGAAGCGCGCAAGAACAACCGCAACCTCGACGAGATCATCGTCGTCGAGGGCTACATGGACGTCATCGCCCTGGCCCAGCAAGGCCTGCGCAATGCCGTCGCCACCCTCGGCACCGCCACCAGCGAAGAACACCTCAAGCGCCTGTTTCGGGTGGTGCCCAGCGTATTGTTCTGCTTCGATGGCGACCAGGCCGGGCGCAATGCCGCCTGGCGCGCCCTGGAGTCGACGCTGTCGAGCCTGCAGGACGGACGACGCGCACGCTTTCTGTTCCTGCCGGAAGGCGAAGACCCGGACACCCTGGTCCGCTCCGAAGGCACCGACGCCTTTCGTGCCCGCATCAACCAGCACGCACAACCCCTGGCCGACTATTTCTTCCAGCAGTTGATCGAAGAGTCCGATCCGCGCTCGCTTGAGGGCAAGGCCCACATGGCCACCCTCGCCGCGCCGCTGATCGACAAGGTGCCCGGGGCAAATCTGCGCACCCTGATGCGCCAGCGCCTGAGCGAAATCACCGGCCTCAACAGCGAAGCGGTCAGCCAACTGGTGCAAAGCGCACCACAAGAAGCGCCGCCAGCCTACGATCCAGGCATCGATTACGACGCCATGCCGGATTATTCCGACTACCATCAACCGCAGGAAGCCTACGCGCCCCAGCAGGAATGGACGCCGAAAAAGTCTGGCGGCGGCAAGAAATGGGAAGACAAACCCTGGGACAAAAAAGGCAAGCGAGGCGGCGATCGCGATCAGCCACGTGCCCCGCGCGTCCCGGCCGCCGTCGAACCACCAACACTGGCCGCTTTACGCACGCTACTGCACCACCCGCAACTGGCGGAAAAAGTCGAGGACGCCGGGCACTTCGCGGCCGAGGACCACTCCAACACGCAATTGCTGGTGGCACTGCTCGAAGCGGTACAGAAGAATCCCAAGCTAAACTCATTTCAGTTGATTGCGCGCTGGCACGGGACCGAACAAGGTCGCCTGCTCAAGGCATTGGCCGAAAAGGAATGGTTGATTGATGGCGACAACCTTGAACAACAGTTTTTCGACACCATAACTAGCTTGTCAGCCCGCCAACGCGAGCGAAACCTGGAACAACTGCTCAGGAAAGCACGTCAAAGTGAGCTGAGTAGCGATGAGAAAAACCAACTGCGCGACCTTCTAAGTCGCAATGTTTCCGCATCAAGCCCGACCTCAACTGGCGCGTGAGGTCATAGCTCAGGTATAATCCTCGGCTTGTTTTTTGCCCGCCAAGACCTTCAGTGGATAGGGTGTTATGTCCGGAAAAGCGCAACAGCAGTCTCGTATCAAAGAGTTGATCACACTCGGTCGTGAGCAGGGCTACCTGACTTACGCGGAGGTCAACGACCACCTGCCGGAGGATATTTCAGATCCGGAACAGGTGGAAGACATCATCCGCATGATCAACGACATGGGGATCAACGTATTCGAGGTTGCGCCAGATAAGGATTCCCTTATGCTGGCCGACGCCGATACCGACGAAGCCGCGGCCGAAGAGGCAGCAGCAGCGTTGGCAGCGGTTGAGACCGACATTGGTCGCACTACCGACCCAGTGCGCATGTACATGCGTGAAATGGGTACCGTAGAGCTCCTCACTCGTGAAGGCGAAATTGAAATCGCCAAGCGTATTGAAGAGGGCATCCGTGAAGTGATGGGCGCGATTGCGCACTTCCCTGGCACGGTTGATCACATTCTCTCCGAATACACTCGCGTCACCACCGAAGGTGGTCGCCTGTCTGACGTCCTGAGCGGTTATATCGACCCGGACGACGGCATTGCGCCGCCTGCTGCAGAAGTGCCGCCGCCTGTCGACCCGAAAGCAGCGCCTGCTGCCGACGATGCCGAAGAAGACGACGCTGAAGCCAGTGACGACGAAGAAGAAGCCGAAAGCGGTCCGGATCCGGTCATCGCAGCCCAGCGTTTTGGCGCTGTCGCCGACCAGATGGAAATTACCCGCAAGGCCCTGAAAAAGCACGGACGTGACCACAAGCAAGCAATTGCCGAAATGGTCGCGTTGGCCGAACTGTTCATGCCGATCAAGCTGGTGCCCAAGCAATTCGAAGGCCTGGTCGAGCGTGTGCGCAGTGCCCTGGATCGTCTGCGTCAGCAAGAGCGCGCGATCATGCAACTCTGTGTACGTGATGCACGTATGCCGCGTGCCGACTTCCTGCGCCAGTTCCCGGGCAACGAAGTAGACGAAAGCTGGACCGAAGCACTGGCCAAAGGCAAAAGCAAATACGCTGAAGCCATCGGTCGCCTGCAACCGGACATCATTCGTTGCCAGCAGAAGCTGACCGCACTGCAAACCGAAACCGGTTTGACGATCGCCGAGATCAAGGACATCAACCGTCGCATGTCGATCGGTGAGGCCAAGGCCCGCCGCGCGAAGAAAGAGATGGTCGAAGCGAACTTGCGTCTGGTGATCTCCATCGCCAAGAAGTACACCAACCGTGGCCTGCAATTCCTTGACTTGATCCAGGAAGGCAACATCGGCTTGATGAAAGCGGTGGACAAGTTCGAATACCGTCGTGGCTACAAATTCTCGACTTATGCCACCTGGTGGATCCGTCAGGCGATCACTCGCTCGATCGCCGACCAGGCCCGCACCATCCGTATTCCGGTGCACATGATCGAGACGATCAACAAGCTCAACCGTATTTCCCGGCAGATGCTGCAGGAAATGGGTCGCGAACCGACCCCGGAAGAGCTGGGCGAACGCATGGAAATGCCTGAGGACAAGATCCGCAAGGTATTGAAGATCGCTAAAGAGCCGATCTCCATGGAAACCCCGATCGGTGATGACGAAGACTCCCACCTGGGTGACTTCATCGAAGACTCGACCATGCAGTCGCCAATCGATGTCGCTACCGTTGAGAGCCTTAAAGAAGCGACTCGCGAAGTACTCTCCGGCCTCACTGCCCGTGAAGCCAAGGTCCTGCGCATGCGTTTCGGCATCGACATGAATACCGACCACACCCTCGAGGAAGTTGGTAAGCAGTTCGACGTTACCCGTGAACGGATTCGTCAGATCGAAGCCAAGGCGCTGCGCAAGCTGCGCCACCCGACGAGAAGCGAGCATCTGCGCTCCTTCCTCGACGAGTGATCACAAAACCCCCGGCCCTGCCGGGGGTTTTGCTTTATGCAGATTAAATCCTCGCGACATCGCTCCCGCCGCCCAGCCCGTCTACACTCGAAACATTCCCCCCCAAGCCATAACGAGACCGTTATGCCCAGACTCCCGGCCGTGCTGCTACTGTCGCTGATGACCTGGACCGCAACGGCTGGCGCGCTGACTCTTAATGACGAAGAACGTGGCTGGCTGGCGGCTCATCCAGAGTTACGCCTGGGCGTCGACGCGTCGTGGCCGCCATTCGAGTTTCGTGACGAGCAAGGCCGCTACCAGGGCCTGGCGGCGGACTACATCAACGTCGTGCGCGATCGTCTGGCCGTCAAGGTTACGCCCGTGGAGCCGGTCAGTTGGACCGAGGTGCTGGACCAGGTCAAAAAGGGCAAGCTCGACCTGCTGCCCGGCATCATGTCCACCCCCGAGCGCCAGAACTACCTGGCCTTCACCCGACCCTACCTGGATTTCCCCATTGTTATCCTGGCCCATGTGGGAGGCGCTCAGCCCCATAACCTTGAGGACCTCTACGGCCTGAAAATCGCCGTGGTGGAAAACTACGCTCCGCACGAACTGCTGCGCACCCAGCACCCCGATCTCAACCTGGTGCCCTTGCCCAATGTCAGCTCGGCGCTGCAGGCCCTGGCTACCGATGAGGTCGACGCCGTTGTCGGCGACCTCGCGTCCAGTGTCTGGAGCCTGCGCCAACTCAAGCTCGATGGGCTCTACGTCAGCGGCGAAACCCCCTATCGCTACCAACTGGCGATGGCTGTGCCACGGGATAACAAACTGCTGGTAAGCATCCTCGACAAAGTGCTGGCCGACATGAGCCCCGGGGAAATCAGCGCCATCCAGGAGCACTGGGTAGGCAACGTCCTCGATCACCGGGGCTTCTGGTCCGACCTGTTGATCTATGGCCTGCCCGGTGTGGGCTTGCTGATCGCGATTCTCGCCGTGGTGATCCGCATCAATCGCCGCCTGAGCTCGGAAATTTCCCGGCGGGTCGCCCTGGAACAGGAACTGCGCAGCAGCGAATACCATTACCGCGGCCTGGTGGAGAGTTTGTCCGCCATCGCCTGGGAAGCACGCATCAGTGACTTCACCTACAGCTACGTGTCGCCCCACGCCGAAGATCTACTCGGTTACCCCCTGTCCCACTGGTTGATTCCCGGCTTCTGGCGCAACATCATTCACCCCGCCGACCTGACACGGGCCCAGAGCTTCTGCGATCACGAAGTGCTGGCCGGGCGCGATCACAGCCTCGACTACCGAGTGATCACGGCCGACGGACGTTGCCTGTGGGTACGCGACATCGTCAGTCTGATCGAACACGGCCACGAGCCGATCATGCGTGGCCTGATGATCGACATCAGCGAAGCCAAGCGCACCGAAGAAGCCCTGCGCCTCTCCGAGCAGAAGTTTGCCTCGGTGTTCCAGCAGTGCCCGGACATCCTGGTGATTGCGCGCCTGTCCGACGGTTGCCTGCTGGAAGTCAACGAGGCCTTCGAGGAGCAGATCGGCCTGAGCGCCGAACAAGTGGTGGGACAAACTGCCACCGATCTGAACATCTGGGGCATTGCCGGCGTCGGCCCGGGACTGTTGCAGCGTTTGCAGGCCGGCAGCATTCGCAACCTGGAGATGCCCTTTCGCCGCAGCAATGGCCAAGTGTTCACCGGCCTGATCTCCGCCGAGCCCTTCGAGCTCGACACCACACCAGCGCTGGTGGTGGTGGTCCGGGACATCAGCCAGCTCAAGGAAACCCAACAGCAACTGCAGACCTCCGAAGAGAAGTTCGCCAAGGCCTTCCATGCCTCACCTGATGGCCTGCTGCTCTCACGGGTCAGCGACGGTCTGCTGATCGAGGTCAACGAAGGGTTCAGCCGCATCACCGGTTTCAATAGCGCCATGTCCCTGGATCGCTCGACCCTCGACCTGGGGATCTGGGTCAACCTCAATGAGCGGCGCAAAATGCTCGACCTGCTCAAACGCGACGGCTTCGTGCGCGACTTCACCTGCCACATCCGGCGCAACGACGGGCAGATCCGTCTCTGCGAAATGTCCAGCCGACCGCTACCGATCGGCGAAGAAGAATGCATGCTGACCATCGCCCGGGACATTACCGAGCGGCACCTGATGCAGGAAAAACTGCAACAGGCTGCCACCGTGTTCGAGAGCACCGCCGAGGGCGTGTTGATCACCGACACCCAGCAGCACATCAGCGCCGTCAACCGTGCCTTCAGCGAGATTACCGGCTACAGCGAGACCGAAGCCCTGGGCCACACACCCCGGCTCCTGGCCTCGGGCCTGCACGACAGCGCCTTCTACGCGGCCATGTGGCATCAGTTGACCGCCGAGGGCCATTGGCAGGGCGAGATCTCCAACCGGCGCAAAAATGGCGAGCTGTACCCCAGCTGGCTGACCATCAGCGCGGTGCGCAACAAGGACCGCTTCATCACCCACTTCGTCGCGGTGTTTGCCGATATTTCGAGCCTCAAGCACGCCCAGGCCAAGCTCGACTATCAGGCCCACCACGACCCGCTGACCGGCCTGCCGAACCGCACGCTGTTCGAAAACCGCCTGCTGACAGCCCTCAACGGCCAACGTGAACAGGGTGGCCTGGGGGCCGTACTGTTTCTCGACCTCGACCGCTTCAAACACATCAACGACAGCCTCGGGCATCCGGTCGGCGACCTCCTGCTCAAGGGCATCGCCGTGCGGCTCAAGGAGCAACTGCGGGACATCGACACCGTGGCCCGCCTGGGCGGCGACGAGTTCATCATCCTGCTGCCGGGCCTGCAGCAAGCCAGCGATGCCGACAACATCGCCAACAAGCTGCTGAACTGCTTTGGCGCGCCGTTCCAGGCCGGTGAACATGAGTTCTTCATCAGCGCCAGCATCGGCACCAGCCTCTACCCCAAGGACGGTAGCGACGTCGCCACCCTGGTCAAGAACGCCGATGCGGCCATGTATCGCTCCAAGGCCAAAGGCCGCAACCGGGTCGAAAGCTATACCCGCGACCTCACCGCCCAGGCCAGCGAGCGCATAGCCCTGGAACATGAACTGCGCCGCGCCATCGAACGCAACGAATTGTCCCTGTACTACCAACCGAAAATCAGCCTCAACCATCCACGCCTGGTCGGCGCCGAAGCGCTGATCCGCTGGCACCACCCGACCTTCGGCGATGTACCGCCCGAGCACTTCATTTCCCTGGCCGAAGAAAACGGCATGATCCTGCAGATCGGCGACTGGGTACTGGAACAGGCCTGCCTGCAGATGCACGAATGGAGCAAGCGCTACGAGGGGTTCGGCTCACTCTCGGTCAATCTCGCCGGCGCCCAACTGCGCCAGCCCAACCTCTTGGGGCGCATCGAACAACTGCTCAGGGACAACCGCCTCAAACCCGGCCTGCTGCAACTGGAGATCACCGAAAACTTCATCATGAGCCAGGCCGAAGAAGCCCTGGAAGTCCTGCACCAACTCAAACGCCTGGGAGTGCAACTGGCCATCGACGACTTCGGCACCGGCTACTCCTCCCTCAGCTACCTCAAGCGCCTGCCGCTGGACTACCTGAAAATCGACCAGTCCTTCGTCCGCGGCCTGCCCGACGACCCCCACGACGTGGCCATCGTCCGCGCAATCATCGCCCTTGGCCGCAGCATGCAATTCACCATCATCGCCGAAGGCGTGGAAACCCAGGCCCAACAGCAATTCCTCGCCGGCGAAGGCTGTGAACAGATCCAGGGCTACATCGTCAGCCTGCCCCTGCCCGCCGACGAATTCGCCGCCACCTTCCTTCGTATCGCAGTTTCGGACTTTTCGGATAGCACAGCCGAGAAACCATCGCTATAATCCGCGGCCTACTGAGGGCCTATAGCTCAGTTGGTTAGAGCAGAGGACTCATAATCCTTTGGTCCACGGTTCAAGTCCGTGTGGGCCCACCAAACAAGAAAGCCGCGCATTGCGCGGCTTTCGCCTTTCCGGTCGGTTGAAACTGCACATTTTTCACAAGCCAGGAAGTCCACAAAACGTCCACATCAGTACAGTTACTGCAGCAACCGGTGGGTGTGCTTACGGGATATCCACCCTTACAGGCCATCCTCCCCGATGACCGAGACGTGCAGCCAGTCGCGGTTTGAGCCATCCAAAAACTTCCAGCAGCGCCCTATCTTAGAGTGTCATCTGCACCTGTGTAGCCTTCATGGATGGGTCAACTCTAAGTTGAACCCCTGTGCCTTTGACCATCCTGTAATTGCGCAGGATTCCTAGTGGAGCATCGCGCTCGCACATGAAGTTCCTGACTGCCTTCCCCACCTGTGAGGCGCTCGTCACCAGAGCCCGCCACTCGGTGCAATGCTGTTCAGTTAAGGAGTGCGATGCTTTTGTAGGAGCGAGCGCCCGCTTGCGGCTTGCTCGCGAAAAACGTCAACGATAACGCGTGTGTTCAGTATAAACGCGGCGTCTTTGAGTTCTTCGCGAGCAAGCTCGCTCCTACAAGTGTGACGCTCCCTTAACTGAACAGCATTGCGCCACTCGGTGGGCTTTTCGCTTACAGATGTGCGGTGCTCGCTAGCTCAACCGCTCAACCGCTTTACGATAAACCTGCTCACGCTCGCGCTTATCAACGGCCACCACAAACACCATGACCTCTTGGTCGATCACTTGATAAACCAGCCGATAGCCGCTGCTACGCAACTTGATCTTGTAGCAGTCGGGCAACGCATGCAGACGGTTGGCTTCAATACGCGGATTGACCAGGATCGTAGCCAGTTTCTTCTTGAGTTGCTGGCGAACGGTATCCCCCAGTTTGTGCCACTCCTTTAACGCCCGCGCATCGAACTCAAGGCTATAGGTCATCTAGTGAAACCTTAACCCGCTGGGGAGCAGCCAGTCGCTCGCGCACCGTAGCGATCAAGGCTTCATCGTCCTCGGTCATCAGGACGGGCTTGAAGGGTAGCTGACCGCGCTCTGCCACGTACTGCAAGGCTTGGCGCATCAACTCAGACGGGGTGACGCCGAGTTTTTCCAGCTCGTGGTAAGCACGCGCCTTGAGGTCGTCGTCGATACGGACATTGATGGATGCCATGGGATGGCCCTCACTGTAATGACATTAGTCTTTACGTTGAGGCAAAAAAGTCTTTTTGGCAAGCCTGCAAGCGACTGTCCTTCACACAATCCACACGTTAACTGTGACGCCTCACAACTTTGCGCACCAAGCCCAACACAGGCTCACAACACCTCTGCGCCAGGAAAAAACACGCCCAAAGAAAAAAGATCGAAGGAACGCACTTTTCCCCCTCCCGCCGGCGGGCTTTGCGTTGAAATTTTGCGAAAAGATTTGGGTGATGAAAACACCCCTCGCGGCCAGACCGGCTACGAGGTTTGGCAGGTTGGGTGCGCTAATTACAACATGGGGTCGACATTGGCCACCTTAGCCAAGCGATTACGCAACTGTTCCAGGACGTAACCTTCCGGCAGGTTCATCTGGAAGATCGGGTGAAGTCCACGGTGGCGGTATTCATCCAGGCGCACAGGCATTAGCAAACTGATCGCCGTCTGCGCCTTGGCATCTTCGTGATAGCGAAACAAATAGTCCCCACCACTGCCCAGGATCTTCCCGCTACTACCTTCAGGTGTCGTAACTCGCAGTACATTGCTCATCAGTCGAACACTCCCTGGATTTCATCAAGCGTCGGCATGGCGGCCGGAACTATAGCGAACTCACCATCCAGAGCCCCCAGGACTCGCGCATAAGCGACCATGCCCACCGACAGATCACCCTTTTCGATGGCGATAACCTTCTGTCGAGTGATGCCCGCCAGGGCCGCGAGGCGGGCTTGGGTCAGCCCGCGATTCAGGCGGCGTTGGCGGAGCTGCTCATACCCTCAATATTCCCCGCCCTTCGTTCCCTGCAACAGCTTTCCCAGCTATTTGCGACCGCCTGCCCATTCGTGCGTTTAGGGGTTGGTCACATCACTCAGCATTTGCTAGATTCGAGCCTTGCCTGCCTGGCGAGCCTGAGAGTTGTGGGCGTCATTCCGTGCTTGAATCAGCCGCGACTGATCCCGTTTCCGGGCGTATAAAAAAACATCAATACAGTCAATGGCATACCTAGCGGACATCGGACATGGAAGTAGTTCAGGCACATCCAGCAGTAGACTCCAGGTTGAGTCATGTGCGTGATTTCGAAGAGTGTCGCCACACCGAGAGCGGCGCTGTGTTTATTATCGCCTCGGGCAGTTCGGCCAAGGACTTCCCGATCGAAGAATTCGCTCACATCCCGATGATCACCATGAATGGTGCGATCTCGCTGTTCAGCAAGACGGCCATCCGGCCGCACTTCTACGTTTGCACCGATATGAGCTTTCCGCTCCAGCAGCCTGAGTTTTTTGCCCATGCGATGAAAATCAGCCAACGGGTTGCCTTGTGGGCAGAGTATGCGCGCCGCACAAACGTGCACCCTGCCGGGAAACTGTTCACGCTCAAACGTGCCCCGAAACAAACCTGGCTCGACTATTTTTTCCGGCGCAACAAGAACCTGGTGCAAAGCCGTGCGCCCATCGGGCAACGGGCCAAGAGTATTGGCTTCAGCAAGAACCTCAGTGATGGTTTTTTTGATGCCCGCACGGTGGCCTATCTGGCATTGCAACTGGCCCACCACCTGGGCTTCAGCAAAGTGTTCCTGGTGGGGGTCGATCTGAATCAGTCCACCGGGCGTTTTTATGAAACCACAGGCTCAGTGCTTTCCCCTTGCGGCCTCGACAAGCATTTCCACACGCGGATTCTTCCCTCGTTGAAGTTGATGTCGAACAAAGTCATGGGGGAAAACTTCGCCGTGTATAACCTGTCCAGCAGCTCGCGGATTCCCGACAGTGTGATTCCGAGAATCGATCTCCCGGCCCTCAGAACCCTTCTCAAATGAGACCTTAAAGGGCGCAGTTGTCCCCCCAGCGCCGCCATGGATGTGCTGTAACATGCACGCCCACTGACCTGTGCTGTTGGAGAAGCCGTTTTGCCTGACACTCGCCCCCTCGCGCTCGATGAAATCGACCGCCAATTGATCGCCGCCTTGCAGCTCAACGCCCGCGAAAGCGTGGCCATGCTCGCCCGGCAACTGGGCATTGCGCGCACCACGGTGACGTCGCGCCTGACGCGCCTGGAAAAGGCCAAGGTGATCACCGGCTACGGCGTGCGCCTCGGCCAGCGAGTGGTCGACGGGGGCTTGCAGGCCTATGTCGGCATCACCGTGCAGCCGCGCTCCGGCAAGGAAGTACTGCGCCGCCTGAGCAGCATGGCCCAGGTCCAGCAACTCTGTGCGGTCAGCGGTGAGTTCGATTACGTCGCCTGGCTGCGCACCGAGTCGCCGGAGCAACTGGACCAGTTGCTCGACCAGATCGGCAGCGTCGATGGCGTCGAGAAAACCACCACCTCGATCATCCTCAGCAGCAAGATCGACCGCGGCCAGCCAGTCTGACCAGAATATTCGTCATATCGAAGCATCACCATGCAAAACGACGACACTTTGCGTCTTATTAACGTGCACTACGCTCCCTAGAATGGCGACAGTCTTTTCCTATACTCAGCACCACGTGCGAGTCGCCAGCAAGGTCAGCCATGAACAACAACAATCGCCATCCTGCAGACGGTAAAAAACCGGTCACCATCTTCGGTCCTGACTTCCCTTTCGCCTTTGATGACTGGATCGAACACCCGGCCGGCCTGGGCAGCATCCCGGCGCACAACCACGGCGCGGAAGTGGCGATTGTCGGTGCCGGCATTGCCGGGCTGGTGGCGGCGTATGAGCTGATGAAGCTGGGCTTGAAACCGGTCGTCTACGAAGCCTCGAAAATGGGTGGGCGCCTGCGCTCCCAAGCCTTCGAAGGTGCCGAGGGGATCATTGCCGAACTGGGCGGCATGCGCTTCCCGGTGTCGTCCACCGCCTTCTATCACTACGTCGACAAGCTGGGGCTTGAGACCAAGCCCTTCCCCAACCCGCTGACGCCGGCCTCCGGCAGCACGGTCATCGACCTGGAAGGCCAGACCCACTACGCGCAAAAACTCGCCGACCTGCCCGCGCTATTCCAGGAAGTCGCCGACGCCTGGGCTGACGCCCTGGAGGACGGCTCGCGCTTTGGCGAGATCCAGCAAGCGATCCGCGACCGCGACGTACCGCGCCTCAAGGAGCTGTGGAACACCCTGGTGCCGCTGTGGGATGACCGCACCTTCTACGATTTCGTCGCCACCTCCAAAGCCTTCGCCAAGCTGTCGTTCCACCACCGCGAAGTGTTTGGCCAGGTCGGTTTCGGCACGGGCGGCTGGGACTCGGATTTCCCCAACTCGATGCTGGAAATCTTCCGCGTGGTGATGACCAACTGCGACGATCACCAGCACCTGGTGGTCGGCGGCGTCGAACAAGTACCGCTGGGTATCTGGCGTCATGTGCCGGAACGTTGTGCGCACTGGCCAGCGGGCACCAGCCTCAGCTCGCTGCACAACGGCGCGCCACGCACCGGGGTCAAGCGCATCGCCCGCGCTGCCGATGGGCGCTTCAGCGTCACCGACAACTGGGGTGATACCCGCGAGTACGCGGCGGTGCTGACCACCTGCCAAAGCTGGTTGCTGACCACCCAGATCGAGTGCGAAGAATCGCTATTCTCGCAAAAGATGTGGATGGCCCTGGACCGCACCCGCTACATGCAGTCGTCGAAGACCTTCGTCATGGTCGACCGGCCGTTCTGGAAAGACAAAGACCCGGAAACCGGCCGCGACCTGATGAGCATGACCCTCACCGATCGCCTGACCCGTGGCACCTACCTCTTCGACAACGGCGATGACAAGCCTGGGGTGATTTGCCTGTCGTACTCCTGGATGAGCGACGCGCTGAAAATGCTCCCGCAGCCGATCGAAAAACGGGTGAAACTGGCCCTCGATGCGCTGAAGAAGATCTACCCAAAAGTCGACATCGCCGCGCGCATCATCGGCGATCCGATTACTGTGTCCTGGGAAGCCGACCCGCACTTCCTCGGCGCGTTCAAAGGCGCCCTGCCCGGCCATTACCGCTACAACCAGCGGATGTACGCGCACTTCATGCAGCAGGAAATGCCGGCCGAGCAGCGCGGGATTTTTATCGCCGGCGATGACGTATCCTGGACCCCGGCCTGGGTCGAAGGCGCGGTGCAGACCTCGCTCAATGCGGTCTGGGGCATCATGAATCACTTCGGCGGCAGCACCCATGCCGAGAACCCGGGCCCGGGTGATGTGTTCAATGAAATCGGGCCAATCGCCCTGCCCGAGTAAGAGGAGTCCGAAATGCGCGTAGCCCTGTACCAATGCCCACCGCTGCCGCTGGACGTTGCCGCCAATCTGCATCGCCTGCAGCAGCTCGCGACAGAAGCCAAGGGCGCCGACCTGCTGGTGGTTCCGGAAATGTTCCTGACCGGCTACAACATCGGCGTCGACGCGGTCAACGTCCTGGCCCAGGTGTACAACGGTGAAGCCGCGCAACAGATCGCCCAGATCGCCAGAACCTCGGGGGTCGCCATCCTGTATGGCTACCCCGAGCGTGCCGAGGACGGGCAGATCTACAACGCCGTGCAGTTGATCGACGCGCAGGGCGAGCGCCTGTGCAACTACCGCAAGACCCACCTGTTCGGCGACCTCGACCACTCGATGTTCAGCGCCGGCGAGGACGACTTTCCCCTGGTCGAGCTCAACGGTTGGAAGCTCGGTTTTTTGATCTGTTACGACCTGGAGTTCCCGGAGAACGCCCGGCGCCTGGCCTTGGCCGGAGCCGAGCTGATCCTGGTGCCGACGGCCAACATGATCCCCTTCGACTTCATCGCGGACGTCACCGTGCGCGCTCGTGCCTACGAGAACCAGTGCTACGTGGCCTACGCCAACTACTGCGGCAGTGAAGAGCAGATCCACTACTGCGGGCAAAGCAGCATCGCCGCACCGGATGGCAGCCGTATCGCCCAGGCTGGCCTCGATGAAGCGCTGATCGTCGGCACCCTGGATCGCCAATTGATGCTCGACTCGCGCGCCGCCAATCGCTATTTCCTCGATCGTCGGCCAGCACTCTACGACGCGCTGAACAAGCGCTGACCCAAGGTTTTCGCTAGCATGAGCACTTACCCAGTAGCGGAAGTGCTCATGCCTGCGCCGATCCACCCCCTTGTCCACCACGAAACCCTGGCCAACGGCCTGCGGCTTGCGCTGCGTCATGCGCCCGGTTTGAAACGTTGTGCCGCCGTGTTACGGGTGGCCGCCGGCAGCCACGACGCGCCCCTGGCCTGGCCTGGCCTGGCGCATTTCCTTGAGCACTTGCTGTTCCTTGGCACCGAACGATTTCCTGCCAGCGATGGGCTGATGGCCTACGTGCAACGTCAGGGCGGCCAGTTGAATGCGCAAACCGGCGAGCGCCGCACAGACTTTTTCTTCGAACTGCCGCCCGAGGCTTTTGCGGCGGGACTCGAGCGCCTGGGCGATATGCTCGCCCACCCGCGACTGCATCCGGACGAGCAACTGCGTGAACGGGAAGTGCTGCAAGCCGAGTACCTCGCCTGGTCCCAGGATGCCGCAGCCCAGCAACACCAGGCCCTGTTCGACGGCCTCGCGGCGGATCACCCCTTGCGCGGTTTCCACGCCGGCAATCGTGACAGCCTGGCGGTGCAGCACCCTGAGTTCCAACAAGCGCTCAAGGACTACTATCAGCGGTTTTACCAGACCGGGCAGATGACCTTGAGCCTGGTGGGCCCGCAGCCTATGGATCAATTGCAGCGCCTGGCGCAGCAACTGGTCAGCCCGTTGCGGGTCGGCGTCCGGCAACCGCAAAGTCCGCCGCACCCTTTGATGTCCGAGGCGGTCAGCAGTTATCAACAGGCCAGCGAACAGCAACTCAACCTGCTGTTCGCCTGCGAAGGGTTGCCCGAGTCATCCGCCGAAGCCCTGGACTATCTCTGCACCTGGCTCAATTGCGCCAAGCCCGGCGGCCTGCTCGCCGAGTTGCGCCAGCGCCAGTGGGTCGACAGCCTCAAGGCAACAGCGCTGTACCACTTTGCCGGGCAAGCGCTGCTGCATGTGCAGTTCCAGCTCAGTGCCACCGCTACCGCGCAGCCTGCCTCAATCCGCAGCCTGTTCAACGACTGGCTGAGCTTCTTCGGCCAGCAGTACACCGCGCCAAAACTCGGCGAAGAATATGCCCTGCTGCAGCAACGCAGGCGCCAGTCGAGCAACGCCTTGAGCCTCGCTCGCCTCGACATCGAGCCCGTGCAACCGCTGCTGCCTGAGTCCGCGGTCGGTGCCCTCGCGACGATCTTGCAACAGCTCGATCCGGCACCTGTGGATAACCCGGCCATCACCTGGCAACTGCCACCGCCCAATCCGTTCCTGCGCAGCGCCGAAGAGCCGCCAGCCGCCGGCCTGATTCGCGGCCAAACCAGTGCGCACCGGGGCTTGCGCACCTTCGCCCAGGACCGCACCCGCGGTCGTCGCGAGCGTTCGGCCTTGCAGTTCAACCTGGCGCTGCCAGACACCAGCGGTGAAGGGGCTGTGTGCCTGCGCTGGCGCCTGGCCTCAACTCCGTCGGCCAACCTGCAGCCGGTGCTGGCCCGCAGCCTGCAAGGCCTGATCGACGACGCCGGCCAAGCAGGCGTCGAATTGTCGTTCAGCGAAACTGGCGACCAATGGCTGCTGAAGTTGCTGGGTCGACATGAGCCGATGCCGGCAATTCTCGAACAGGCGCTGTTGTGCCTGACCCAGCCCGCCGCCGAACACTGGCACGCCACACAAGCGCCGCCAGGGTTGATCGCCATCCGACAATTGCTCAAGGCCCTGCCTGAGGTGTGCCTGGGCCAGACGCCAGGCGCGGTTGCAGACGCTGCCGGCCCTGCGGACCTGCCCGCGATCTGGGCCAGTGCGCATTGGGATGGCCTGGCTGCCGGCCTGCCCGCCAGCGCACACACCACCATTACCCGGGCCCTGAGTCGGGCTCCGGGCATCGCCGACAGTGAGCCGATGCCACCCGTCGCCATCGCCGGTCAACGACTCTGGAGCACAGTGCCCTGCCAGGGTGGCGAGCACGCGCTCTTGTTGTTCTGCCCCACACCATCGCGGGACGTGGCCGACGAAGCCGCATGGCGCCTGCTGGCCCAGCTCAGCCAAACGCCTTACTACCAGCGCCTGCGGGTCGAACTGCAGTTGGGCTATGCAGTGTTCAGCGGGGTGCGGCAGATCCACGGGCAAACCGGCCTGCTGTTCGGCGTACAGTCGCCAGGTACCCCGGCAGCGCAACTGCTCGCTCACATCGAGGCGTTTATCCAGCAACTGCCAACGCAACTCGCCAGCCTGGACGATGCCGCGCTGGCCGAACAATTGCAGACGCTGGCCGGACAACTCGACAGCCATACCCTGCCCTTGCCCCAGGCCTTCGAGCTGCTCTGGCAGGGCAAACTGGCCAACCACCCGTCGGATTACCTGATGCAATTGCAACAAGCTGTACTGAATCTGCAGCGTCCCGCCCTGCTGCACGCCGCCCACTGCCTGGAGCAGGCCGCTGGCGGATGGCAATGTGTGTCCAGCGATGCCGGCCCACAGGGCGCGTGGCAAACGAGTGGGGGATCATTACCGGGGCTGTAATGGGTTTTCTTCGAGAGAAGTCTCCAATAAGCGGAAACGTTTCAGTAAGATAGCCACCTAAGCATCTGAACATCTCCGGCTGGAGATGAACTATATGTATAGGGTTCACTCATTCCATCCATTTGAAGGAGCATCTTTATGACCTGGTCCAAACCTGCCTACACCGACCTGCGTATCGGCTTTGAAGTCACCATGTACTTCGCCAGCCGTTGATTTTGCCTGCGGGCGGAACACGCGGTACAACGCCTCGGCCAGCCCGGGGCGTTTTCATTTTCAGCGTTGATGTGATGGAGCAGCCATGTTTGTCCAGATTCTAGGTTCCGCCGCCGGCGGTGGATTTCCGCAGTGGAACTGTAACTGCGTGAACTGCGCCGGGTTTCGTGACGGCAGTCTGCGGGCCCACGCGCGTACCCAATCGTCGATCGCGATCTCCGATGACGGCGTGAACTGGGTGCTGTGCAACGCATCGCCGGACATCCGCGCGCAACTCCAGGGTTTTGCGCCGATGCAGCCTGGTCGCGCCCTGCGCGATACGGGGGTGCAGGCAATCATCCTGATGGACAGCCAGATCGACCACACCACCGGCCTGTTGAGCCTGCGTGAAGGTTGCCCGCACCAGGTCTGGTGCACCGACATGGTCCACGAAGACCTGAGCAGCGGCTTCCCGCTGTTCACCATGCTCAGCCACTGGAATGGCGGCCTTGACTGGAACCGCATCGAGCTCGACCAGAGTTTCAGCATCCCGGCCTGCCCCAACCTGCGTTTCAGCCCCCTGCCCCTGCGCAGCGCCGCACCGCCCTACTCGCCGCATCGCTTCGACCCGCACCCGGGTGACAACATCGGCCTGATCGTCGAAGACCTGCGCACCGGTGGCAAACTGTTCTACGCCCCGGGGCTGGGCAAGGTCGACGCGCCGTTGCTGGAGATCATGGCCGGTAGCGACTGCCTGCTGGTGGACGGCACGCTGTGGGACGACGACGAAATGCAGCGCCGCGGCGTCGGCACCCGCACCGGTCGGGAAATGGGCCACCTGGCCCAGAACGGCCCGGGGGGTATGCTCGAAGTGCTGGAGCAACTGCCCAAGCAACGCAAGGTGCTGATCCACATCAACAACACCAATCCGATCCTCGATGAAGACTCGGCCGAGCGTGCCGAGCTGGTGCGGCGCAATGTTGAAGTGGCGTATGACGGCATGAGTATTGTGCTGTAGCGGATGGCCTCATCGCGAGCAAGCTCGCTCCCACATGGGATCTGTGGCGCATACAAAACCTGTGGGAGCGAGCTTGCTCGCGATGGCGTCCGAACAAGCACCAAAGCATCCACCGGATGTACACCGGAGAACCGCAATGACCGACACACCGCTGTCCCCCGCCGAGTTCGAAGCCGCGCTGCGGGCCAAGGGCGCCTACTACCACATCCATCACCCGTACCACGTGGCGATGTACGAAGGCCGGGCCAGCCGCGAACAGATCCAGGGCTGGGTCGCCAACCGCTTCTACTATCAGGTGAACATCCCCCTGAAGGACGCGGCGATCCTGGCCAATTGCCCGGACCGCGAGATCCGTCGCGAATGGATTCAGCGCCTGCTCGACCACGACGGTGCGCCCGGTGAAGACGGCGGCATCGAAGCCTGGTTGCGCCTCGGCCAGGCCGTGGGCCTGGACCCCGAGCAACTGCGCTCCCAGGAACTGGTGTTGCCGGGCGTGCGGTTTGCCGTCGACGCCTACGTCAACTTCGCCCGCCGCGCCAGTTGGCAGGAAGCCGCCAGCAGTTCGCTGACCGAACTGTTCGCCCCGCAGATCCACCAGTCGCGCCTGGACAGTTGGCCACAGCACTACCCCTGGATCGACCCGGCCGGTTACCAATACTTCCGCACGCGCCTGGGTCAGGCGCGGCGTGATGTCGAGCACGGGCTGGCGATCACCCTGCAGCACTACACCACCTATGCTGGCCAGCAGCGCATGCTGGAAATTCTCCAGTTCAAACTGGACATACTTTGGAGCATGCTCGATGCCATGAGCATGGCCTATGAACTGAACCGCCCGCCTTACCACAGCGTGACCGAGCAACGGGTCTGGCACCGAGGAATCGCCTTATGAGTTTCGACCGCAGCAGGACCCCCACCTGGCGTCCCGGTTACCGCTTCCAGTACGAGCCGGCGCAAAAAGGCCATGTGCTGCTGTACCCCGAAGGCATGATCAAGCTCAACGAAAGCGCCGCGCTGATTGGCGGCCTGATCGATGGCCAGCGTGACGTCGCCGCGATCATCGCCGAACTGGACAGCCGATTCCCCGGCGTGCCTGAGCTTGGCGAGGATATCGAGCAATTCATGGAGGTCGCCCGTGCACAGCACTGGATCGAACTCGGCTGATCCTGCGGCCCTGCCGGCCAAGCCGGAAGTCGGCCTGCCGCTGTGGCTGCTCGCCGAGCTGACTTACCGTTGCCCGCTGCAGTGCCCCTACTGTTCGAACCCGCTGGACTTCGCCGCACAAGGCCAGGAACTGAGCACCGAACAGTGGCTGAAAGTGTTCCGCGAGGCGCGGGAAATGGGTGCCGCGCAACTGGGCTTCTCGGGTGGCGAACCGCTGGTGCGCCAGGACCTTGCCGAATTGATCGGCGAGGCGCGCAAGCTGGGGTTCTACACCAACCTGATCACCTCGGGCATCGGCCTCACCGAACAGAAAATCAGCGACTTCAAAAAGGCTGGCCTGGACCATATCCAGATCAGCTTCCAGGCCAGCGATGAGCAGGTGAACAACCTGTTGGCCGGCTCGAAAAAAGCCTTCGCGCAGAAACTGGAGATGGCCCGGGCGGTGAAAGCCCATGGCTACCCGATGGTGCTGAACTTCGTCACCCATCGGCACAACATCGACAAGATCGACCGCATCATCGAGCTGTGCATCGCCCTGGAAGCCGACTTCGTCGAGCTCGCCACCTGCCAGTTCTACGGCTGGGCCCAGCTCAATCGGGTCGGCCTGCTGCCGACCCAGGAACAACTGGTGCGCGCCGAACGCATCACCAACGAATATCGCGCCAAACTGCAAGCCCAAGGGCATCCGTGCAAGCTGATCTTCGTCACCCCGGACTACTACGAAGAACGCCCGAAAGCCTGCATGAATGGCTGGGGCAGCATTTTCCTGACCGTCACCCCCGACGGCACCGCGCTGCCCTGTCACGGTGCCCGACAGATGCCGGTACAGTTTCCCAACGTGCGCGAGCACAGCATGCAGCACATCTGGTACGACTCGTTCGGCTTCAACCGCTTTCGCGGTTATGACTGGATGCCCGAGCCGTGCCGCTCGTGTGACGAGAAAGAAAAGGACTTCGGCGGTTGTCGCTGCCAAGCCTTCATGCTCACCGGCGACGCCAGCAACGCTGACCCGGTGTGCAGTAAATCCGAGCATCACGGCATGATCCTCAAGGCGCGCGAAGAAGCCGAGCACGCCACCCAGACCATCGAACAGTTGGCCTTTCGCAATGAACGAAACTCACGCCTCATCGTTAAAGGCTGAAGCCTTGAGCGCCCTCAAAGCCGTGTCCGCGGGGGTCGACTTCGCGGACCTGCAGGTGGGCGCCCAGGGCCTGTTCTGGAATGAATATCGCCCCCAGGATGGCGCCTGCCGGATCTGGCACTGGCGCGAGCAGCACGCCCATTGCCTGACTCCACCCGGTTTCAGCGTGCGCAGCCGAGTCTACGAATACGGCGGCGGTGCATTTTGCCTGGGCGATGACGCGCTGTTCTTCGTCAACGAGGCCGACCAGCAGCTTTACCGCCAAACCCTGACGGGCGCACCACCCCAGGCATTGACCGCGGGCGAGTGCCGATACGGTGATTTGCAGTGGGCCAACGGCCAGGTGTTGGCCGTCGAAGAACTGGCCGACCAGCACCGCCTGGTGGCCATCGCTGCCGACGGTCAACGCCAGCTGCTGGTGGAAGGTGCGGACTTTTACGCCGCGCCGACCTTGAGCCCCGACGCCCGACAACTGGCATGGATCGAGTGGAGCCGCCCCCATCAGCCCTGGACCGCCACGCGCCTGATGCTCGCCCAATTGAATCCCGACGGCAGTCTGGCCCCACCCCGTTGCGTGGCCGGCGCAGACGTCGAAGAATCGCTGCAACAACCGCGCTTCGATGAAAGCGGGCGCTTGTATTGCCTGAGTGACCGAGATGGATTCTGGCAGCCGTGGGTCGACAGCGAATCAGGCTGGCAACCGCTCCCCAGTGCCGTGGCCGACCACGGTCCGGCGCCCTGGCAATTGGGGGGTTGCACCTGGCTGCCACTGGACGAGCAGCGCTACCTGGCCAGTTGGACAGTTGCCGGGTTTGGCCGCCTGGGCCTGTGCTCAGGCCAGCAGGTCGAGGACTACACCGGCGACTACAGCCGCTTTCGCAACCTGGCGCTGGATCAGCAGTTCATCTACTGCATTGCCGCCTCACCGGTCAGTCCCTCTGCCGTCATCGCCATCGACCGCCACAGCCACCAGGTGCAGGTCCTGGCTGGCGGCGTCGCGCTGTTACCCGCCGAGCAGATCAGCCAACCCCAGACCTTGCGCTACCCCAGCGGCAAGGGCGAGGCCCATGGGTTCTTCTACCCAGCCATCGGCAATGTGGAAAAGCCGCCGTTGCTGGTATTCATCCATGGCGGGCCGACCTCGGCCTGCTATCCGATGCTCGATCCACGCATCCAGTATTGGGCCCAGCGCGGCTTCGCCGTGGCCGACCTCAATTACCGCGGCAGCAGCGGCTACGGCCGAGCGTACCGGCAGGCCCTGCATCTGCGCTGGGGCGAGGTGGATGTCGAAGATGCCTGCGCGGTGGTGACGTACCTCGCCGCACAAGGCTTGATCGATGGCGAGCACGCGTTCATTCGCGGCGGCAGTGCCGGCGGCTACACCACCCTGTGTGCCCTGGCGTTTCACCAGGTGTTCCGCGCGGGTGCCAGCCTGTACGGGGTCAGCGACCCTGTCGCCCTGGGCCGTGCTACCCATAAGTTCGAGGGTGATTATCTGGATTGGCTGATCGGCGATCCCATCGCCGACGCCGAGCGCTACGCCGCTCGCACCCCGATGCAACACGCACAGAATATCCAGGTGCCGGTGATCTTTTTTCAAGGCGAACTCGACGCCGTCGTTGTCCCGCAGCAGACCCGCGACATGCTCAAGGCCCTGCAAGACAACGGCATCGCGGCGCAGGCCCATTACTACCCGGACGAACGCCACGGCTTTCGCAAGGCCAGCAATCAGGCCCATGCGCTGGAGCAGGAATGGTTGTTTTATCGCGAGGTGATGAAGCCAGCCCAGGGCTGATCGCAGCGCGGTTCAACGCTGCGATCCACAGGCTTAACGCTTGGCGATGATGTACACCGCGTGAACGATGCCCGGAATATAGCCACACAAGGTCAGCAGGATATTCAGCCAGAACGCGCCGCCGAACCCCACTTGCAGGAATACGCCCAGTGGCGGCAACAGAATGGCGATGATGATGCGAATGAAATCCATAGGGCAGCTCCTGAGTAAGGTGGGCTGTGATCAGCCACACACCTAATCGACCCGCGGCGTTGGCCAGGGTTCCGTAACCTTCCGGCCAGGTGCCACTATTGCGGCCTAGTCAGGCCAGAATCTCCAACCCATGCTTTTGCACGATGCTGAGCAGTTTGAGGGCCATGCCACTGGGTTGTTTGTCGCCGGCTTCCCACTGCTTGACCGTGGAGGCGCTGGTGTTCAAGTAACGGGCAAACACCGGCTGGCTGACGTTGTTGCGCTCACGCAGTTGCTTGATCTCCTGCGCCGCAATCGCCTGGGGTACGTGGGCCAGGCACGTCTCGTCGAATTGGCGCATGGTGGTCTTGCTGATGGCCCCGATCGACAGCAAGGCAGCAGCCGAATCGTGAGCCGACTCAAGGGCTTCACTTTTGAATTTATTGCTCATGGTGCATCTCCACAAATTCCTTCATATCCAGTAACGGCCGCCCTTGGCCAGGATGATCGAACGGTGTCGGTTTTGGTTCCGGCGTTTTTTCCAAACGCCGCCTCCCAGGCTGTCCGCTTGTCCTTTTAACAACTCGGCGAATGCCGACCTCAACTCATCGTCCCCAATCCAGGCTTTGGCAGCCTGGAGGGCAAAACGCTTGGTCTTGAACAGTCTGATACTCATGGACATCCCTTCCCTAAAAAATACCACCTAGTGGTATGGATAGCCAATCCGACCGTCGTCATTTCTGCGCACCGGTATCGGCAATCCTTGCCGACTCCATAAAAAGCCATTGTTGCGGTTACCGCTCAAGCCCTGAATAGGCTCCTGAAAATCGTCGGGACAAAAAAAACGCCCCATGCCAAAAGGATCAGGCATGGGGCGATGCGTTATACCGCGAGACGGTTCGGGAATTCAGGTGTTGCGATCACGTCAGACCGCGATGCCTTTGCGACATTGCAATTGGGCGGTGCGCACCCGGGCAAAGGCGCGCGCCAGGCGCAGGAGCATTTCGTCAATGTTGGCCTGGCTGACGGTCAGCGCCGGGGTGAAGCGCAGGCAGTCGGCTTGTGGGGCGCTGATCAGCAGGCCTTCGTACATCGCGGCCTTGACCACGGCGTCGGCCGAGTCATCGCTGAGCCTGAGCCCCCAGAGCAGGCCGTGACCGCACAACTCGCCGTGCCCGTAGCGATTGGCCAGGCGCGCCAAGCCTTCGTGCAGGTGTTGAGCGCTGTCGCGTACATGTTCGAGAAAACCGTGATCGAGCACGCTATCGAGCACTGCCAGGCCAGCCGATGCCATCAGGGCATTGCCGTGATGGGTGCCGTCCAATTCGCCCGGTTCAAAACAGCAGGCGCTGCCCCGGGCCAGCAAGGCCGCCACCGGCACTCCGCCACCGAGGCCCTTGCCCAACACAACAATGTCGGCCCGCACGCCATACAGCTGTTCAGCCAGCAGTCGACCGCAACGGCCCATGCCGGTTTGCACTTCGTCGAGGATCAGCAGAATCCCCAACTCACGGCACAAGCGCTCGACGCCCTTGAGGTAATGCTCGGTCGCAGGCAGTACACCCGCCGCAGCCTGGATCGGCTCCAGCATGATCGCCACGGTTTGCGCGTCCACCGCCGCGTGCAGCGCCGGCAGGTCGTTGAACGGAACACGGTCGAAGCCCGGGAGCCGGGGCTCGAAGCGATTGTCCTGGCAGTCCGAGGCAGACAACGCAGCAAAGCCATGACCATGGCAACTACCGCTGGCGGTAATGATTCGCGCAGCACCGCCGCGATGCAGTTGGCCCCATTTGCGCGCCAGCTTGATCGCCGCTTCGCACGCCTCACTGCCGGTATTGAGCAGGTACACCTGGTCGCTGCCAGTGCTGTTGCACAGCCGCTCGGCCAGGTTCAACTGGCCGCGATTGAGCAATCCCGAGCCAGGATTGATCAGCGCCTGCGCCTGGGCCGTCAGCACCTTGACCAGTGCCGTGGGGCTATGGCCGAGGCTGTTGGCACCGGCGCCCTGGGTAAAGTCCAGGTAGGCGCGATCGGCGCTGTCCCACAGCCAGGAACCCTGGCCACGGACGAAAATCTGCGGGGCTCGCTCAACACTCGGCATCAGGCACTCACTGGACAGGTTAGCGCTCCTTGCAGGTAACAAACCCTCGGCCGCCAGGTCATCCAGGCTCGGCTGCGGGCGACGCAGGTTGAACAGGTTCATGCGCGCAAGCCCTCCAGCGGCAAGCCCAGCAGACGCGCCGTCCAATCCTCGACCCGCCCGCTGCGCAGGCGCTTGATGGCAATATCGCGCCAGCGCGAAGACAGCGCCGGGCAATCAATCAGCTTTTTCAAACCAGTATGTTCCAGCGGTTCGCGATAAAAACTGCGCAACGCCCAGGCCACGGTCAGGCCGGGGTAACTGCGCTGGATCAGTTCGAACGGTTGCTCGGCGCTGACAAACCCGGGCTTGAGCACGCGGTAGAACCAGCCGCAGCGTCCGGTGTCCTGGGCGAGCTGGGGCAGGATCGGCACACCCCAGCGACGGCTCAGGCGATAGCACGGCGAACGCGGTTGGCTGACCTGCAACAGCGCGCCACCCCAGCGAAACAGATCGCCCAGGCACACTTGCTCTTCACTGAGGCCGTGGGTCGAGAGGTTCTCGCCGAAGGCCGGCGCCTGCCAGTCAATCTGTGGATAACGTTTGCGCCAGTACGCGTAGTGCTCGGCCGGGTAGTGATGCAGGGCCCGCTCGGGACCGGTGTGAAAGCGCGGATCGCCGTGCTCGTCACTGCCCAGGCCCTGCGGCCACAACCAGAGTCGATTGGCAATCCGCTCTTTGTCGGTATCGCTGACCAAGCCCTGCCCCAGGTTTTTTGCCTTGCCTATGTAAACACCATCAACGTAAACGGTATTCATCGCGCTCTCTGGCCCTATAAGCCTTGTGAATGCGGTTAGACTAGGCTTCTGCAGGGCGCTGAGCCATTTCGATTTCCCAGCTTTTTCGATAAGAATTACTTATGGATTTTAAGCAACTGCGTTATTTCGTCGCGGTGTACGAAGAAGGCCATGTCGGCCGGGCCGCCGAACGTCTGTCGATCTCCCAGCCGGCGCTCTCGCAACAGATCCGGCAACTGGAACAGAACCTCGATGTGAGCCTGTTCGAGCGCAGCAGCAAACGGCTGCTGCCCACACTGGCCGCGCATACCCTGTACAACCACGCCCTGCCCTTGCTCGATGGCATGCAACGGGCGCGCGAAGCCTTGGGCAACTTCAAGGGCCAAGCCTCGCGCACCTTGGCCATCGGGGTCCTGCAAACCGTGCACACCAGCCTGGTGCCAAAAATGCTTGAGCGGGTGCGCACGGCCCAGCCCCATTTGGTGGTGCAGATCTACGAGCTCACGGGGCTGGAAATCGAACGCCGCCTGCTTAACGGCTCGCTGGACATCGGCATCAGCTACCTGCCGCCGCGCCAGCCGGGGCTGCATGGCGTGCTGCTGTACGAAGACGAACTGACCCTGGTCATCCCCGTCGACCACCCACTGCGTGAATTCAAGAAAGTCTCCATGAGCCAGGCCGCCGAATTGCCGATGTTGCTGCTGGGCGAGGAGTTTCAGATCCGCCAGATCTGGCAGGGACAACTGGCCAGCCTCGGCCGCCGTCCGCAAGTGCAGGCCGAGCTGAACAACATGGCGGGGATCCTCGACAGTTTGCCCCACACCCGGCTGGCGACTGTTTTGCCCGGACGCTCACAGCGCGAGCATGGCAACAAGGCGTTGTTGTGGAAACCGTTGAGTGAACCGCGGGTGCCGCTGAAGGTGGGGCTGGTCTGTCGGGATGTGCAGCGTCAGCAGGCCACCCTGGAATTGTTGCGCAACCTGCTGGAGGATGTGATGGATGGCCCGGACGGGCGCCTGGCGAGCCCGACTGTTCTGGATGTCCAGGGTTGATGGGCAAAACATAAATCGCAGGCAAAAGAAAACCCCGCCGAAGCGGGGCTTTGCAGACTGTTTCCCTGACATCCATTTCACTCCGCCGTCCTGGCAGAATCCTACGTGTCCGTGTTGTTGCTTTGCGCTTCCTGCGCGACGTCCATATGAGTAGATTAGCTGTGGATCCAATCTGCGAACAGGGGAGAACAGCAGCACGTCATGTAAGCAAATGCTTACATGAGGTTACATTCCTCAGAACTGCGCGGCATCCAACAGGAACAACGACTCGCTGCCGGCTTTGACCGAAGCGCTGAGCGAGTGAATCCGCGGCAGTAAACGGGCGAAGTAGAAGCGTGCAGTGCCCAGCTTGCTGGCGTAGAACTCATCCTGTGTTTCCTTGCCGATGGCAGCCTTGGCCATCAGGGCCCACATGTAGGCGTAGGACACATAGCCAAACACCTGCAAGTATTCGACCGAGGCCGCGCCGATTTCGTTCGGATTACCTTGCACCCGGTCCAGCAGCCAGGCGGTCAGTTCGTCCAGCGTCTCCACTGCACGGTTCAACGGCCGGGTAAATTCACCCAGCTCGGCACCGGCGGTCGCGGTGAAATGACGAATCTCATCAGCGAACAGGTTGTAGAGCGCCCCGCCACTGCCGACGATTTTGCGCCCGACCAGGTCCAGCGCCTGAATGCCGTTAGTGCCCTCGTAGATCTGGGTAATGCGCACGTCGCGTACCAGTTGCTCCTGGCCCCATTCGCGAATGTAGCCATGACCGCCGAACACTTGCTGGCCGTGAATCGTGGTTTCCAGGCCCAGGTCGGTGAGGAACGCCTTGGCGACTGGGGTCAGCAACGCCACCAGGTCTTCGGCACGTTTGCGGGTGGTTGGGTCTTCGCTGAACTTGGCGGTGTCCAGTTGCATGGCCACATAGGTGGAGAAGGCACGGCCACCTTCGTTCGACGCCTTCATGGTCAGCAGCATGCGTCGCACATCAGGGTGAACGATGATCGGGTCGGCAACCTTGTCCTTGTTCTGCGCGCCAGTTGGCGCACGGCTTTGCAGGCGGTCACGGGCGTATTCAACCGCGTTCTGGTAAGAGCGCTCGCCGGTGGCCAGCCCCTGGATACCGACGCCCAGACGCTCGTAGTTCATCATGGTGAACATCGCCGCCAGGCCTTTGTTCGGCTCACCGACCAGGTAACCCACGGCTTCGTCGAAGTTCATCACGCAGGTTGAGGATGCCTGGATACCCATCTTGTGTTCGATCGAACCACAGTTGGCCGGGTTACGTGCGCCCAGGCTGCCGTCGGCGTTGACCATGAATTTCGGCACCAGGAACAGCGAAATGCCTTTCGGACCTGCCGGGGCGTCCGGCAGCTTCGCCAGCACCAGGTGAATGATGTTCTCGGTCAGGTCGTGTTCGCCGCCGGTGATGAAGATCTTGGTCCCACTGACTTTGTAGGAACCATCGGCCTGAGGCTCGGCCTTGGTGCGGATGATCCCCAGGTCAGTCCCGGCATGGGGTTCGGTCAGGCACATGGAACCGGCCCAGACCCCCGCGTACATGTTCGGCAGGTACGTGGCCTTCAGTTCTTCGCTGGCATGAGCGTTGATCGACAGGCAGGCACCGGCGGTGAGCATCGGGTACAGGCCGAACGCCAGGCTGGCGGAGTTGACCATCTCCTCGACCTGGGCCGAAACGGTCTTGGGCATGCCCATGCCGCCGAACGCCGGATCGCCACCGACCCCGACCCAGCCCCCTTCAGCGTAGGTCTGATAGGCCTGTGGGAAACCTGCCGGGGTGGTCACGGCACCGTCACTCCAGTGGCAACCTTCTTCGTCGGCGGCCCGGCTCAGTGGCGCAATGCTTTTGCTGGTGACTTTGCCAGCTTCCTCTAGGATCGCCTCGACGGTCTCGGCATCCACGGTGTCGGCCAAAGCAGGAAGTTCTGCCCAGAGCTTGGCCACCTCGAAAACTTCATTGAGGACGAAGCGCATATCGCGCAGGGGCGCTTTGTAGTCAGCCATGGCAAACCTCGTAATACGTGAAAGGTGATTCGTGGGGATCGGGATACAACAAGTGCCGGGAGTGTACCCGAACAACTTTTGCGACACATAGGGTCGACTCGTGACTTATTTGTAATTTTTAGTCACTAAAAACCATCACGGGCAAGCCTTGCACCGCCTTCCCGGCGCTGCAGGGCTTGCCCGCGATGTGCTTAAACCACCACCATCAAAGCGCAAACAGCCCTGCTGGCAGCTTCATCAGGCAATCACTGCCTGCCTGCACCGCCGCCCGATGGGCCGCCGTGCGCGGCAGCAGACGCTTGAAGTAAAACTCGCAGGTGGCCAATTTGCCCTCACAGTAGTCGGCATCACCACTGCCCGCCTCCAACTGCGCCTGAGCCACCAGCGCCATGCGCAGCCACAGGTAGGCGTGGATGATGTAACCGCTGTACATCAGGTAATCCAGCGCCGCGGCCCCCACTTCATCAGGGTTCTTCAGCGCCGCCATCCCGACCTGGGTGGTCAGTTCACCCCACTGCTGATTGAGCCCGTCGAGCTGCGCGACATACGTCTTGAACTGTGGATGCCCGGCGTTGGCGGCACAGAACTTGTGGACGATTTTGGTAAAACCGCGCAGCAACTGGCCCTGGCTGCCCAGTACCTTGCGCCCCAGCAGGTCCAGCGCCTGGATGCCGTTGGTACCCTCGTAGATCGGCGCAATGCGGCAGTCACGCACCAACTGCTCCATGCCCCACTCGCGGATATAGCCGTGGCCACCAAACACCTGCATCCCGTGGTTGGTCACCTCCAGGCCGGTTTCGGTCATGAACGCCTTGCAGATCGGCGTCAGGAACGCCAACAGGTTCTCGGCGTCCTGGCGTTGCTCGGCGTCGCTGGACAGGTGCGCGGCATCGAGCAATTGGGCGGTGAAGTAGGTCAGCGCCCGGTTGCCTTCGTTGAAGGCTTTCATGGTCAGCAGCATGCGCCGCACATCGGGGTGGACGATGATCGGGTCGGCGGCTTGTTCCGGGGCCTTGGGCCCGGTCAGCGCGCGCATCTGCAGGCGCTCGTTGGCGTACTTGATCGCACCCTGGAAACTCGCCTCGCCCAGGCACAAGCCCTGCATCCCGGTGCCGAGCCGAGCGTGGTTCATCATGGTGAACATGCAGTTCAGGCCTTTGTTCGCCTCGCCGATCAGGTAACCCGTGGCGCCGTCGAAGTTCAGCACGCACGTGGCCGAGGCCTTGATGCCCATCTTGTGCTCGATCGAACCACAGGTAACCCCGTTGCGCTCGCCCGCCTCGCCTTGGCTGTCGGGCAGGAACTTGGGCACGATGAACAGTGAGATACCTTTGGTCCCGGCCGGCGCATCCGGCAGCTTGGCCAGAACGAGGTGAATGATGTTGTCACTCAGGTCGTGCTCACCGGCGGAGATGAAGATCTTGCTGCCGGTGACCGCGTAGCTGCCGTCGGCTTGGGGCACCGCGCGGGTCTTGATGATCCCCAGGTCAGTGCCGCAATGGGCCTCGGTCAGGCACATGGTGCCGGTCCACTGGCCGGCCGTGAGTTTGCCCAGGTAAGCCTGTTTCTGCTGCTCGGTGCCGTGGGCGTGAATGGCCGACATCGCACCGTGGGTCAGGCCCGGGTACATGCCCCAGGAGGTGTTGCTGGAACCGACCATCTCGCTGATCACCAGCCCCAGTGAACTCGGCAACCCTTGTCCACCATACGCTGGGTCCGCCGCCAGCCCATGCCAGCCACCTTCGACATACTGGGCGAACGCCTGCTTGAAGCCCTTGGGGGTGGTGACCACGCCATTGTCGAAATGGCAGCCTTCTTCGTCACCGGAGCGGTTCAGCGGGGCCAGGACGTTTTCGCAGAAGCGGGCGCCCTCTTCGAGGATTGCATTGACCATGTCCGGGCTGGCATCGGTAGCCCCGAGCGCGGCGTAGTTGGCATGGAAGTCAAACACGTGGTCGATCAGAAAGCGCATGTCGCGCAGGGGGGCTTTGTACTCAGGCATGGTCATTGCTCCGTCAGCAGATCCCTGCAACCTACTGCCGCACGCCCCCCCGAACAATCACAGTGCAGGCGCTGAATGCGCCATCATCACTCAATCCGTTGCCCCGTCCATGCGCACCGCGCCACGGCGGTTCTGCCCAAACGCCATCACACAATTTCGCCCGGCCCCCTTGGCGCTGTAGAGTGCCTGGTCGGCGCTTTTCAACACCTCTTCCGGCGTACGCTGCGCCAGGCGCTCGGCAACCCCGATGCTCACCGTGACCGCCACGCTGCAAGCACTGGCCCCGGAGCGGCGCTGCCGACCTTGTTGATCGTCCAGGGGCCGGCTGTCTTGATTGCGCAGCTGAATGTTGTAGCTGGCAATC
Organism: Pseudomonas sp. S04; assembly: GCF_009834545.1. NCBI lineage: Bacteria > Pseudomonadati > Pseudomonadota > Gammaproteobacteria > Pseudomonadales > Pseudomonadaceae > Pseudomonas > Pseudomonas sp. S04. The sequence goes on from NZ_CP019427.1 coordinate 5,594,787, forward strand.
GCTTCGCGGATCTCCTCCAAGTACGGCAAACACTCTTCAAGGCTCTTGGCCGCGAATACCAGGGCAAACTCTTCGCCGCCATAACGATAGGCACGGCCACCGCCACCGATCTTCGACAACTTACTGGCCACCAGGCGCAGCACCTGGTCGCCGACATCATGACCGTGGGTGTCGTTGAATTTCTTGAAGTGATCGACGTCGCTCATGGCCAGCACGTAATTGCGGCCCAGCCGTTGCAAGCGCTCGTTCAGCGCCCGCCGCCCGGGCAAACCGGTCAGCTCATCGCGAAACGCCATCTGGTAGGCCTCGTGTGCCACCGCAGCGGCGATCATCAACATCACCTGGCTGCACATGATGTTCAGGGTAAACGGCAGGATGAAGGTCTTGGGCAGCATCCAGAACAAACCGAGCAGGCCCACCAGTTGTGCCGCGTGCAAAGGTCGGGGATGGCGCCAATATTGGTAGGCCAATAACCCAAAGGCCGCGAGGAACAGCGGGTACGCCAGCTGGATCAGGCTCATCCAGGCCCCATGCAGCGCCGGCCAACGGATTTCCGCCAGCCAGGCCTGCACGGCCTGGGGATAACTTTGCTCCAGGGCCAGGGCCACACTGCCCACGGCCAGCAGTACCGCGAACCGCGCGACCAGGTCCTGAAACAGATGGGTCCGCTCCTGCCACGCCGCGAATGTCCCGTACAACACGGGCAGCAGCAGGCAGCAGAGATGGAAGATCACCGCGGCGTCTTCGCGTACCCCGCCAAAGTCACGGTAATAGTCGGTTTGGGTGTCGAGCAGAAAGTAGGCGATGTACACCGTGACCATCAGGAACAGTTCACGTTGGCGTCGGTAAACCGCGCAGTACGCGCCGCCGAGCAGCAACACCAGGGTCGGCAGGACGTTGAACAACGAGGTGAAAAACACGTTGAGTTCCCTGACGTAAGCCACTGCGAGGCCTGCGAGCAACAGCAGCAGCGAAGGCAGGAAGTGACTCAAACGTACAGCAGAGGAACGCGACAAGGGTAAAGCTCCGGCCCGGCAAATTGATTGATGGCATTATGCCTTCATGCTGGCACGACAGTGCATGAAATGTACTGTCTACGGTTCTTTAACGGCCGCCATAGCGCACGGTTGGGTGTTTCAGCCGGGAGTTTGTATCGCTTTATTTCGGGAATAAAAAAACCGCTGCACCCGAAGGTGCAGCGGTTTGTTGAAGGACCTGCCTTAGGCTCAGTAGCCCAGTGCGAAGTCTTCTTCTTTCATGTCCATCAGGTTGTTGGCGCCCGACAGCATGGTTACAACGTGAGTGCGGGTACGCGGCAGGATACGCTGGAAGTAGAATCGCGCAGTCTGCAACTTGGCGGTGTAGAACGCCTCTTCGGTCGTGCCGGCAGCCAGTTTTTCGGCTGCCAGGCGCGCCATGTCAGCCCAGAAGTAGGCCAGGCAGACGTAGCCGGAGTACATCAGGTAATCCACGGAAGCCGCGCCCACTTCTTCGCGGTCTTTCATCGCGGCCATGCCGACCTTCATGGTCAATTCGCCCCACTCTTTGTTCAGTGCTGCCAGCGGTGCCACGAATTCCTGGACCGCTTCGTTGCCTTCGTTGGTCTGGCAGAACTTGTGCACGATCTTGGTGAAGCCTTTCAGAGCCTCGCCTTGGGTCATCAGCACTTTACGACCCAGCAGGTCGAGAGCCTGGATGCCGGTAGTGCCTTCGTACAGCATGGAAATACGGCTGTCGCGAACGTTCTGCTCCATGCCCCACTCGGCGATGAAGCCGTGGCCGCCATAGATCTGCACGCCGTGGTTGGCCGATTCAAAACCGACTTCGGTCATGAAGGCTTTGGCGATTGGCGTCATGAAGGCCAGCAGTGCGTCGGCTTTCTTCTTCTCTTCTTCATCTACGCCGTACTTGACGATGTCGACCTGCTTGGCGGTGAAGTAAACCATTGCACGGTTGCCTTCGGCGAATGCCTTCATGGTCAACAGCATGCGACGAACATCCGGGTGCACGATGATCGGGTCAGCGGCTTTTTCCGGGGCTTTCGGCCCGGTCAGGGAGCGCATCTGCAGGCGATCGCGAGCGTATTTCAGGCCACCCTGGAAGCCGATTTCGGCGTGGGCCAGGCCTTGCAGGGCGGTACCCAGGCGTGCGGTGTTCATGAAGGTGAACATGCAGTTCAGGCCTTTGTTCGCCGGGCCGATCAGGAAACCGGTGGCCTCGTCGAAGTTCATCACGCAGGTGGCGTTGCCGTGGATACCCATCTTGTGTTCCAGGGAACCACAGGTCACGGCGTTGCGCGCACCGATGCTGCCATCGGCGTTGGGCATGAACTTTGGAACGATGAACAGGGAAATGCCTTTGGTGCCAGCCGGAGCGTCCGGTAGGCGGGCCAGTACGATGTGGACGATGTTATCGGCCATGTCGTGTTCACCGGCCGAGATGAAAATCTTGGTCCCGGAAACCTTGTACGAACCATCGGCCTGTGGCTCGGCCTTGGTGCGCAGCATGCCCAGGTCGGTGCCGCAGTGCGGTTCGGTCAGGCACATGGTGCCGGTCCATTCGCCGGAAACCAGCTTGGTCAGGTAAGCCTCTTGCTGCTCTGGCGTGCCGTGCTCGGAGATGGTGTTCATCGCGCCGTGCGACAGGCCAGGGTACATGCCCCACGACCAGTTGGACTCGCCAACCATTTCGCTGACTGCCAGGCCCAGGGACTCCGGCAGGCCTTGGCCGCCGTGCTCGATGTCGTGCGCCAGGCTCGGCCAGCCGCCTTCAACGAATTGTTTGTAGGCTTCCTTGAAACCAGTTGGCGTCTTAACGCCCGACTCGCTCCAGGTGCAGCCTTCGGTGTCACCCACGCGGTTCAGCGGAGCCAGCACCTGCTCACAAAACTTGGCGCCTTCCTCGAGAATGGCGTTAACCATGTCCGGGGTAGCGTCCTGGCAAGCCGGAAGGCTCTGATAGTGCGCTTCGTAGCCGAGCAGTTCGTCACGAACGAAGCGAATATCACGCAAGGGGGCCTTGTAGTCAGGCATAGCGATAAACCTCTGCTGATGTAACCGGGAATGAACGACCGCGATGATTTGTTGTGACGGTCAAACAGTTGTTTGAAACATACGTTTACGCTGAAATCTTGTCAAGCGTCGATCCTTCGCCGTTCGTCAACGGCCTCCTGAATTACGCACACAACAAAGCGCACGGCCGATGCACAAAGCATCACCGTGTGTCACAAAGATTAGTTGAAGGAGCAGCAATAGCCCGGCCCGACAGCGTATCCATCACGCTGTCGACCACGGAAGGAGTGGGCGTTAGTCGAGCAGATCCAGTTGCAGGTGTTCGGCCACCGCTTCGGCGGTGACCACCTTGAGTTTCGGCACCCGTCCCAGGCAAGGCGCGGGCAGTCGCTCGGCCAGGGTTGCGAGGTTTTCTTCCAGGCGTGAGGTCTTGGGTTCGATGATATTGGCCACCCACCCGGCCAGTTGCAGTCCGTCGCGGGCAATCGCTTCGGCGGTCAGCAAGGCGTGATTGATGCACCCCAGGCGCACCCCGACCACCAGGATCACCGGCAGACCGAGCGCCATCGCCAGGTCCGACAGGTTGTCTTGGTCGGCCAGCGGCACACGCCAGCCACCGGCGCCCTCGATCAAGGTGAAGTCCGCCTGCTTATCGAGGATATGGCGCATCGGCGCCACCAGCGACTGGACCGTCAGCGCAACACCGGCCTCGCGTGCCGCCAGATGGGGGGCGATGGCCGGCTCGAACGCCTGCGGATTCACCTCGGTGTAGGTCAGCGGCAACGAACACTGTGCCAGCAACGCCAGTGCATCGGCATTGCGCAGGCCCTTGGGCGTCACGTCGCAACCGGAAGCCACTGGCTTGCCGGCCGCGGTGCTCAACCCTGCCAAGCGTGCGGCGTGCAACAGGCCGGCGGCCACCGTGGTCTTGCCGACATCGGTATCGGTGCCCGTGATGAAATACGCTGCGCTCATCGAGGTTTCTCCAATACGGCATAGACCACCTGATACGTGGCTGGCAGCCCTTGCGCCTGACGGAACTGCTCATAGGCGGCGATCAAACCACTGATGCGCGCCCGACCTGTCAGCCCACCTGGCCGACCCGGATTCAGATTATGCGCGCCCAGCGCTTTAAGTTCATGGGTCAAGCTGCGCACGTCCGGATAATGCAGCACATGGGCACACTGCTGCAGGTCCAGCACGTTCAAACCGCTGGCCGCACATAACTGCTGATAGCGGCTGAACTCACGGAACCGATTGACGTGCACCTGGCCGTCGACCTGCCGCCAACTGTCGCGCAGTTCATACAACGTGCCGACGCACAGGCTGGCAAAGGCCAACACTCCTCCCGGCTTGAGCACCCGATAGGCTTCACTGAGCACCGTGGCAAAATCGGCGCACCACTGCACCGCCAGGCTGGAAAACACCAGTTCGCAACTGGCGTCCTGCAGGGGCAGGCGTTCCGCGTCCCCGGCAATGAAATGCTGCGCCCCGCCCAAGGGCCTGGCGTGCTTGAGCATGCCTTCAGCAATGTCCAGTGCCACTCCGGCGCTCGCAGGAAACCGCTCTTGCAACGCTCGGCTGAAATACCCGGTGCCGCAGCCCATGTCTAGCCAAACAGCAGGGACAAAATCTTCCGGTAACCGACGTAACAACTCACTACCCACGTCGCGCTGCAACTCGGCCACGCTGTCGTAACTGGCCGCCGCCCGGGAAAAGGACGCCGCGACCTGGCGCTTGTCGGGCAAACCGCCGGGCAGGTTGGGAAGAGACAAATCAGTCATCACCGCACTCGTGCAAAAAGGCCTGGATCGCCCCCGCCACACCGTGGGGGTCTTCCAGAAGAAACGCATGACTGGCCTGTTCAATCAGACCAATTTCAACATCGGGCAACAGGCTCAACAGCTCGCCCGCAGCCTCGGCCGGCACCAAGCCATCGAGGCCGGCAAACAGATGCAACTGCGGCCCGCGGAAAGCCTGCAAGGCCTTGCGGGTGTCCAGTTGGGCCAGCAGTTCCAGGCCACTCATCAGCACCGCTGGCGCCGTATGGGGGGCTCCGCCCAACAACAGCCGCGACAGGCCGCGCGAGTCTTCGGCGCCCTGGGCGCAGAGCAGGCTGAAGCGTTTGAGGGTGGTGCGCGGGTCGGCGTTGCAACCGGCCAGGAACCCGTCGAACGTCTGCGCCGGCATGGCGCTGGACCACTCGGCATGGGCGACAAACGATGGATTGCTCGCCAGCGTCAGCAAGCCACAGCAGCGCTCGCCACGGCGGGCGGCCAGTTCTGCGGCGAGCATCCCGCCCAGTGACCAACCGCCCAGCCAGGCGTCTTGCGGCACACTGGCGTCGAGTTCTTCGAGCCATTCATCAAGGTCGCTGGAGTCCAGCTCCGGCAAGGGTTCGATCTCCACCCGCAGGTGTTCGTCGAGACCTTGCAACGCGGCCGCCAACGGCTCCAGTGGAGAAATACCCAGGCCCCAGCCCGGCAACAGAATCAGTCGATCACGCATGGTTCGCCGCCGCTCCCAGATGCTGTACACAATCGGCCAGCCCTTCTAACAATAGCTGCACCTGTGCCTCGCTGTGGGCGGCGGTCAGGGTCACGCGCAAACGGGCGCTGCCGGCCGGCACGGTGGGTGGGCGAATCGCCGTGACCATCAACCCGCGCTCACGCAGCATCTGCGAGAACCGCAGCGCTCGCCCGGCATCGCCGATCATGATCGGCTGAATCGGCGTGGCGCTGTCCATCAGTTCCAGGCCAATCTGTTCGGCACCCTGGCGGAACTGACGGATCAGCACCTGCAGATGCTCACGTCGCCAATGCTCGCTGCGCAACAACTCCAGGCTCTTGAGGGTCGCGCAGGCCAGGGCCGGCGGTTGGCTGGTGGTGTAGATGTACGGGCGAGCGAATTGGATCAGGCTTTCGATCAACTCTTCACTGCCAGCCACAAACGCACCGGCCGTACCGAAGGCCTTGCCGAGGGTGCCGACCAATACCGGCACATCCTCCTGGCTCAGGCCGAAATGCTCGACCACTCCACCGCCAGTGGCACCCAGCGGACCAAAACCGTGGGCGTCATCGACCATCAGCCAGGCGCCCCTGGCTTTGGTTTCCCGAGCCAGGGCAGGCAAGTCGGCAATGTCGCCGTCCATGCTGAACACGCCATCGGTGACCACCAGGGTATTGCCGGTGGCCTTCTCCAGGCGCCTGGACAGGCTTACGGAGTCGTTGTGCAGGTAGCGATTGAAACGCGCGCCCGACAACAGCCCCGCATCCAGCAACGACGCGTGATTGAGCCGATCTTCGAGCACTGTATCGCCCTGCCCGACCAGCGCGGTTACCGCTCCGAGGTTGGCCATGTAACCGGTGGTGAACAGCAGCGCCCGCGGGCGACCGGTCAGGTCGGCTAGGGCCTCTTCCAGTTCGTGGTGCGGCGTGCTGTGGCCGATCACCAGGTGTGAAGCGCCACCGCCCACACCCCAGCGTGCCGCGCCCGCGCGCCAGGCTTCAATCACTTGGGGATGATTGGCCAGGCCCAGGTAATCGTTGTTGCAGAACGCCAGCAACGGCTGTCCATCGACCACCACTTGTGGGCCCTGCGGGCTCTGCAGCAGTGGACGTTGACGGTACAGGTGTTCGGCACGACGGGCCGCAAGACGCGCGGCGAGATCGAAAGACATGCAGACCTCGATTAGCGCTCAACCCTGTGGGAGCTGGCTTGCCTGCGATGACGGCGGCACATTCAGCATCAATGTGCCCGACAGACCGCTATCGCAGGCAAGCCAGCTCCCACACTGGACCGCACTTCGACAAGAGATATGACTTAAACAGCCGCGTTGTAGAACTGCTCGCTGCTTTTCTGTTCTACCAGCGCCTGTTCGATGGCGGCCTGGTGGACCTCGTCGGCGTGCTCTTCGCGAGCCTCCGGCAAGATGCCCAGGCGCGCGAACAGCTGCATGTCCTTGTCGGCCTGCGGGTTGGCGGTGGTCAGCAATTTGTCGCCGTAGAAAATCGAGTTGGCACCGGCGAAGAAGGCCAGGGCCTGCATTTGCTCGTTCATGGCCTCACGGCCAGCCGACAGGCGCACATGGGATTGAGGCATCAGGATGCGCGCGACGGCCAGCATGCGAATGAAGTCGAACGGGTCGATGTCTTCGGCGTTCTCCAGCGGTGTGCCCGCCACTTTCACCAGCATGTTGATCGGCACCGACTCCGGGTGCTCCGGCAGGTTGGCCAACTGGATCAGCAGGTTGGCGCGATCGTCCAGCGACTCGCCCATGCCCAGGATCCCGCCCGAGCAGATCTTCATCCCCGAATCACGCACATAGGCCAGGGTCTGCAGACGCTCGCTGTAGGTGCGGGTGGTGATGATGCTGGTGTAGAACTCCGGCGAGGTATCGAGGTTGTGGTTGTAGTAGTCCAGGCCCGCTTGCGCCAGGGCCGCGGTCTGGTCCTGGTCGAGCCGGCCCAGGGTCATGCAGGTTTCCAGGCCCATGGCCTTGACGCCTTTGACCATCTCCAGCACGTAGGGCATGTCTTTGGCCGAGGGGTGTTTCCACGCCGCGCCCATGCAGAAACGGGTCGAACCAATGGCCTTGGCACGAGCGGCCTCTTCCAGGACCTGCTGCACTTGCATCAGCTTTTCTTTTTCCAGGCCGGTGTTGTAGTGACCGGACTGCGGACAATATTTGCAATCTTCCGGGCAAGCGCCGGTCTTGATCGACAGCAGGGTCGAGACCTGGACGCGGTTGGCATCGAAATGCGCACGGTGCACCGTCTGCGCCTGGAACAACAGGTCATTGAAAGGCTGAACGAACAGCGCTTTAACTTCGGCCAAAGACCAATCGTGACGCAATTTGGCGGTGATGCTGGCGCTCATCGGCTCATTTCCTTTCTTATGCTTTGGCACGTACCCCGGGAAAAACCGAATTCCCACAGGCACAACACGGATGTTTCAGCATATTTAAGGAAGACTCATGCGCTGTCAACCACAGTACGAATGGCCGGTTTACATCTGGTTAAAAAACACACAACAATGTTTGCTCTGCAACGATCCAGCCGACACCCCGCAGCCCATTTGCCAACCCTGTGAAACCGAACTGCCCTGGCTGGTCGAACATTGCACGGTCTGCGCATTGCCCCTGGCCGTCAGCGGCCAGGTCTGCAGCCAGTGTCTGAGCGCCCCTCCGGCCTTCGCACAGGTGATCGCGCCCTGGTCCTATAGCTTTCCGGTCGACAGCTTGATCACCCGTTTCAAGCACTCGGCGAACTGGCCCTATGGCCGCCTGTTGGGCGAACTTCTCGGACAATTCGTGCAACATTGCTTCGATGAAGGTTTACCGCGCCCCGCCGCACTGGTGCCGGTACCGCTGGCACGCCAAAGGCTTCGCGCGCGAGGTTTTAATCAGGCGGCGATGCTGGCCAACTGGCTTAGCGCCAACTTGCAGGTACCCAGCGAGGAACACCTGCTCCAACGCATCCACGACACCACCGCGCAGCAGGACCTCAGCGCCAGGGCGCGCCAGCAGAACCTGCGCAACGCCTTCGCGCTGACCCCGCAGGCAGCAATTAAAGGCCGGCACCTGGCCTTGGTCGACGATGTGCTGACCACCGGCGCCACCGCCCAGAGCCTGGCGCGCCTGTTGATCGACGCGGGCGCCAGCCGCGTCGATGTCTATTGCCTGGCGCGCACCGCAAAACCCGGCGCGCCAACTTGACTCCGACGCGCCGAGCCGCCAACGTCCGAGTCCATCACCCGTACTCGCAGCGCAGATCATGTCCTTGCCTACTTTGTTGTCTCAACACATTGTCCGTCGCCCGCAACGCATTGCGCTGCTGCAGCACATTGCCGAACAGGGTTCGATCACCCGCGCCGCGAAAAGCGCCGGGCTCAGCTACAAGGCGGCGTGGGATGCCATCGATGAACTCAACAACCTGGCACAAAAGCCCCTGGTGGAGCGCAGTGTCGGCGGCAAGGGCGGCGGTGGCGCGCGACTGTCCAGCGAGGGCGAGCGCGTGCTGCGCCTCTACCTGCGCCTGCAGGCCTTGCAAGCGCAGGTCCTGGAGGCGGCAGAAGATGCCAGCGACCTCGACCTGCTCGGTCGCCTGATGCTGCGCACCAGCGCCCGCAACCAGTTGCATGGCACGGTCGCCGGTATCGAGGCCCAAGGGCGCAATGACCTGATCGCCCTGACCCTGGCGGGCGGCCTGACCCTGCACGCGCAAATCACCCACGACAGCACCCAGCATCTGGACCTGCAAGCCGGCACCGAAGTGGTCGCGCTGATCAAGGCCGGCTGGCTCGAGTTGCTGGCGAGCGAACACGCGCCTACGCCTGGCTATAACTCCCTGAACGGTACGATCGAGCAGATTCTCGACGCCGAAGACGGCCCCAGTGAGGTGCGAATCGTCCTACCCAACGGTCAGACCTTGTGCGCCCTGGCCGAGCCATTGCACCTGCGGAGCAACTCCCTGCTGATTGGCAAACCGGTGCGGGTGCAATTCTCCCCTGCCAACGTGTTGCTCGGCACACCGCTGTGAACCGCTGAGCTCTGCAATATTTGTGTCATCAACGCCCCTTATGGTGACTGCCAAAACCAGCAGGGAGCCTGATGTGAGCCTATTAGAAGAAAACCAAGCCACCGACCTCGAACAAATCGTCGGCCTCAGCCGTCGCGGTTTTATCAGTGCCGGTGCGCTGTGCGGTGCCGCGATGTTCCTCGGCGGCAACCTGTTGAGCCGCAGCGTGATGGCCGCCAGCGTCAGTGCCGCCAACAGCAAATTGCTGGGTTTTGCCAGTATCGCCGCCGCCACCAGTGACACCATCAGCCTGCCGGCGGGCTACACCTCCTCGGTATTGATCAGTTGGGGCCAACCCCTGCACAAGGACGGCCCGGCCTTTGACCCCAGTGGCAACGGCACCGCCCTGCAGCAGGAAGCCCAGTTCGGCGACAACAACGATGGCATGAGCCTGTTCGCGTTCCCGGACGACGACAACCGCGCATTGATGGCCATCAACAACGAATACACCAACTACCGCTACCTCTACCCCCACGGCGGCATGCCGCAATCGGCCGAAGAAGTGCACAAGGCCCTGGCCTGCGAAGGCGTATCGGTCATTGAAGTGCAGCGCCAGGACGGCCAATGGCACTTCGTCCAGGGCTCGCGCTACAACCGCCGCATCCACGGCAACGCGCCGATTCGTGTCGGTGGCCCGGCCGCCGGCCACGCCTTGTTGCAGACCAGCGCCGATCCCAAAGGCCTGAATGTGCTCGGCACGTTCCAGAACTGCGCCAACGGCAAGACGCCCTGGGGCACCTACCTGACCTGCGAAGAGAACTTCACCGACTGTTTTGGCAGCAGCAATGCCGATCAGAAGTTCGACGCCGCGCAAAAACGCTACGGTGTAGTGGCGACCAGCAAAGAGATCAACTGGCACCCCCACGATCCGCGTTTTGACCTGGCGAAAAACCCCAACGAGCTCAATCGCCACGGCTGGGTGGTGGAAATCGATCCGTTCGACCCGCAGTCAACCCCGGTCAAGCGCACCGCCCTGGGCCGTTTCAAGCACGAAAACGCCGCCCTAGCCGAAACCCATGACGGGCGTGCGGTGGTGTACATGGGCGACGACGAGCGTGGCGAGTTCATCTACAAGTTCATCAGCCGCGACAAGATCGACCACCAGAACCCCAAGGCCAACCACGACCTGCTGGACCATGGCACCTTGTACGTCGCCCGTTTTGATGCCGGCGACAGCAACCCCGATCACCCCAAGGGCCAGGGCCAGTGGGTCGAACTGAGCCACGGCAAGAACGGCATCGACGCCAGCAACGGCTTTGCCGATCAGGCCGAGGTGCTGATTCACGCGCGCCTGGCGGCCAGCGTGGTCGGCGCAACGCGCATGGACCGCCCGGAGTGGATTGTCGTCAGTCCGAGCGACGGCCAGGTCTATTGCACCCTCACCAACAACGTCAAGCGTGGGGAAGAGGGGCAGCCAGCGGGCGGACCGAACCCGCGGGAGAAGAACGTCTACGGGCAGATCCTGCGCTGGCGCACCGAGGGCGACGACCATGCCTCGCCGGCGTTCGCCTGGGACCTGTTCGTGGTTGCCGGCAACCCGACGCTACACGCTGGCACGGCCAAGGCCGGCTCGTCGAACATCACCCCGCAGAACATGTTCAACAGCCCCGATGGCCTGGGCTTCGACCAGGCCGGTCGCCTGTGGATCCTGACCGACGGCGACTCCAGCAATGCCGGGGACTTCGCCGGCATGGGCAACAACCAGATGCTCTGCGCCGACCCTGAAACCGGGGAAATCCGCCGCTTCATGGTCGGCCCGGTAGGTTGTGAGGTCACAGGCATCAGCTTCTCGCCCGACCAGAAAACCCTGTTTGTCGGCATTCAGCACCCCGGTGAGAACGGCGGTTCGACCTTCCCCGAGCACCTGCCCAACGGCAAGCCGCGCTCCTCGGTCATGGCCATCCGCCGGGAAGACGGCGGGATCGTCGGCGCCTGACCCGGCCCTTCGCGAACCGGCTCGCCTGCACAGCCAACTGTGCGAGCCGGCTCGCGATGCCATCTGCACAGCCCCCACCTATCTGCGTCCGTCTGCGCTACCATGCTTGGCCGGACGCGGCAGCCTGCTGCGCGCAGGAGTCAGCATGTCTCACCCGTTTGAAACACTTACCCCCGATCTGGTGCTCGATGCCGTTGAAAGCATCGGCTTTCTCAGCGACGCCCGCGTCCTGGCACTCAACAGCTACGAAAACCGCGTGTATCAGGTCGGCATCGACGACAGCGAACCCCTGATCGCCAAGTTCTATCGCCCGCAGCGCTGGACCAACGAAGCCATTCTCGAAGAACACCGCTTCACCTTCGAGCTGGCCGAGTGTGAAGTGCCGGTGGTGGCGCCGCTGATTCACAATGGCGAAAGCCTGTTCGAACACGCCGGTTTTCGCTTCACCCTGTTCCCGCGCCGTGGCGGCCGTGCCCCGGAGCCGGGCAATCTCGACCAGCTCTACCGCCTGGGCCAGTTGCTCGGGCGTTTGCACGCGGTGGGCTCGACCCGCCCGTTCGAACACCGCGAAGCACTGGGAGTGAAGAATTTCGGCCATGACTCGCTGAACACCCTGCTCGAAGGCAATTTCGTACCGCGCAGCTTGCTGCCCGCCTACGAGTCAGTGGCACGCGATCTGCTCAAGCGCGTGGAAGAGGTGTACGCCAGCACGCCGCACAAGAACATCCGCATGCACGGCGACTGCCACCCCGGCAACATGATGTGCCGCGATGAGATGTTCCATATCGTCGACCTCGACGACTGTCGCATGGGCCCGGCGGTGCAGGACCTGTGGATGATGCTTGCTGGCGATCGCCAGGAATGCCTCAGCCAATTGTCGGAGCTGATGGACGGCTACCGCGAGTTCCACGACTTCGACCCGCGCGAACTGGCGCTGATCGAGCCGCTGCGCGCCCTGCGCCTCATGCACTACAGCGCCTGGCTGGCCCGTCGCTGGGACGACCCGGCATTCCCCCGCAGCTTCCCCTGGTTCGGCACCGAGCGTTACTGGGGCGACCAGGTGCTGGCGTTGCGTGAGCAATTATCGGCGTTGAACGAAGAGCCCCTGAAACTCTTCTGACCCATACAAATCCCCCCTGTAGGAGCGAGCACCCGCTTGCGGCCTGCTCGCGAAGAACGCAAGGGCAACGCGTTTATCCAGACAGCACGCGTTATCGTTAACGTCCATCGCGAGCAGGCCGCAAGCGGGCGCTCGCTCCTACAAAGACCGATGTTCACAAATGACCTACCTATTCAGTCAGGACATTCGCAGACAAATTTCCTTACAATCACTCTTTGTTAGTTGCCTAAGCAAGGATTCTGCATGCAAGCCGCCAACCCGCGTCGCGGTTACATCCTGGGCCTGAGTGCCTACATCATCTGGGGCTTGTTCCCGCTCTACTTCAAGGCCATCGCCAGCGTACCCGCCGTGGAAATCATCATCCACCGGGTGCTGTGGTCGGCGCTGTTCGGCGCGTTGCTGCTGATGATCTGGAAACACCCGGGCTGGTGGCGCGAACTGCGGGAGAACCCGCGCCGCCTGGCGATCCTGGCCCTGAGCGGGACGCTGATCGCGGCCAACTGGCTGACCTACGTCTGGTCGGTAAACAACGGGCGCATGCTCGAAGCCAGCCTCGGCTACTACATCAACCCGTTAGTGAACGTGCTGCTGGGCATGCTGCTGCTCGGTGAGCGCCTGCGTCGCATGCAGTGGCTGGCCGTTGGCCTGGCAGCCGTAGGTGTGGCGCAGCAGGTCTGGCAAGTCGGCAGCCTGCCCTGGGTGTCGCTGGTGCTGGCATTGACCTTCGGTTTCTACGGCCTGATCCGCAAGCAGGCGCCGGTCAAGGCCCTGCCTGGGCTGGTAGTGGAGACCTGGATGCTGGTGCCGATTGCGGTCGCATGGCTGCTCTTCAACCCGACCGCAAGTAGCGCCCAAGCTGAATTCTGGACCACCTCCGAAGCCTGGTGGCTGGTGGCGGCCGGTCCAGTGACGCTGGTGCCGCTGGTCTGCTTCAACGCCGCCGCCCGGCACCTGCCCTACACCACCCTGGGCTTCCTGCAATACCTGGCGCCGACCCTGGTGCTGTTGCAGGCAGTGCTGCTGTTTGGCGAACACCTGTCCTCCAGCACCCTGGTGGCCTTCATGTTTATCTGGGCTGGGTTGGCGGTCTACAGCATCGATGCCTGGATCAGTTTGCGTCGACGCAACTGATCAAAAAACGCACAACAAGCTGCAAGCCACGGTGTACGTGGCCTGCAGCTATCCTTCCCAAGGTTATCCACAACCTGATCCCCGCCGTTTGTGCACAAGCCCTTGAAACTGCTGGTTTTTTGACCAATATCCCGTAGGCCACGGCCCGCCTGCGCTGCAGGCCTGTCTCTACAGGTTATCCACAGGCAGGTGCAGGTTTTTCTTGGATAACCCTACCTGCGCCTACGGATCGCTACGCAACACCAACTCCACCATCAAGTCATCGGCCAGGGTTTCCAGCCGCGACTGCAGCACGTCCAGCGACAGGGTCAAGGGCACCGCAAGAATGGCTTCGGCATGAAACAGCGGTTCACTGCTCATGGGTGCTGGCCGCACCTCGGTCACCAACCGCTCGAGGTTGACCCCTTGCTCACTGAGCAGGCGGGTAATGTCGCGCACAATTCCCGGACGATCGTTACCTACCAACTCCATGGCAATCGGCTTCCAGGTGCAGGACTGTTCGATCCCGCTCTCGGCAATCAATACCCGAATCCCGTGGCTGGCCAACGCCTGCAGCGCATCCACCAGTTCGTCGTAGGCCTCGGCCGGCACCCCCACCCGCAGGATCCCGGCAAATTGCCCGGCCATCCGCGACATGCGGCTTTCCAGCCAGTTGCCGCCATGTTCGGCGATACATTGGGCAATGCGCTCGACCTGACCGGGTTTATCCGGGGCGAATACCGTGAGTACGAGGTGGTCCATGGCGCAGCCCTCTAGTCATGACTTTTGTTCTGGAAAGGCAAGTATAGGCAAGGGGCTGGTGATGCTCGGCCGCGATGCGTCGGTGAGTCGATTGCCGGTGATTGGCGCAACAGCGGAAACCCTGAAAACCACAAATCGTGTACAAGTTTTTATATTTAACTGGAACAATCTCATGGTTTTTTGAGAACATCCCGTGCCCTGACGTGACTGCAATGCGTCATGGGGTCGCAGAACGACGTAATTAGTCTAATTTTCACAACCGCAATTCATCATGTAGTATGCCGCAGCGCGCACTACATAACGTTGGATCGATGTCTGCCGCAGGCCCAATCGCAACCCTGAAAGCCCCGTCAGCAAGGCCTCCAAGCCGTTGATTGGTCCCGCCCAGCCGCCCGTCATGGCATGTACTGGTAGGGCGGTTTGTGGTTTAAATGGCCAGTGGCTTCATTGTCATAATTGAAGAGCTGAAAAGCGAAATAGCTGAGCAGAGTGAGGCAAGCAATGACTGAACACGTTCAAGTCGGTGGCCTGCAGGTCGCCAAAGTCCTGTTCGACTTCGTGAACAACGAAGCCATTCCCGGTACCGGCCTCACCGCCGATAAGTTCTGGGCCGGAGCCGACAAGGTCATTCACGACCTGGCCCCGAAGAACAAAGCCCTACTCGCCAAACGCGATGACTTCCAGGCGCGTATCGACGCCTGGCACCAGTCCCGTACCGGCCAAGCACACGATGCTGTGGCCTACAAAGCCTTCCTGCAAGACATCGGTTATCTGCTGCCAGAAGCGGCCGATTTCCAGGCTACGACGCAAAACGTCGATGAAGAAATCGCCCGTATGGCCGGCCCGCAACTGGTGGTGCCGGTGATGAACGCCCGCTTCGCCCTGAACGCCTCGAACGCTCGCTGGGGTTCGTTGTACGACGCGCTCTATGGCACTGACGCCATCAGCGAAGCCGATGGCGCGCAGAAGGGCAAAGGCTACAACAAGGTCCGTGGCGACAAGGTCATCGCCTTCGCCCGCGCCTTCCTCGACGAGGCCGCACCGCTGGCCGCCGGCTCCCATGTCGACTCCAGCCGCTACGCGATCGTTGCTGGCAAGCTGGTGGTCAGTCTCAAGGGCGGCAGCAACACCGGCCTGCGCAACGACGCGCAACTGATCGGTTTCCACGGCGACGCCGCGGCACCGACCGCGGTGCTGCTCAAGCACAATGGCCTGCACTTCGAAATCCAGATCGACGCCAGCACCCCGGTCGGCCAGACCGACGCAGCCGGTGTCAAAGACGTACTGATGGAAGCGGCGCTGACCACCATCATGGACTGCGAAGACTCGGTCGCTGCCGTCGATGCCGACGACAAAGTGGTGATCTACCGCAACTGGCTCGGCCTGATGAAGGGCGACCTGTCGGAAGAAGTCAGCAAGGGCGGCCAGAGCTTTACCCGCACCATGAACGCCGACCGCACCTACACCGCGCCTGATGGCAGCGAACTGAGCCTGCACGGCCGCTCCCTGCTGTTCGTGCGTAACGTCGGCCACCTGATGACCATCGATGCGATCCTCGACAAGGACGGCAACGAAGTTCCGGAAGGCATCCTCGACGGCCTGGTGACCAACCTGGCGGCGATCCACAGCCTCAACGGCAACACCACCCGCAAAAACAGCCGCACCGGTTCGGTCTACATCGTCAAACCGAAAATGCACGGTCCTGAAGAAGCGGCGTTCACCAACGAGCTGTTCGGGCGCATCGAAGACGTCCTCGAGCTGCCACGCAACACCCTCAAAGTCGGGATCATGGACGAAGAGCGGCGCACCACCATCAACCTCAAGGCGTGCATCAAGGCCGCCAGCGAGCGCGTGGTGTTCATCAACACCGGCTTCCTCGACCGCACCGGCGATGAAATCCACACCTCCATGGAAGCCGGCCCGATGGTTCGCAAGGCCGACATGAAGGCTGAAAAATGGATCGGCGCCTACGAAAACTGGAACGTCGATATCGGTCTGAGCACCGGCCTGCAAGGCCGCGCGCAAATCGGTAAAGGCATGTGGGCCATGCCCGACCTGATGGCCGCCATGCTCGAGCAGAAAGTCGCTCACCCACTGGCCGGTGCCAACACCGCCTGGGTGCCGTCGCCGACTGCTGCCGCCCTGCACGCCCTGCACTACCACAAGGTCGACGTATTCGCTCGCCAGGCCGAACTGGCCAAGCGCACCCGCGCCTCGGTGGACGACATCCTGACCATCCCCCTGGCGGTGAACCCGCAGTGGAGCGCCGAGCAGATCAAGAACGAACTGGACAACAACGCCCAGGGCATTCTCGGTTATGTCGTGCGCTGGATCGACCAGGGTGTCGGTTGCTCGAAGGTCCCGGACATCAATGACGTCGGCCTGATGGAAGACCGTGCGACGCTGCGTATCTCCAGCCAGCACATCGCCAACTGGCTGCGCCATGGCATCGTCACTGAAGATCAGGTGATGGAAAGCCTCAAGCGCATGGCGCCGGTGGTTGACCGCCAGAACGCCAACGACCCGCTGTATCGTCCGCTGGCACCGAACTTCGACAGCAACATCGCCTTCCAGGCGGCGGTCGAACTGGTGATCGAAGGCACCCAGCAGCCGAACGGCTACACCGAGCCGGTCCTGCACCGTCGCCGGCGTGAATTCAAGGCTGCCAATGGCCTCTAAGTAAGCGCTGACGCCGGACAAAAAAAGGCCCTGATCGACAGATCAGGGCCTTTTTTCGTGATGCCGGGTGTGACTGGTTAGAGCGACATGCCCAGCTCATGCCTGACCAACTCCAGCAACTTGCCGGTATCGATCGGCTTGAGCAGGAAGTCCACCACGCTCATGTGCATGGCCGCAATCGCGTCCTGCACGTCGGCCTCGCCGGAGACAATGATGATCGGCAGTGCGGCCCGGACCGATTCACGCACCTGGCGGATCAGATCCAGCCCATCGACATGCCCCATGCGCAGATCGGTGATCACCAGGCCGATCGAGGGGGTAGTCTCCAGCAGCTTCAGCGCGCTTTCGCCACTGGCGGCGGTCATGCACCGAATGCCGGCAAGGGCCAGGAACTGCTTGAGCAATTCGCGGGCATCCTGGTCATCATCGACGATCAATACCCGCTGGGCCGGTAAATCCGGCTCAAGCATGATTGCACTCAGCGCTTCACGCTCGGCATCGCTCAAAATATCGTGGTCGGACATAGGTCACTCAACAGTTTCAGATCGTTCCCCTAGCACAATTATCTGACATCGCTAAGCAGTGCTTAAATGTGCGCTTCGTCGGATACTTTTCCAAGAGGGTCGGGCAAAGGTTTTAGGTACCCATGACGTAGGACCGCTCCGAGTTTTTTAATCGAGGTCCCGCGACCTAGACTTACGTCCAATGGGCACCCCGTGCGCAGGGGCCGACCATGCAGATACCCCAACAACAATAAATCGAAAAAGACTGCGGTCATGGTTATGAGTAAAACGGACGCCTTCACCCAGGCTGGGAAAACCGCGGTGTTGCAGAACATCCAGGGCACCTTGCAGTTCCTGCAGCGGTTCCCGCCGTTCAACCAGATGGAACACGCGCACCTGGCATACCTGGTGGAGCAGTGCCAACTGCGTTTCTACGCGCCTGGCGACAGCATCATCAAGCCGGCCGACGGCCCGGTTGAGCACTTCTACATCGTCAAGCAGGGCCGAGTGGTCGGCGAACGTCCGCATAGCGCCAAGGGCGGCACCGAAACCACCTTCGAAATCACCACCGGCGAGTGTTTTCCCCTCGCCGCGCTGCTCGGTGAGCGGGCGACCCGCACCGAGCACCTGGCGGGCGAAGATACCTTTTGCCTGCAGTTGAACAAGCTGGCATTCATCAAGCTGTTTGCCCTTTCCAGCACCTTTCGCGACTTCGCCCTGCGCGGCGTCAGCAGCCTGCTGGACCAGGTCAACCAGCAAGTCCAGCAGAAGGCCGTGGAAACCCTCGGCACCCAGTACTCACTCAACACCCGCCTCGGCGAACTGGCGATGCGCCACCCCGTGACTTGTAGCCCGACCACGCCCCTGCGCGAAGCCGTGACCCTGATGCACGAGCAACAGGTCGGCAGCATCGTGATCGTCGATGAACACAAGGCCCCCCTGGGGATTTTCACCCTGCGCGATTTGCGCCACGTGGTCGCCGACGGTACTCGCGACTTCGACCAGCCCATAGCCCGGCACATGACTCAGGCGCCGTTTTACCTGAGCCCGGACCACAGCGCATTCGACGCGGCCATTGCCATGACCGAACGGCACATTGCCCACGTCTGCCTGGTCAAGGACCAACGCCTGTGCGGCGTGGTCTCCGAGCGCGATCTGTTTTCCCTGCAGCGGGTCGACCTGGTGCACCTGGCACGGACCATTCGTAACGCGCCACGGGTCGACAACCTGGTGGCGATTCGCGGTGAGATTGGTCAACTGGTCGAGCGCATGCTCGCCCACGGCGCCTCCTCGACCCAGATCACCCAAATCATCACCCTGCTCAACGACCACACCGTGTGCCGGGTGATCGAGCTGACACTGGCGGAAAAAGGCGACCCGGGCATCCCCTTCAGTTGGTTGTGCTTCGGCAGTGAAGGCCGCCGCGAGCAAACCCTGCACACCGACCAGGACAACGGCCTGCTGTTCGAGGCGCGCGATGCTGCCCATGCCGCCGAGATCCGCGGCCGGCTACTGCCCATCGCCCAACAAATCAACCACAGCCTGGCGCTCTGCGGCTTCACCCTGTGCAAGGGCAACATCATGGCCGGCAATCCCGAGCTGTGCCTGTCCCGAGCCGAGTGGGCCAGGCGTTTCGCCGCCTTCATCCGCGAGGCCACCCCGCAGAACCTGCTGGGCTCGAGTATCTACTTTGACCTGCGGGTGGTTTGGGGCGAGGAGCAGGGTTGCGCGCAACTGCGTCGAGCCATCCTCGACCAGGTAGCCGACAATCGCCTGTTCCAGCGCATGCTGGCTGAGAATGCCTTGCGCCAGCGGCCACCGGTGGGGCGTTTGCGCGAGTTCGTCCTGAGCAAAAAGAGCGGCGAAAAAGCCACCCTCGACCTCAAGGTGCAGGGCCTGACGCCCTTCGTCGACGGCGCGCGCCTGTTGGCCCTGGCCAACGGCATTGAAACCAACAACACCCTGGAACGTTTCCGCGAGCTGGTGGCCAAGGAAATCATCGAGCCCCTGGACGGCGCTGCCTACGAAGAGGCCTATCACTTCATCCAGCAAACCCGCATGCAACAGCATCAGCGCCAGAGCCGCGAGAACCTGCCCTACTCCAACCGAGTCGACCCGGACAGCCTCAATCACCTGGACCGGCGCATCCTGCGTGAATCCCTGCGCCAGGCCCAACGCCTGCAAAGCAGCCTCAGCCTGCGGTACCAGCTATGAGCCTGTTTTCCTGGCTGCGTGCGGCCACCCCGACCCTGACCCTCGAACAGCAACAGCGCCTGGCACAACTGCCCAGCGCACCGACCCTGGACGATTGCAGCCTGCGCGAGCAACGCTGGGTGGTGCTCGACCTGGAAACCACCGGCCTGAACCTGAGCAAGGACCTGGTGCTGTCCATTGGCGCCGTGGTCATCGAAGATGGCGCGATCGATTTCAGCCAGCAGTTCGAGCGCACCCTGCAACGCCACGCGCACAAACTCGGTCCCAGCGTGTTGCTGCACGGCCTGGGGCCGAGCGCGATTGCCGCCGGCAGCGATCCGGTGGACGCCCTGCTGGACTTCATGGAGTTTGTCGGCGACAGCCCGCTCCTGGCCTTCCATGCCCCCTTCGATCAACACATGCTTGGCCGCGCCTTGAAGGACAGCCTGGGTTATCGCCTGCAACATAAGTTTCTTGATGTTGCCGACATGGCTCCACTGCTCTGCCCCCAAGCGCACATCCGCGAAGCCGGCCTGGATGATTGGATCAACTGGTTCCAGTTGCAGATCTTCGAGCGCCACAACGCCAGCGCCGACGCCATGGCCACGGCCGAGCTGGCGTTGATCCTGTTCAGCCGGGCGCGGGCGCAACAGATTCACAGCCCGCTGGAGCTGCAACAACGGCTCAGCCAGTGGAAGCGACGCCAGCAAAAACACTCCTTTTAATCCAGCTTTCGGCACAATCGACCCGACCAACGCCAATTGCGCACGGGCATGGGCTCTGAGACAATCGCGAATAATTCTCGTTAGTTTAAACGTGTATTCGGTGAAGCCATTTGTCGTCCGTCCAAAGCCCTCACAGTGAACTGGTTGGTGCGTTGTATCGCGACCATCGCGGTTGGCTATTGGCCTGGCTACGGCGCAACGTGGCCTGTCCCTCCAAAGCCGAAGACCTGAGCCAGGACACCTTCGTCCGCTTGCTCGGGCGCGAAGCGTTCAAGCAGCCCCGCGAACCCCGAGCCTTCCTGGTGGCGATCGCCAAGGGCCTGCTGTTCGACTATTTCCGTCGCGCCGCACTGGAACAGGCCTACCTCACTGAGTTGATGCTGATCCCCGAAGGCGAGCAACCCTCGGTGGAAGAACAGCAACTGATCCTCGAAGACCTCAAGGCCATCGACCGCCTGCTCGGCAAGCTGTCGAGCAAAGCCCGCGCCGCCTTCCTCTATAACCGCCTCGACGGCCTCGGCCATGCCGAAATCGCCGAGCGCCTGGGCGTCTCCGTGCCACGGGTGCGGCAGTACCTGGCCCAGGGCATCCGCCAGTGTTATGTGGCGCTGTACGGCGAGCCCGCTTGAGCCCGCTCAGCTCCAAGCCGGTCTCGGCGCGGGTACTCGACGCCGCCATCGCCTGGCAACTGTCTCTCGATTCCGGCGCCGGCAGTGCGGTGGAACGCGAGGAGTTCGCCAAATGGCACGCCGCCGATGAAGAACATGCTCGCGCCTGGCAGCAACTGGGCATGCTCGATCAACGCTTCAGCGTGGCCAGTGGACCGGGTCGGGTAGCGCTGCTGCAATCGCGTGAAGGTATCCGGCGCCGGGTGCGCAAGCTGGGCAGCGGGATCGCCAGCGTCCTGCTGGTGATCGGCCTGGGATTGTTCGCCAGCGAACGCTACCTGCCCCTCGACTATTGGCTGGCCGACCAGCGCACCGCCACCGGCGAGCAACGCACCCTGCGCCTCGCCGACGGCACGCTGATCAACCTCAACACCCACAGCGCGCTGGACGTGCGTTTTGATGAGAAGCAGCGCCGGATCGTCCTGCAGGAAGGGGAAATCCTCATTGAAACCGCACACAACGATACGCGCCCCTTCATCGTCGAAACCCGCGACGGCCAGATGCGTGCCCTCGGCACCCGGTTCCTGGTCAAGCGCGAAGACCACGGCACGCGCCTGAGCGTGTTGCAGTCCGCGGTGGCCGCACGCCCCGAGACCCTGGCTGACGAACAGATTCTCAAGGAAGGCCAGCAGGTGCTGATGCAGCGCGACGGCCTCGGCCCGCTGCTGGCGCTCAACCCCGGCAGCGACGCCTGGACTCGCGGCATGCTGGTGGTCGACAACGTCCGCCTCGAAGACCTGGTCCACGAACTCGATCGTTATCGCCCGGGCCACCTCGGCGTCGATCCGGCCGTCGCCGACCTGCGGATCACCGGCAGCTTCCCGCTGCACAACACCGACCTGGCCCTCAGTGCCCTGCTGCCGACCCTGCCCGTGCAGATCGAGCAGCACACCTCGTGGTGGGTCACCGTGGTCGCCAAACCCTGAGGGTTGAGGACAGCCCCGGTAACCGGGGCTATTTTTCCTGAATCGAAATTATTTCGATCCGCCCCTATCACTTTTTCAATCTCGTTCGGCACATAGGCAATTGAGAAATATTTCCATTCAGGAGCCGCCGTATGTCACGTTCGCTAGACACCTTGTTGCGCCCCAGTCTGTTGGCCCTGGCCATTGCCTTCGGCACCCCGCTGACCAGCACCCTGCTGGTGGCCGCTGAACAGACGTCCAGCGTTCGCGCCTACAACCTGCCGGCCGCGCCCCTGGCCAGCACCCTGAACCAGATCGCCAGCCAGGCCGGCCTCGCCTTGAGCCTCAACCCGTCCCTGGCTGCCGGCAAGACCTCCGCCCCGGTCAACGGCCAGTACGACGCCGCCAGCGCCCTGAGCCAAGCCCTGCGCGGCACCGGCCTGCAACTGGAACAAAGCAGCGCCGGCACCTACAGCCTGGTAGCGGTTCCCGAGGGCGTGATGGCGCTGCCGGAAACCAGCGTGATCGGTATCGAGGGCAGCGAAAGCGCCTGGGGCCCAGCCGCCGGTTTTGTAGCGACCCGCACCGCCGCCGGGACCAAGACCGACACCGCCATCGTCGAAGTGCCTCGCTCGATGACCGTGATCACCCGCGAGCAACTGGATGAACGCCAGGTGCTCAACCTCAATGACGCCCTGCGCTACACCGCAGGCGTACAGAGCAGCGGCTACGGCTCCGACTCCCGGGCCGACTGGCTGCGCGTACGTGGCTTCGACCCCTCCCAGTTCCTCGACGGCCTGCCACTGCCCAAGGGTTCGTTCTCCAACCCTAAAGTCGAACCCTGGAACCTGGAGCGCATCACTGTACTGCGCGGCCCGGCCTCCTCGGTCTACGGCCAGACGCCACCGGGCGGCATGCTCGATATGGTCAGCCGCCGTCCGCAACTCGAAAGCGCGCACCAGATCGAAGCCCAGGCCGGCAGCAACGAACATAAGCAGATCAACTTCGACAGCACTGGCAAGATCGACGACGAAGGCCAGTTTCTCTACCGCGTCAGTGGCGTGGTGCGCGACAGCAATGCGCCAGTCGACCACATCCCGGACAAGCGCTACAACATCGCCCCAAGCCTGACCTGGAACATCAATGAAGATGCGAGCCTGACCTTCATTTCCCAGTACACCCGCGACGACACCGGCATCACCGGTCAGTTTTTACCGCTGCAGGGCACCAAGCTCGGCTCACCGGCCGGGGATATCTCCCATCACAAGAACCTTGGCGAGCCGGACTGGGACTTCTATGACCGCACCTACTACGCCCTGGGATATGCCTACGAACAGCGCCTGAACGACGTCTGGCAATTCCGTCAGAACCTGCGCTACACCAAGAGCGACCTGGAATTCCAGGCGGTCAACGTAGCCACCTTCAACGAAGTCGACGAGGCTGGCAACGTCAACCGCGAGTCGGGCATCGTCAACGAAGACATCAGCCAGTTCGCGGTCGACAACAACTTCCAGGCCGACTTCGACACGGGTGCCATCCGCCATACCCTGTTGCTGGGCCTCGATCACCAGCGCGCCAATACCAACTACCAATGGCTGTACGGCATGGGCGTGCCACCGATCAACGTCAACAACCCGATCTACGGCGCGGACATGTCTGGCGTCACGTACTTCGCCATGCAGGACTACAACCAGAAAACCCACCAGACCGGCCTTTACGTCCAGGACCAGATGGCCCTGGACAACTGGCGCCTGACCCTCGGCGGTCGTGAAGACTGGGTGCACACCGGCACCACCTTCCATAACAACAACGATGTCACCAACACCCAGCGCGACAAGGCCTTCTCCGGCAACGTCGGCCTCAGCTACGTGTTCGACAACGGCGTGACGCCATACATTTCCTACACTGAGTCGTTCCAGCCGAGCATCGGCGCCAACGTCTCGGCCACCGAGGCGTTCAAGCCGACCGAAGGCCACCAGTACGAAGTCGGCGTGAAGTACCAGCCAGTGGGCAGCAAGAGCCTGTTGACGGCGGCGGTCTACGACCTGCGCCAGGAAAACGTCAGCGTCACCGAAGGCAGTATCACCCGCCAGGTTGGTGAGCTGAAGGTCCGCGGGCTGGAGCTGGAAGCGACCACCGAGGTCACCGACAACCTCAAGGTGATTGGTTCCTACACCTACACCGACACAGAAATCAGCAAAGGCCTGGAGAGCGAAGTCGGCAACCGCATGGCGCTGATTCCGCGCAACCAGGCCACCCTGTGGGCTGATTACACCTGGCACGCCGGCGCGCTCGACGGCTTCGGCGTTGGAGGCGGGGTTCGCTACGTTGGCGACACCTACGGCAACACGGCCAATACCGATATCGCCCATGTCAGCTCCTACACCGTGTATGACGCCGCCGTCCATTACGACCTCGGCCGCCTGGACAAAACCATGAAGGGTGTCACGGTCGCCGTCGAAGCCAAGAACCTGTTCGACAAAGACTACCTGGCCAACTGTGATGGCTACTGGTGCTACTACGGTGATGAGCGCAACGTAGTCGCCAGCGTCAACTACAAGTTCTAAGCCGCACCCCCTGATTGAAGGGCCACCCGTACGGTGGCCCTTGTCCATTTGGATGACCGATGAAAAGCAAAACCATCCGCCGCTGGTCCTTTATCCACACCTGGGCCAGCCTGATTTGCACGGCGTTCCTGCTGATGCTCGCCCTGACCGGCCTGCCGCTGATCTTTCATCACGAGATCGAACACCTGCTGGGCGATGCGCCCGTGCTGCGACAGATGCCGGCCGACACCCCGCATCTGGACCTGCAGCAACTGGTCGAAAAGGCCCAGGCCCATCGTCCCGACGAAGTCATGCAGTACTTCGGCTGGGATGAGGACGAGCCCAACGGCGTGATCGCGATCATGGCCAAGACCGCCGGCACCGAGCCCAACTTGTCCCACACCTACATGCTCGACGCCCGCACCGGCGAACCGGTGGCCATGCCCTCGGCCAACGGCGGGCTGATGATGGTCATCTTGCGCCTGCACGTCGACATGTTCGCCGGGCTGCCGGGCAAGTTGCTGCTGGCGTTCATGGGCATTCTGTTCGTGCTGGCGATCGTTTCCGGCGCGGTGCTGTACCTGCCGTTCATGCGCCGCCTGAAGTTCGGCACCGTGCGTCAGGACAAATCCACGCGCCTGCGCTGGCTCGATCTGCACAACCTGATCGGCGTCGTCACCTTGACCTGGGCGCTGGTGGTGGGTGTCACCGGGGTGGTCAGCGCCTGCGCCGACCTGCTGATTGCGGCCTGGCGCAGCGAAGCCCTGAGCGCGATGATCGAACCCTACCGCGACGCACCGCCCCTGACCCGCCTGGCACCCGCCAGCCAGTTGCTCGAGATTGCCCAGCGGGCCGCACCCGAGATGCAGACCGACTTCATCGCCTTCCCTGGCACCCGTTTCTCCAGCGAACACCACTACGCGGTGTTCATGAAAGGCAATACCCACCTGACCTCCCACCTGCTGACCCCGGTGCTGATCGACGCCAGTACCCTGCAAGTCACCGCGATCGCCGAACGACCGTGGTACATGGACGTCATGGGCATGTCGCAACCACTGCACTTCGGTGACTACGGTGGCATGCCGATGAAAATCCTCTGGGCGGCACTCGATGTACTGACCATCATCGTCCTCGGCAGCGGCCTGTACCTGTGGATAGTCCGGCGCCGGGCGGCAAAACCGCTGGCCGTGGCCCAGGAGAGCACCCCATGAGACCGCGCCAGTCGAACTTCTGGAAAGTCTTCGCCACCCCCACCGTGATTGCCCTGCTCAGTGCCGCAGGGTTGTTCGCGGCGCTATTGGGTGATGGGATCTGGGATGGCTTGAGCTGGATCGGCTTGGGCGTGCCGGCCGTTTTGGGACTTCGGGGGTTGTTGCGTAGGAGTTGAAATCTACTGTGTTTGAACGGGCTGAACACAAAGTAGATAAACAACCGCTAGCCCTGTGGGAGCGGGCGTGACCCCGCGAAGGCGATTTCACAGGCGCCATCAACCCCCTCGCCAGCCACGCCGGAACTGACTAGGCTAAGCCTCTGCTCCCCGATGATCGCCGAGGAATGCCCATGTCCGCCCCCAGCATGACCCTGTTCCACAACCCTGCCTCGCCCTTCGTGCGCAAAGTCATGGTGCTGCTGTACGAAACCGGACAACAAGACCGCGTGGCGTTGCAGGCCAGCGTGCTCACCCCGGTCAACCCGGACCTGAGCCTGATCGACGACAACCCCCTGGGCAAAATCCCGGCTCTGCGCCTGGCCGACGGCAACATCATTCACGACAGCCGGGTCATCCTCGACTACCTCGACCAGCAGCACGTCGGTAACCCGCTGATCCCCCGCGAAGGATCGGCGCGCTGGCGGCGCCTGACCCTCGCTTCGCTGGCCGACGGGATCATGGACGCGGCCGTGCTGGTGCGCTACGAAGTCGCCCTGCGTGCCCCAGAGAAGCACTGGGACGAATGGCTCGACGGCCAGCGCGAGAAAATCCGCCGCGCCCTGGCATTGCTGGAAAAAGACGCCATCGCCGAGCTGACCTGCCACTTCGATGTGGCGGCAATCAGCGTCGCCTGCGCCCTGGGCTACCTGGACCTGCGCCACCCGGATCTGGATTGGCGCACATCGAATCCGCAACTCGCCGCCTGGTATGCCGACGTCAGCCAGCGCCCGTCGATGCTGGCGACTGCGCCGAAGGTGTGAAGCCAGCAAGGCCCAGTACCTAGCAGTTCTGCTAGTAGGCAAAACCAAAAAAACCTCCGATGCTGAAGGTCCCGCTTTTGGGACCTTGCACGGAGCCCAGTCGATGCCCTCCTCATCTCGCCTGACCGAGTTGTGCCGCTACCACTACGACCCACTGGATCGCCAGGCCGCTTGCACCCTCACGCTACTGCAGCCGGCCACCCTCCAGCGCTTTTACTGCACAAGCCGCTTGGCCACTGAAATCCACGGCGCAGTCCGCACCAGCCTGTTCCAGCACGACGACCATTTGTTGGCGCAACAGCGGCACCAGAACGACCAGCTCGATACCACCCTCCTGGCAACCGATCAGCAGCGCACGGTATTGAGCGCGCTCGACACAACCCGCCCCCATCCCCTCGCCTATACCCCCTACGGCCATCGCCCGGCAGAAAACGGCCTGCTCAGCCTGCTCGGCTTCAATGGACAACGGCCGGACCCCGTGACCGGGCATTATCATTTGGGTAATGGCTATCGGCAGTTCAATCCGGTGTTGATGCGGTTTAACAGCCCGGACAGTTGGAGTCCGTTTGGTCAGGGTGGGTTGAATGCCTATGGGTACTGTGATGGGGAGCCGGTGCTTGGGAGTGATCCAATGGGGCACTCGAATATTTTTCGACGCGCCTGGAAGGGGATAAAAAATATGTTTGGTAGAACACCAGGAAAAACCAAAAGCTCGACCTCAGGCCCGATACGAGAAACCCAAGTTCCGGCTACCATCTCCTCGAAAAGCATGATCAATCCTGACCTGCAACACTCAACAAATTCGACCTCCACTGTAATTGCTGATACTCGCGACCCAGAATTGCTTCGCAGGCTTAACAATTTAAAAGGGACCTCCACTCATCCCACTTCATCACGTCCACAAACACCAAACACAGTAGGAGTCTCCTCCAACGATCCACAGGGCTCCCAATTTGAAAACTCAGTTGCACACTCAAACTACACTGAGTTAGCCCAGCTGCAGAATGCTATAAGCAAATGGCCAGCAACCAGCGCCGAGGGAGATTCTATGCTTACCATAATCAAAGGAGAAATGATTCGCCGATTCCCTCAGTTCTATGGCAACCCACCTAAAAGCAACCGGACAATACGCGAGGGCGAGCCTGGATACAGAAAAAAGTGAGGAAAAGAGAAAAAAGCGAGAAAAAAGTGGACTGATCTATTGATATCGGAAGGTGTGAAGCCGGCAAGTACCTAGCAGTTCTGCCAGTAGGCAAGACCTAAAAAACCTCCGATGCTGAAGGTCCTGTTTATGGGACCTTGCACGGAGTTCCGTCGATGCCCTCCTCATCTCGCCTGACCGAGTTGTGCCGCTACCACTACGACCCACTGGATCGCCAGACCGGCTGCACCCTCACGCTAGTGCAGCCGGCCACCCTCCAGCGTTTTTACTGCACAAGCCGCTTGGCCACTGAAATCCACGGCGCAGTCCGCACCAGCCTGTTCCAGCACGACGACCAGTTGTTGGCGCAACAGCGGCACCAGAACGACCAACTCGATACCACCCTCCTGGCGACCGATCAGCAGCGCACGGTATTGAGCGCGCTCGACGCAATCCGCCCCCATCCCCTCGCCTATACCCCCTACGGCCATCGCCCGCCAGAAAACGGCCTGCTCAGCCTGCTCGGCTTCAATGGACAACGGCCGGACCCCGTGACCGGGCATTATCATTTGGGTAATGGCTATCGGCAGTTCAATCCGGTGTTGATGCGGTTTAACAGCCCGGACAGTTGGAGTCCGTTTGGTGAGGGAGGGATAAACGCCTACACATATTGTGGAGGAGAACCAGTGAATAGGACGGACTCAAATGGCCATGACTGGTTAGTTCTTAAAGCATTAAGAAAGCTCAACATCATTAAAAAGAAGACCAGAGTTCCCAAAGAATTGGTGAAATACAATAGTGTCGAACATCCAATTACGAAACTTGAAAAAAAGACTCGAAAACAAATGGTTGACGACTTCAATAAAGGAATACCATCAGAAGAAAAATTATCAAGGCGCGAGGGCCGCTATTGGATTAACGAGAAAAGGAAACATGGCAAAACGCCGAGCGAATTAATTGCCGAAGCAGAAGAAAAATTTAAAAAAAATCTACCACCTGAAACCCTGAACTCCAGTCGCGAGCCTGTAAAAACTCACGTTCGTAATCGCCATGCACCACTCACCGAAAGCACTGGAGAAGCCTCCCCCTCAACTAGTCTACAGGCAAGGATCGCACGTGACCGTTTGAACGCAGGCCGATCCACGCCCCACTCTCTTTTAAGCGACATACGTGACACCTGAATACTCGACTCACACAACACTTTGGGGGAAACAGGCTGGCAATCTGCATCGCCAGCACTGCCCCCAACACCTGATCTTCCCTTAACCCCAACGACCTACTCACCTCCCACCTCCGCCTTGCTCACCTTCCCCCGCCCCATCCCATACCAATCCAATCTGCGCGTCAGCACCATAAACACCCCCAGCAACCCAAACAGCAACAACGAGCCCATCAACAACGCGTAATCCTCGGCACTCAACAATCCGTAAAGCAGCCCATACAACGCCGCCAACCCCGCTGAAAAGCTCAAGCCATGCACCGCACTGCGCAACACGTGGCAGACATAAAAGCCGATCAACAACACGCAGGCACTGGCCGACAGCAGATACGCCAGGGCAAACCCGATGTGCTCGGACAGTGACAACAACAGCAGATAGAAGAACGCCAGTGCCACCCCGACCAAGGCGTATTGCACCGGGTGCACCGTCAGGCTTTTCAGCACTTCGAAGAGGAAGAAACCGGCGAAGGTCAGCACGATGAACAGCAGGGCGTATTTGATTGCCCGCTCGCTCTTGAGGTACTGGTCCACCGGGTCGATGAAGCTCACGCCGAAGCTACGGCCTTTGAATTCGTCACAGCTGCCACGAGCAACACAGTTGCTCAGCGCTTCTTCCAGGTTGGTGGAGAAGAACGAGGTCTGCCAGTTCGCCGTGAAGCCTTCAGCGCTGATCGCTCGTTGGGCCGGCAGGTAGTTGCCGATAAAGCTGGGGTGGGGCCAGTTGGCGGACACCGTCACGTTGCTGGTCCTGCCCACCGGGGTGACCTGCAACTGGCCGGTGCCCTGCAAGCGCAGGTCGAACGCGAAGCTCAGTTCGTTGGCTTTGCGAACATCCAGTGGCGCCAGCGTGACATGCACCCCCTCCCCCAACCATTCCTCTTGAGTGCCCGGTACAAAGTCCAGGCGCTGGCCATCGAGTTCCAGTTGCAGCGCGTTTTCGATGCCGCGGATATCACTGATGCCCACAGCCAGATAGGGCGAATCAAACGTGTAGTCGGCAAAGTCTTCATCGATCCCCAGTTGCTGCGGAATCGAAAAGTGCCCGCTAATTCGGTTATCCGCATGGAACAACCGCGCCTCGTAGATGCCACGGGCACGCAGTTCGGTCTGCACCTTCGCGTCGAGCTCGAAACGCTCCGGCAGGAAATACAGGCGCCCGCGCTCCAGGCTGGTTTCCTGATAACGCGCGTTGGTTTTTTCGTTGTGTTTCCAGGTACGCACCACCTTGCGGTACGGCACCACCATCACCGGTCCGCTCAGTTGCTGGCTGTAACTGGAGCTGCGGGCGATGTCTTCGAGGACGCCGTCGCGCAGTTGCTGACGGTCGTCAATCATGCCGCTGATCATCAGTAACGGAATCAGCAACAACAGAATCAATAGGGCAATCGCCCCGAGTTTCAAGGCCAGGCTGCGGTTCATGGGGTCTCTCCCTGTTCGAATGAGGGAAAGTCTGCAAGGCCCGTGTGTGGGTTTTATGGAGGGAATATGCAGAGTGTGTGGAGAACAGCAGCTACGGTAGACGCAGCTTCACCTCAACGCCGCCCTCGACATTCCCGATCGTCAGCAGACCACCGTGCAACTTCACCACCTCTTCAACAAAATTCAGCCCCAGCCCGGTGCTTTTACGTCCACTGTCGGGCCGTGGCAGCGAGTAGAAACGCTCGCTCAGGCGTCCCAGGGCGTAGTCGGGAATCGGGTCGGCCTGATTGAACAGACTGAACTCGATCTGCTCGCCCAGTCGTTGTGCGCTAAACCGCAGGACACCGTAGGACGGGGTGAAATCCAGGGCGTTCTCCAGCAGGTTGGCCAGCGCCTGGCGCAACAGAAAGGCTTCGCCTGTCAGCGCCAGGTCAGCAGCAAGGTGTTTTTCGATGCGCAGCTGTTTGCGTTCAATGCGCGCCTGTTGGGTATCGAGCAACTCATCGACCAAGGCCGCCAACGGTACCTGTACTCGCTCCTCGAGGGTTTGCCGTTGCTCGACCTGGGCCAGGTTCAACAGTCGCTCGATCAACTGCTGCATACGCGCGCTTTCAGTGTCGATGTTGCTGACGAAACGCTGGCGTTGGGTGTCTGGCATCTGCTCCTGTAACAATTCGGCCGCACCGCGAATCGCCGCCAGCGGGCTCTTCAGTTCGTGGGTCAGGGTGTGCACATAGCGCTCCACATACGCCTTGCCTTCCAGTTGCGTACGCATGTGTTCGACCGCCATGGCCAGTTGCGCAAGCTCACCGCCACGGTAGTGCGGCAGCTCGGCCCGGCGCCCTTCGCTGACCGCCTGGGCATACGCGGTCAAGCGCCGCAGCGCCACGCTCAACCACCACGACAATGCCGCTCCGAACAGCAGGCCTAGGCCAATCAAGCCCGCGCCGTAGCCGAGCAAACGGCGTTCGGTGCGGTCGACGTAGGGCTGCAATGAGCTGTTGGGTTTGGCCACGGTGACCACGCCGATGATCTGCCCGTTGTCGCGAATCGGCGCGCCGACGTGCATCACCGAAGAACTGGCGTCGTCAGGATCACTGCGGGTCGAACGCGCGCCGTACTCACCGCGCAGGGTCAGGTACACATCGTTCCAGCGCGAATAATCCTGGCCTACTGCAAGAGCGCTGGAGTCCAGTACCACCACGCCCTTGGCGTCGGTAACGTAGATGCGATGGTTGACCTGATTTTTCGCCAGGCCCCAGATACTCGCGCCCGGCTGCCGCTCACCATAAGCCTTGAGCAACTGCGGCCAGCGGTTCTGATTGAGGGTCCCGGCCTTGAAGTCGTCGCGCAGGATCTCGGCCATCAGATTGGCGGTGTCTACCAGGGTTTCTTCGGTGGACTGACGCACGCCGGGACGGATTTCTTCCATCACTGTGTTGAGCACAAAATATCCGGTCAGGCCGACGAACAGCACATAGACCAGGAAAATCCGGATCGCCAATGGCATCAACTGGTCCCTGGGCTGTAGCTGTAACCGAGGCCACGGTGGGTCTGGATCGGCTCGGCATTGGCCGCCACCAGGCGCAACTTGGCGCGCACGCTCTTGATGTGGCTGTCGATGCTGCGCTCGTACCCAGCGTCGCTGGCAATGCCCAGGGCATCGAGCAGTTGTTCGCGACTGAAGACCCGCTCGGGTTGTTCCAGCAGACACTGCAACAAGCGGTACTCATGCCGAGTCAGACTCAGCGGCTGGCCGCGATAGGTGATCAGCACGCGCTCGCTGTCCACCAGGAACAACGCACTGGTGGACTCGATCCCCGGACGCGGTGCCATGCGTTTGAGAATTGCCCGCACCCGCGCCGCCACTTCCCGTGGGCTGAATGGCTTGACCACATAATCATCAGCGCCAATCTCCAGGCCCACCACCCGGTCGATCTCACCATCACGGGCGCTGAGGAACATCACCGGCACTTCGCTGAACCGGCGCAACTGCTTGCAGGTTTCAAATCCGCTGATGTCCGGCAGGCCGATGTCGAGAATGATCAGGTCGGCGGGAGTCGCCCGCTGATGCTCAAGGGCGGCCGCCCCCAGGCTCACCCAGGTGGCGGTGAAACCCTCGCCTTGCAAGGCAAACACCAGGGTATCGGCAATCGCCGCTTCGTCTTCGACAATCAGGATATGAGGCATGGCATCCAGGCCCGGCAGTTAAGTGGGCGAACGGTGACTCAAGGGGGAATCGGCGTCAATCGGGCTGAGCTGATTGGCGGTGTGGTCTGTAGTACCTAGCAGTTCTGCTAGTAGGCAAAGGCTGAAAAAGGCCGGATGCTGATCATCCTGACATTCGGAACCTGCACGGAGATCAGCCAATGTCTGTTTCCCGCCGCACCACCGTACTGACTCGGTACAGCTATGACCCGCTGGATCGTCAGACCGACTGCATTCTCCGCACACTGCCCGCCATCCAGCGCTTCTACTGTAAAAGTCGCTTGGCGACCGAGATCCAGGGCTCGCTACAGACCAGCGTTTTCCAGCATGACGATCAGTTGTTGGCACAGCAACGCCAGCAGGACGGTAGCGTCGACACCACGTTGTTGGCGACAGATCAGCAACGATCGGTGTTGGGTACACGCGGGTTAACCGGCTCTCATCCGCTCGCCTACAGCCCCTACGGTCATCGCCCAGCGGAAAACGGATTGCTCAGCCTCCTCGGATTCAACGGCGAACGCCCGGACCCGCTGACCGGGCATTATCATTTGGGCAATGGCTATCGGCAGTTCAATCCAGTGTTGATGCGGTTTAACAGTCCGGACAGTTGGAGTCCGTTTGGCAGGGGTGGATTGAACTCTTATGCTTATAGTGGTGGCGATCCTAGAAACTGGCTAGATTCGACCGGACATGCACGTACAGCCGTATCGCTAGAAATTGCCAGGTTCCAAAAATCCAAACTAGCACTGAGTCGGACATCAAATACGGCCTCAAAATTTTCTGCAGCCGCCAGTCCAGCGACGCAGAGAGGTTTATCATCTAACGCCAATAGAATTTCAAAGCCAAAACCGCTAAGCAACAGTGCTGTCTATCAACGGAACCGCAGAGCCGTAATCAAGGAACTTTCAGACACAATTAAAGCAAATGAACTAAAAACATCAAACCCCAACAAATACAATGTCAGCGACGACATTACCAACATAACCACAAGCACAACTGGATATAACATAGCGAAAAACGACTATGAGTTTACCAAGCTTCCTGACCCCGACAAAAAATATACATGGATAGACCAACATAAACATGAACTGTTAGATGTCGCACACTTCGACATAACAAGGTCTCACTACAGAAATCTTACTCGATATACAAAAACCCAACCCTCACGCTATAGAGATTACACAGCAACTTATTACATAGAAATACTAAGAGCAATATACATAAAGAAACATACCGGCATTGACCTAATGAAAGTCCGACAAGACATTTGACGCTTTCAGTTTCTTAAAGATGTCGAAAACCTACAAAGCCTAAAATCAGGGTAATGTTCTTGTGGCGCTCCTATCCACAGGAGCGCCTGATCGAAACTTCTTGACTGCCACACGTCAACACTCCGGCTTATCCGCCATAAACCGCCGAGCCGGATTCACCGCCGCGCCAAACTCACGCAGCGCCTTGGCACCGATCAGCAGCGGGTAGTTGAAACTACTGCGGTCGGTGAGGTTGACCTCGACGGTGCGCTTTACGTTGCCCAGGCACAGTTCCAGATCGACCACCGGACGCTTGGTCGGCGCGACCACTTCCTGGTCGTCCTCGTCTTCTTCGGCGCGGGCCTTGATTTTGCTGATCCGCGCGACCTTGTGTTCGTAGACCTTGTTGCTGGCATCTTTGGTCGCCAGGCGGAAACGTACCCACTCCTCGCCATCGCGGGTGAAGGTCTCGATGTCCTTGGCCGACAGCGAGGCCGTCAGCGCGCCGGTGTCCATCTTGGCCTTGAGCACTTCACCGCCGATTTCCGGTAGCTGGATGTATTCGTAACGGCCATACAGGGTCGGCTCGGCGGCCATGACCGGCAGAGCCAGGAGGGATAACAGTGCGAGGATAGATTTCACGTGGTGGATTCCCTTGAGGAGTGAGCAGCGGGATTTTAGACAGTCTGTCAGCCATTCGTTCGCTCTTCGGAGCGCCATCGCGGGCAAGCCCGCTCCCACAGGGATCTGTGCCGAACCATTGTGGGAGCGGGCTTGCCCGCGAAAGGGCCAGCGAGAACACCACTAAAACCAGATCATCTGGCGCAGCATACCCGCGCAAAAGTGAAACATTCGTCAGCCCGCCGATTTGGCCTGCGCGCCGAAGCTGCTTATCATGGCCCGCCCAAATGCTTTCAAGAGTTACTTATGCGCCGCCTGCTCACCGGCTGTTTCGTTACCCTGCTGCTTCTGCTCAACACCCTGATCCTGATCGGACCGCTGCTGGTGTTTGCCCTGCTCAAACTGCTCCTGCCCGGCCGTTATCGCGATGCCGCAAGCGCGGCGGTGATGTGGATCGCCGAGACCTGGGCACAAATCGACAAGCTGATTTTCGCCTGCTGCATCCCCACCCGCTGGGACATTCGTGGCGGTGAGGGCCTGCGGGTCGACACCTCTTACCTGGTAGTCAGCAACCATCAGTCCTGGGTCGATATCCCGGCGCTGATCCAGACCCTCAACCGACGCACGCCGTTCTTCAAGTTCTTCCTGAAAAAGGAGCTGATCTGGGTGCCGTTCCTGGGCCTGGCCTGGTGGGCACTGGATTACCCGTTCATGAAGCGCTACAGCAAGGCCTTTCTGGCCAGACACCCGCAGCTGCGGGGCCAGGACCTGGCGATTACCCGGGCCGCATGCGAGCTGTTCAAGCGCCAGCCGGTGACCGTGGTCAACTATCTGGAAGGCACGCGCTTCACCCAGGCCAAACGTGGCGCCCAGCAATCCCCTTTCAAGCACCTGCTAAAACCCAAGGCCGGTGGTGTGGCGTTTGTATTGGCCGCCATGGGCGAACAGCTGGATGCCATCCTCGACGTCACCGTGGTCTATCCACAGGAAAAGATTCCGGGGTTCTGGGATTTGATCAGCGGTGCGGTGCAGCGGGTGATCATCGACATCCAGACCCGTGAGCTGAATCCGGCGTTGTGGCAGGGTGATTACGAAAACGATCCGCTGTTTCGCCAAAGCGTCCAGAGCTGGGTCAACCAGCTCTGGATCGACAAGGATGCACGCATCGACGCCTTGCGCGCCGGGCGCGAGTGAGGCGCGGTTATACGCCCCAGATGCTGCCCAGGCTCTTGAGCAGGGTACCGCCAACGCCTTGCTGGCCCAGGTACTGCAGCAAGATCGGGGCAAACTGGCCGACCATGCCACTGTCCATGCCCAACGCGCTGAACGCGGTGTTCAGGTCGTTGGTGTCCTTGACGTTACCCAGGGCGTTTTCCAGGCCCGCGGCCTTGCCGGACGAACCCAGCATGCCCGCCAGGGCGCCCAGGTTACCGCTGCCACCGGAGAGCTTGTCGATACCCGGCACGCTCTTGGCCAGTTCCGAATAGTCGCTGGCGCTCAGCTTGTTCTTGGCCAGGCCCAACATCGCGCTGGTGCCGCCAATGGCTTGTTCTGGTTTAACGTCCAGGGCGCTCAGGGCGCTCAACAGGCCGGCAGTCTGCGAGGTCGGCGCTGCGGCGGCGGCCTTGTCGCCACCCTGCATGCCCGATACCGCACCCGCCACATCGTTCAGGCTGAAACCGGCGAAGACCGGGCTGGCGACCAATGTCATGAGCGAAGCCAAAGCAAAACCGCGTGAAATCTTCATCGAAAAACTCCTGAACCTTCAAAAATGCCCTCAAGCGGGCGCAAAGCTGGCATTTTGACTGAAAACCACCGGCTATTGTTCCGCGACTGACTTCCCTTTCATCTCATGGACTGCGCAAACGGTTTTTGCCCCATAAAAAAGGACGACCCGAGGTCGCCCTTTTGCCCTGCAACAGCCCTTAGGCCGCACTAAACAACTTATGCGGATCAA
Organism: Pseudomonas sp. S04; assembly: GCF_009834545.1. Lineage (NCBI taxonomy): Bacteria > Pseudomonadati > Pseudomonadota > Gammaproteobacteria > Pseudomonadales > Pseudomonadaceae > Pseudomonas > Pseudomonas sp. S04. The sequence goes on from NZ_CP019427.1 coordinate 5,631,528, forward strand.
TCACAAACTTCTTCGGTACACCCGCATCGAATTCGCCATAACCACGTGGCGCATCATCCAGGCTGATCACCTCAACACCCACGATGTCGGCAATATGAATGCGGTCCCACATGATCGCCTGCATCAGTTGGCGGTTGTACTTCATCACCGGGGTCTGGCCGGTGTGGAAGCTGTGGGATTTGGCCCAGCCCAGGCCAAAGCGGATGCTCAGGCTGCCCATTTTCGCGGCGGCGTCCACCGCACCCGGGTCTTCAGTCACGTAGAGGCCCGGGATGCCGATCTTGCCAGCGACACGCACCACGCCCATCAGGGAGTTGAGCACGGTGGCCGGGGCTTCGTGTTTCACGCCAGCATGGCCGTGGCCGCGGGCTTCGAAGCCCACGGCGTCGACGGCGCAATCCACTTCCGGCTCGCCCAGCAGCGCGGCGATCTGTTCGTGCAGTGGGGTATCGAGGGACAGGTCGGCGATTTCGAAACCCTGAGCCTTGGCGTGGGCCAGGCGGATCGGGTTGACGTCACCGATGATCACCACCGCGGCGCCCAGCAGGCGTGCCGACGCGGCGGCCGCCAGACCGACGGGGCCGGCACCGGCCACATACACGGTGCTGCCCGGGCCAACGCCGGCAGTAACGGCGCCGTGATAACCGGTCGGGAGGATGTCGGAGAGGCAGGTCAGGTCGCGGATCTTCTCCATGGCGCGGTCGCGATCCGGCAGTTTCAGCAGGTTGAAGTCGGCGTACGGCACCATGGCGTACTCGGCCTGGCCACCGGTCCAGTCGCCCATGTCGACATAACCGTAGGCGCCGCCCGGGCGAGCCGGGTTCACGCTCAGGCACACGCCGGTGTGCATTTCCTTGCAGGAACGGCAGCGCCCGCAAGCCACGTTGAACGGCACCGAGACCAGGTCGCCGATTTTCAGGTTCTCGACGTCGCTGCCCTTCTCGATCACTTCACCGGTGATCTCGTGTCCCAGCACCAGACCGGTCTGGGCCGTGGTACGACCGCGCACCATGTGCTGGTCGGAACCACAGATGTTGGTGGAGACCACGCGCAGGATCACCCCGTGTTCGATCTTCCGGCCGCGCGGGTCCTGCATTTTCGGATAGTCGATTTTCTGTACTTCGACCTTGCCCGCGCCGAGATACACCACACCACGATTGCCAGACATGCTTTCACCTCGCTGTTGTTTTTATGAAACCGCGCTGCCCAGACAGGCAGCGCGTTAAGTGCTCGGGTACAGATGCTGTTTCTTGTGTTGCTTGTTGGGGCCTCATCGCGGGCAAGCCCGCTCCCACGGTTTTGCGCCTACTGTGGGAGCGGGCTTGCCCGCGATGGCAATCTAAAGAACGACCGTGCGATTGGCGTTCAAGAACACCCGCCGCTCAATGTGATACCCCACCGCCCGGGCCAGGGTCAGGCCTTCGATATCCCGCCCCTTGGCGATCAGGTCTTCGGGGTAATGGCTGTGATCCACCGCCTCCACGCCCTGGGCAATGATCGGGCCTTCGTCCAGGTCGTTGTTGATGTAATGCGCCGTGGCGCCGACCAGCTTCACGCCCTTGTTGTAAGCCTGGTGATAGGGCTTGGCGCCCTTGAAACCGGGCAGCAACGAGTGGTGGATGTTGATCGCCTTGCCGTCGAGCTTGCGGCACAGTTCCGGCGACAGCACTTGCATATAACGCGCAAGAATCACCAGTTCGGCACCGGACTCCTCGATCACCTGCCACACCTGCCGCTCTTGCGAGGGCTTGTCGTTGGGGTCGAGGGGGAAGTGGTAATAGGGAATGCCGTGCCAGTCGGCCAGGGGCTTGAGGTCTGGGTGGTTGGAGACCACCGCCGCGACGTCCATCGACAGCTGGCCGATGCGTTGGCGGTAGAGCAGATCGTTGAGGCAGTGATCGGCCTTGGAGACCATGATCACCACTTTTGGCCGGTGGTGCGGCGGGGTCAGTTCGAAAATCATCCCGAAGGCTTCGCCGCGCTCGGCCAGACCGGCGCGGAACGATTGCTCGTCGAAACCCTCGGGCTGGCGAAACTCCACACGAATGAAAAAACGCCCCGAAAGCCGGTCATCAAAGGAGTGGTGCTCGGTGACGTAGCAGCCCTGCTCGAACAGAAAGCGGGTCACCGCATCCACGGTGCCGAGGACGCTGGGGCAGTCGGCGGTCAGAATCCATGTGTCTGGGGCGCGGCTCATAGTGCGGTGACTCCTGTGAAATCGGTGGATGCCTACTGTAGGAGCGAGCTTGCTCGCGATGGAGGTCAACGATGACGCGTACTTCCTGACTTAACGCGTCGCTCTCAAGTCCATCGCGAGCAAGCTCGCTCCTACAGTGACGCTGGTGAGATCAAGCCTGAACGCTAAGCCCGTACTCGGCTGCCGCATCCTGCAACCACAACCACCAGTAATCCGAGAAGCTGCGACGGATCAGCAATTCCCAGGTGTCTTCTGCGGTGTGGCGGATCACCAGTTGCGACTTGGCGAACACCGTGCCCACCGCCTTGCCCACCGGGAAATTGTTGGGGTGCACGTCGTAGCTGGTGGATTTCATCAGCACCTGGCGCACGTTCGGGCCGCTCAGTTCGAGGATCTGCTGACCACCGCTGACGTTGACGATCTGGATGTGCAACTCGCCCAGGGCTTCACGCAGCTTCTGCTCGGCGACGAACTCTTCACCGCTTGGAACGATCAGCAGCCATTCATCCGGCCCCATCCATTGCAGGCTGGTCTCACCCTTGACGATGACGCTCAGCGCCCCCGGCAACTCGATGCCCAGGGCCTTGTGCACACCGGCGGCGAACGCGGCATCGTGGCCGTCGCCACGCAGGGTCAGGTGACCGAGGAGTTTTTTCTCACGCACGATCACGCCGGCGTTTTTGCGGCCCTTGCCCACCAGGCTGGCGAGGTCGGCATGCTGCAACGACGACTCGGCCTTGGCCCCGGTGGTTGGGCGTTGTTGGTACACATTGGCTACGGTCATAAAGCACCTTTCCTGATTTCGTTTCCCTGTGGGAGCGGGCTTGCCCGCGATGGGAGCAACTCGGTCTGCCTGAGGCACCGCGTTATCGTTCATCGCGGGCAAGCCACGCTCCCACAGGTTCTGTGGTGTTAGATGTTCTGGCGATCACCCTTCGGATCGAAGAACACCGAAGAAACGATTTCCGCCTCGATCACACTGCCGTCGGCCAGCGGTGCGAACACCCGCTCACCGATGCGCTTCAGGCCGCCTTTGACCACGCCCATGGCAAACGAGTAGCCCAGGGAGTTGTGCAAGTAGCTGGAAGTCACGTGACCGACCATGCTCATCGGGATCGCCTGTTTGGTGTTGAACACCAACTGCGCACCTTCCGGCAGCCACTTGGTCGGGTCGATCGGCTTGAGACCGACCAGTTGCTTGCGTTGCTCACGCACGCAGTCTTCGCGGTTCATGCCCCGCCAGCCGATCCACGAGAACGGTTTGGTGCGGCCCACACACCAGCCCATGTTCAGGTCGTCCGGGGTCATCGAGCTGTCGGTATCCTGGCCAACGATGATGAAACCCTTCTCGGCGCGCAGCACGTGCATGGTCTCGGTGCCATATGGCGTCAGGTTGTACTTCTTCCCCGCCTCAACAATCTTCTCCAAAACACCCATGGCGTAGTCGGCCTGCACGTTGACTTCGTACGACAGCTCACCGGTAAAGGAAATCCGGAACACCCGCGCCGGCACGCCGCCCACCAGGCCTTCTTTCCAGGTCATGAACGGGAAGCCGTCCTTGTCCAGGTCGATGTCGGTGACTTCGCTGAGCAGCTTGCGGCTGTTCGGCCCGGACAGGGTCATGGTGGCCCAGTGGTCCGTCACGGAAGTGAAGTACACCTTCAGGTCCGGCCATTCGGTCTGGTGGTAGATCTCCAGCCACTGCAGCACGCGGGCCGCGCCACCGGTGGTGGTGGTCATGACAAAGTGGTTGTCGGCCAGGCACGCCGTCACACCATCGTCGAAGACCATCCCGTCTTCCTTGCACATCAGGCCGTAGCGCGCCTTGCCCACGTCCAGCTTGGTCCAGGCGTTGGTGTAGACCCGGTTGAGAAACTCCCGTGCATCCGGCCCTTGAATATCGATCTTGCCCAGGGTCGAGGCATCCAGCAGGCCGACGCTTTCGCGCACTGCCAGGCATTCGCGCTTGACCGCGGCATGCAGGTCTTCAGCGTTTTTCGGGAAGTACCAGGGACGTTTCCACTGCCCGACGTCTTCGAACTCGGCGCCGTTTTTCAGGTGCCATTGATGCAGCGCGGTATACCGCACCGGCTCGAAGATGTGCCCACAGTGACGACCGGCTACTGCGCCGAATGTTACCGGCGTGTAGTTGGGGCGGAACATGGTGGTGCCCATCTGCGGGATCGTCACGTTCAGCGAACGGGCCGCGATGGCCAGGCCGTTGACGTTACCCAGCTTGCCCTGGTCGGTGCCGAAGCCCAGCGCGGTGTAGCGCTTGACGTGCTCGACCGACTCGAAGCCCTCGCGGGTGGCCAGTTCGATGGCGGCCGCGGTGACATCGTTCTGCAGGTCGACGAATTGCTTCGGCGCCCGTGCGGTGTTCTTTTCGTGCGGCACCTGGAACAGTGCCAGGGTCGCCTCTTCATGGCGGCTCAGGGCTTTGGGCAACACACCCTCGACCGTCTGGAAGCCAGCTTCGGCAGCGGCGCGGGCGCCCCCTTCAAAACCATCGGCCAGGGAATCGCCAAGGCCATAGACGCCGTTGATCCCACCCACGCACACGCGCTTCTGCGGCGCTTCACCCGGGACAAAACCGAGGATGTCTTCACGCCAGGTCGGCTTGCCGCCCAGGTGCGACGCCAGGTGAACCACCGGGCTGTAGCCGCCGGAGCTGGCCACCAGGTCGCACTCCAGCCATTCGCCCGGGCTGGTCACGGTGTGCGCCTTGACGTCGATCGCGGCCACACGGGCAGCGGTCACGTGCTTGCTGCCACGGGCTTCGATCACTGCGCTGCCGGTCAGGATGCGGATGCCCTTGGCCCGGGCTTCTTCCACCAGGGCACCGCGCGGGTTGCTGCGGGCATCGGCGATGGCCACCACTTGCAGGCTGGCGTCGAGCCAGTCCAGGGCCACGCGGTAGGCGTGATCGTTGTTGGTGCTCAGGACCAGCTTCTTGCCCGGTGCAACGCCATAGCGCCGCACGTAGGTGGAGACCGCGCCAGCCAGCATGTTGCCCGGCACGTCGTTGTTGCCGTAGACCAGCGGCCGCTCGCACGCGCCGGTAGCCAGCACCACGCGCTTGGCGCGAACCCGGTGGATGCGCTGGCGCACCTGGCCGATCGGGGCGCGGTCGCCGAGGTGATCGGTAAGGCGCTCGTGAATGGTCAGGAAGTTATGGTCGTGGTAACCGTTGACCGTGGCGCGCGGCAACAGCAGCACGTCCGGGGTATCTTTCAGTTCAGCGATGACGCTGGCGACCCATTCGGCGGCCGGCTTGCCATCGAGGCTCTCACGGGAATCGAGCAGGCTGCCGCCGAACTCTTCCTGTTCATCGGCGAGGATCACCCGCGCCCCGCTGCGCGCAGCCGCCAGTGCCGCGGCCAGGCCAGCAGGGCCGGCGCCGACGATCAGCACGTCGCAGTGCTGGTTCATGTAGTCGTAGGTGTCCGGATCGTTTTCGGTCGGCGAGCGACCCAGGCCAGCGGCCTTGCGGATGTACTTCTCGTACGTCATCCAGAACGATTGCGGGTACATGAAGGTTTTGTAGTAGAAACCCGGCGGCATCAGCTTGCCGCCGACCTTGCCGAGAATCCCCATCATGTCGTTGTTGACGCTCGGCCAGCCGTTGGTGCTGGTGGCAACCAAACCTTGATACAGCGCTTGTTGCGTGGCACGCACGTTGGGGATCTGGGTGGCTTCGGTGGCGCCGATCTGCAGCACCGCGTTCGGTTCTTCGGCACCGGCGGCAAAGATCCCGCGTGGCCGCGAATACTTGAAGCTGCGACCGATGATGTCGACGCCGTTGGCCAGCAGGGCCGCCGCCAGGGAGTCACCTTCAAAGCCCTTGTACACCTGGCCGTTGAACGTGAAGCTCAAGACTTTGTTGCGGTCGATCCGTCCACCGTTGGACAGGCGATTGATCTGGCTCATACCTTCGCTCCCAGAGCCTGCGCGGCCGCTTTCGGACTTTCAGTCTTGTCGGTGAACTGCGGCTTGCTGCCGATCTTGTAGGTTTCGAGAATCTCGTAGGTCACGGTGTCGCGGGTGACGTTGAAATACTGACGGCAACCGGCGACGTGGTCCCACAGTTCGTGGTGCAGGCCACGGGGGTTGTCACGGAAGAACAGGTAGTCGCCCCACTCCTCGTCGGTGCAGGTGTTCGGATCCAGCGGACGTGGGATGTGCGCCTGGCCGGATGCGTGGAATTCCTCTTCGGAGCGCAGTTCGCCACAGTGAGGACAGAAGATATGCAACATAGGAAATTTCTCCTGTTAGTGGGCGACGGCAGCAGCGCCGTGTTCGTCGATCAGCGCGCCGTTATGGAACCGGTCGATGGAGAAAGGCGCCGCCAGCGGATGCATTTCACCCTTGGCCAGGCTCGCCGCAAATACGTTGCCCGAACCCGGCGTGGCCTTGAAGCCACCGGTGCCCCAACCGCAGTTGAAGAACATGTTCGGCACCGGGGTCTTGGAAATGATCGGGCAGGCATCCGGCGTGGTGTCGACGATGCCGCCCCACTGGCGGTTCATGCGCACCCGCGACAGCACCGGGAACATCTCGACGATGGCCTGGATGGTGTGCTCGATCACCGGGTACGAACCGCGCTGGCCGTAGCCGTTGTAGCCGTCGATACCGGCACCGATCACCAGGTCGCCCTTGTCGGACTGGCTGATGTAACCGTGTACCGCGTTGGACATGATCACGCTGTCGATAATCGGCTTGATCGGCTCGGACACCAGCGCTTGCAGCGGGTGTGATTCGATCGGCAGGCGGAAGCCGGCGAGCTTGGCCATGTGCCCGGAGTTACCGGCGGTCACCACACCGACGCGCTTGGCACCGATGAAACCCTTGTTGGTTTCGACGCCGATGCACACGCCGTTTTCCTTGCGAAAACCGATCACTTCGGTCTGCTGGATCAGGTCCACGCCGAGGGCGTCGGCGGCCCGGGCAAAACCCCAGGCCACGGCATCGTGACGGGCCACACCGCCGCGACGCTGGACGGTAGCGCCCATCACCGGGTAGCGGGTGTTCTTCGAGCAGTCCAGGTACGGAATCTCGTCGGCGACCTGCTGGGCGTTGAGCAACTCGCCGTCAACGCCATTGAGGCGGTTGGCGCTGACCCGACGCTCGGAGTCACGGATGTCCTGCAGGGTGTGGCACAGGTTGTAGACGCCACGCTGGGAGAACATCACGTTGTAGTTGAGGTCCTGGGACAGGCCTTCCCAGAGTTTCATCGCGTGCTCGTAGAGGTGCGCTGACTCGTCCCAGAGATAGTTGGAACGCACGATGGTGGTGTTGCGCGCGGTGTTACCACCGCCCAGCCAGCCCTTCTCGACCACGGCCACGTTGGTGATGCCGTGCTCCTTGGCCAGGTAGTAGGCGGTTGCCAGACCATGCCCGCCGCCGCCGACGATGACCACGTCGTAGACCTTTTTCGGGGTTGGCGTGCGCCACATGCGCTGCCAGTTTTCGTGGTGGCTGAGGGAGTGTTTGAAGAGGCCGAAGCCTGAGTAGCGTTGCATAGTCATTTACTCCAAAAACCGCGCTCAGCGATAAACCGGGAAGTCAGCGCACAGGGCCGAAACCTGCTGGGCGACATTGGCCTCGACATCGGCATCGCCGAGGTTGTCGAGGATGTCGCAGATCCAGCCGGCCAGCGTCACGCACTGGCTCACTTTGAAGCCGCGAGTGGTGACTGCCGGGGTGCCGATGCGCAGGCCGGAAGTGACGAACGGCGACTGTGGGTCATTCGGCACGGCGTTCTTGTTCACGGTGATGTGTGCACGACCAAGGGCGGCATCCGCGTCTTTGCCGGTCAGGCCCTGGCGGATCAGGCTGACCAGGAACAGGTGATTGTCGGTGCCGCCGGACACTACATCGTAGCCACGTTTGATAAACACGCTGGCCATGGCCTGGGCGTTGTCGATCACTTGTTGCTGATAAACCTTGAAGCCTGGCTCCAGCGCTTCCTTGAAACACACTGCCTTGCCGGCAATCACATGCATCAGCGGGCCGCCCTGGGCACCGGGGAACACCGCGGAGTTGAGCTTCTTCTCGATTTCTTCGTTGGCCTTGGCCAGGATCAGGCCGCCACGCGGACCGCGCAGGGTCTTGTGGGTGGTGGTGGTGACCACGTCGGCGTACGGCAGCGGGTTGGGATACAGACCGGCAGCGACCAGGCCGGCAACGTGGGCCATGTCGACGAACAGCAGTGCACCGACCTTGTCGGCGATCTGCCGAAAGCGTGGGAAGTCGAGGGTCTTGGAGTAGGCCGAGAAGCCGGCGACGATCATCTTCGGCTGGCACTCGACGGCCAGGCGCTCGACTTCGTCGTAGTCGATCAGTCCGGTCTTGGTATCGATGCCGTACTGCACCGCGTTGTAGAGTTTGCCCGAGGACGACACCTTGGCGCCGTGGGTCAGGTGACCGCCGTGAGCCAGGCTCATGCCCAGGATGGTGTCGCCCGCCTGGATCAGGGCCAGGTACACCGCGCTGTTGGCCGAGGAGCCGGAGTGCGGCTGGACGTTGGCGTAGTCGGCACCGAACAGTTGCTTGGCGCGTTCGATGGCCAGCGCTTCGACTTTATCCACATGCTCGCAGCCACCGTAGTAACGCTTGCCCGGATAACCCTCGGCATATTTGTTGGTCAGGCCACTGCCTTGTGCTTGCATGACACGCTTGCTGGTGTAGTTCTCTGACGCGATCAGCTCGATGTGATCTTCCTGGCGTTGCTCCTCGGCATTCATCGCCGCCAGCAGTGCATCGTCATAACCCTGGATCTGGTCTTGCTTGCTGAACATCGCGTCTCTCCCAGCGGCGGTGGTGCGCCATTTTGTCTTGGTGAGGCACCGGCCTGGCGGCAGTGCCCTTTGATGCGATGGTATGACCGGCGCAGACAGGTCAAATGCCTACGGACGCCACGCAAAGGTGCGTTTACGACATGCTGGAAAATGGCAGGCCGCACTCAATCCTTAAAACGCTGGAGATCCTTGTGGGACCGGGCTTGCCCGGGAAGCGGTGTGTCAGGTCCATAAATGTTGGCTGTGCTGGCCCCATCGCGGGCAAGCCCGCTCCCACACAGTTATGCGGCGATATTGCGGACGAGTAACAGAAGCAGAAAATGTAGCGGATACAAGGCATACGCCCAACGGCGCATCGGCGGTGGCTTGAGATGTTTGGTATGTCGCAACAAGACCAGACCCAGCAATGGCGCAATCAGGCAGACACCAAGAGCGACCACCGCCACCGGGTTACCCAGACGGATGGCGGCAATCAACACCTGCCACTGATTCGCCGCCAGGCAGACCAGCCCCGGCAACACCGCCCAGTACCAGGGCCGACGAATCACCAGCAATGTCGCCAATGGCAGCAGCACCCCAAAAACGCCAAACATCAGTCGCTCACTGAACAGCGTCGCCAGCAGCAGCGCGACCAGCCCCAAGCCACGCGCCTGCAGGTCCTGGTGCAGCCAACCACGGGCCACCAGCAGTCCCAGCGCCAGCGTAGGCAATACGTTCAGGACATCAGGCTCGGGGATGAACAGGCGGTAGGGAATTTCACTGACCAGGCTAAACAGCATCAACCAGCCCAGGTAACGCCACTGACCGCCGGTCGGTGCTGTCGGCGTACGCGCCAGGTTTACCGCCATCGCCAGGCAGAACCAGGGAAACGCCAGGCGCCCCGGCACATAGAGCACATCGAGCGGCCAGCCGACATAGCGCAGGTGATCGAGGACCATACTCAACAGTGCCAACCATTTGAGCAGATCGAGTGCACCGTCACGTTGCGTCACGTGCATAATTGCCCCTCGACTGTGTAGTTTTCTGACAGACACATCGCGTGTGCTCTCCGGACGATCTTCGGTAAAGTGCGCACCATCATTGACCACGAGCCGCTTCACCATAAGCGCCTCGACCACGGAAGCCGGCCATGACCGATAAGAGCCAACAATTCGCCAGCGACAACTATTCCGGCATCTGCCCTGAAGCCTGGGCGGCCATGGAACAGGCCAATCAGGGCCACCAGCGCGCCTATGGCGACGATGAGTGGACCGCCCGCGCCTCGGACTATTTCCGCAAACTGTTCGAAACCGACTGCGAAGTGTTCTTCGCCTTCAACGGCACCGCCGCCAACTCCCTGGCCTTGTCGTCGTTGTGCCAGAGTTACCATAGCGTGATCTGCTCGGAAACCGCCCACGTCGAAACCGACGAATGTGGCGCCCCGGAGTTCTTCTCCAATGGCTCCAAGTTGCTCACGGCGCGCACCGAAAACGGCAAGCTGACGCCGGAGTCGATCCGCGAGATCGCCCTCAAGCGCCAGGACATTCACTACCCCAAGCCACGGGTGGTGACCCTGACCCAGGCCACTGAAGTCGGCAGCGTCTACACCCCGCAAGAAATCCGCGCCATCAGTGCCACCTGCAAAGAGCTGGGCCTGAACCTGCACATGGACGGCGCGCGCTTCTCCAACGCCTGCGCGTTCCTCGATTGCTCGCCGGCCGACCTGACCTGGAAAGCCGGGGTCGACGTGCTGTGTTTTGGCGGCACCAAAAACGGCATGGCGGTGGGCGAGGCGATTCTGTTCTTCAACCAGAAACTGGCCGAAGACTTCGACTACCGCTGCAAACAGGCAGGGCAACTGGCATCGAAAATGCGCTTCCTCTCAGCGCCCTGGGTCGGCCTGCTGGAACACGACGCCTGGCTCAAGCACGCCCGCCACGCCAACTACTGCGCACAGCTGCTGGCAGAATTGGTCAGCGACATTCCCGGCGTCGAACTGATGTTCCCGGTACAGGCCAACGGCGTGTTCCTGCAACTCTCGGAGGCCGCCGTGGCAGCACTGACCGCTCGCGGCTGGCGCTTCTACACCTTCATCGGTAAAGGCGGCGCACGCTTCATGTGCTCCTGGGACACCGAGGAAGAGCGGGTGCGGGAATTGGCTGCGGACATTCGCGAAGTGATGTCCCGCTAAAGCGTTGGTTTACACCGCTCCCCCGTGGGAGCGGGCTTGCTCCGGGCGACGTTCCGACGATCAGGCCAGCACATTCAACGTTGATGTCACTGACAGTCCGCTATCGCGAGCAAGCTCGCTCCCACAAAAGCCAACATCATCCCCTCCTATTGCTTGCTCCTCGTCTACATTGTCTGTCGAGCCCTTACGCTCACATAACAATAAGCAGGAGCACGCGCATGTCACTTCAAGGCAAAACCCTCTTCATCACCGGCGCCAGCCGTGGCATCGGCCGTGAAATTGCGCTGCGTGCCGCCAGGGATGGGGCCAATATCGTCATTGCCGCGAAAAGCGCGGAACCCCACGCCAAGCTGCCCGGGACCATTTTCAGCGTGGCTGAGGAAGTCGAGGCCGCCGGCGGCAAGGCACTGGCGCTGCAGGTGGATGTGCGCGATGAAGTGGCGGTGCATGCGGCACTGGCCCAGGCCAACGAGCATTTCGGTGCCATCGACGCGCTGGTCAACAATGCCGGGGCGATTAAGCTGACAGGCGTGCAGCACCTCGAACTCAAGCGTTTCGACTTGATGCACCAGATCAACACCCGCGCCGTGCTGCTGTGCAGCCAGGCCGCCCTGCCCTACCTGAAAAAGTCCAGCGGGCACATCCTCAACCTCTCACCGCCGCTGAACCTGGCCAGCAAATGGTTCGCCCAGTACAGCCCCTACACCGTGACCAAGTACGGCATGAGCATGCTGACGTTGGGCATGAGTGAGGAATTCAGGAATTACGGGATCAGCGTCAACTCGCTATGGCCACAGACGATGATTGCCACCGCCGCGATCGAGTTTCAGTTGGGGTCGAGGGAGTCGTTCAAGCATGCGCGCACACCAGCGATCATGGCGGATGCGGCGCATGTGATTCTGAGCAGCGCAAACCGCAGCTTGACCGGGCGCTTGCTGATTGATGAGGAAATACTGCGGGAAAGCGGTGTGACGGAGTTCGAGCACTACCGCTTCTCGCCTGACAGCAGCGACAAGCTGATGACGGACCTGTTTATTGACTAAACACCCTCCCCTGTAGGAGCGAGCTTGCTCGCGATGGACGTCAACGATGACGCTGGCAACCTGGCACCCCGCGGCGTTCTCAGGTTCATCGCGAGCAAGCTCGCTCCTACAGGTTGCGCGACTTACTCAGAATTCGATGCGCACGTCCCCCTTCGGCACGCTGCAGCACGACAGGATGAACCCTTCGGCTTCGTCTTCCTCGGTGATCCCGCCGTTGTGATCCATCTCCACCTCGCCCCCCAGCTTCATCACCTTGCAGGTCCCGCAGATGCCCATGCCGCAAGCCTTGGGAATCAGCAGGCCAAGCTTGGCCGCCGCCGCGTGCACGGTTTCTCCCGGGGCCACGCGGATGCTTTTGCCGGACGCGGTGAACTCCACCTGATGCAGGTCGGCGATGTCGATTTCCGGAGCGTCGGCTGCTTGTTCGGCTTGCTCCACGGCATCGGCACGAGCTTCCGGCGGCGTGGCGCCGAAGGATTCCTCGTGATAGCGCGTCATGTCGAAGCCGGCAGCCTCCAGCAGGCGCTTGACCGCATTCATGTACGGCGTCGGACCGCAGCAGAATACTTCACGCTCGAGGAAGTCCGGCGCCATCAATTCGAGCATTTTATGGTTCAGGTAACCGCGATACCCGGCCCAGGGCTCGCCCAGGCCGTGTTTCTCGCAAATCAGGTGCAGGCTGAAGTTATCGATCCGCGACGCCATGTGCTCCAGCTCGCGGTGATAAATGATGTCCTTGGGCGAACGGGCGCTGTGGATAAACACCATGTCGACATTGCCATTGGTGTCATAGAACCAGCGCGCCATCGACATCACTGGGGTAATGCCGACACCACCGCTGAGGTAGAGCACCTTCGGCGCGGTGAAGTCCATGGCGTTGAACAACCCGACCGGCCCGTGCACCGCCAGCTCCTGACCTTCGTGCAGGGTGTCGTGCAGCCAGTTGGAGACCTTGCCGCCCGGCACCCGCTTGATGGTCACCGAGAAGCTGTAGGGCACCGACGGCGAGCTGGAGATGGTGTACGAACGCATGATCGGCTGGCCGTCGATTTCCAGCTCCAGGGTGACAAATTGCCCCGGTTTGAAGAAGAACATGATCGGCTGGTCGGCCATGAAGCAAAAGGTGCGCACGTCCCAGGTTTCCTGGATGACTTTGACGCAACGGACAATGTGTCGACCATTGGCCCAGGTCTGGGTGGTTACCGGGTTCAGGAAGCTGTTGGACATGCTGATCTCCACGGCCGACTGTCGGCCTCATATTGGCGATTCTGCGTATAGCGCCGACCGGCCATTTACCTATCTGCGACATTCACATGCTTATCGCGACCAGCCCCTTGCTACCGGGGGTTGAGCGTCGGGAACAGAGTGGGCCATGTCGCTCGTGGATAAGGTTCTGGGCGGCGGCAGCCCCACACTCGCCTCAACAGATAAACACTGTTTGTGTCTTGCGTAGCAACCGTATCAGCCACTATTCGCCGGCCACACAGAATGGCCATGAGGACTCAATCGATGGACGTCACCGCAAAAATCAGCCTGGGCGATCCTCTGGAACCCGCACGCAAGGCCACCGCCCAGATGCTGCAGGAACGTGAGCGCACGTTCTCGTTGCCGCAGCCGTTCTACTCCGATGAGCGGCTGTTCGATATCGACATGCAGGAAATCTTTCAGAAAGAATGGTTGATCGCTGGCATGACCTGCGAAATCCCGACCAAGGGCAACTACCTGACCCTGCAGATCGGCAAGAACCCGATCATCGTGATTCGCGGTGCCGAGGGGGTGGTGCATGCCTTCCACAACGTCTGCCGCCACCGTGGCTCGCGCCTGTGCACCAGCGATAAAGGCAAGGTCGCCAAGCTGGTCTGCCACTACCACCAGTGGACCTACGAGCTCGACGGGCGCCTGCTGTTTGCCGGCACCGAGATGGGTGACGACTTCGACATGAAGCAGTACGGCCTCAAGCCGGTGAACGTGAAGGCAGCAGGCGGCTACATCTTCATCAGCCTGGCGGAAAATCCGCCGGCCATCGATGACTTCCTGTCGACGCTGAATCACTACATGGAACCGTACGACATGGAAAACACCAAGGTGGCGATCCAGACCACCTTGTTCGAAAAAGCCAACTGGAAGCTGGTGCTGGAGAACAACCGCGAGTGTTACCACTGCAACGCCTCGCACCCTGAACTGCTGAAAACCCTGCTCGAATGGGACGACGTCACCGACCCCCGTGCCGACCAGGCGTTCAAGGACCACGTGGCCGCTTCTGCCGCCGCCTGGGACGCCGAGAAGATTCCGTATGCCCACGCCAGCTTCGGCCTGCGTAACCGCATCGTGCGCATGCCGCTGCTCAAGGGCACCGTGTCGATGACCCTGGACGGCAAGCAAGGCTGCAAAAAACTCATGGGCCGCATCCAGAACCCGGACCTGGGCTCGATGCGCATCCTGCACCTGCCGCACTCCTGGAACCACTGCATGGGCGACCACATCATCGTGTTCACCGTGTGGCCGATCAGCGCCCAGGAAACCATGGTCACCACCAAGTGGCTGGTGCACAAGGACGCCGTCGAAGGCGTCGACTACGACGTCGACCGCATGCGCCAGGTGTGGGACGCCACCAACGACCAGGACCGGCGCCTGGCCGAAGAGAACCAGCGTGGCATCAACTCCACCGCGTACCAGCCTGGGCCGTACTCCAAGACTTACGAGTTCGGCGTGGTGAACTTCGTGGACTGGTACAGCGAGCGCCTACTGAACAATCTTGGGGCCGAGCCTGCGCCGTACCTCAAAGGAGTTCCGGTCCAAGGCTAAAAGCATCGCGGGCAAGCCCGCTCCCACAGGATTTGCGTTTGAACACATTATTTGTGAACAACAGAGATCACTGTGGGAGCGGGCTTGCCCGCGATGAGGCCCTCCCTTTCACTAGTTTCTTCCGCACGCCACCCTCATCCTTAGAACTGTACGAAATATGATCTATTGCGTTCAGAGCTATGCTGCGCGCGCCTCCCAGCCTTCAGTGAACAAGTTATCCACAGCTCCACCCACAGCAAATGGGGACAACTGTGGAAAGGCTGAAAGTTTTCTCTACAGAAACTGAAGAAAATCCGTGACTTATCCAAATGAGTGGTTTTCGTCAGCCATTGGATGTTTTTTGATCGAAAGCCTGTAAGCCACGGTCTGTATGGATCGTAGCGGACCGCGAACACCTTATCCACAGAAGCGCCAACAGAGTTTGGGGGCAACTTGTGCGTCGTGGTCATTCCTTGTGGAAAACCCCGCCCAAGCTGCATATTTCGCGGGTTTGAGTAGCTTTCGAAGGGTAAAGAACGGCATTTGGCTATTTATTGATCAAATCCTTGAAAGCATTGATCTGTATGGCTTACAGCCGACAGCAAACATCTTATCCACAGAAACGCCAACAGAGATTGGGGGCAAGTCTTGAACAAGGGATCGCCTCGCCCAATGAAAAAAGCTCGAAAAAACAACCACTAGCACTGGTTGTTTTTCGTACAAAGGCTTGCAGGGCTTGCTGTGCGGGGGGTGTAGCGATGGGTGAACATGTTATCCACAGAAGCGCTAACAGGGATTGTGGGTAACACATCCACAACGACTGAACCGGCTAGAGTGACTGACGTATAGAGCCGGCATTAGTCACCAGACTGGGCGTTTGCGCAGGGGCGTCAGGGGAGCTCACCACGACCTGCTGTAAAGGAACATCAGGAGCCCTCCCCGGCACCTGACCAGGCGCTTGCCTGCGGAGCAAGTTCCACCCACTGGCCTCCTTGGTCGCCTCCCACAACACACGCCATTTTGACTGCCCATTACTGGAGGCGGTTGCCATCCATGTCCGAGCAATAACGTAATTCTGTTTGACTGCACCTACCCCCGTGAGAACCTGGCTGACAATGATCCCCACGTTAGATGCCAGCGACATCCCAGTGGCAGGCATTTGCGCCGCTATCGCCGCAGGGACGCCTACTGCACGGGCCGGTACACCCGTAGCGCCTCCCCAAAAGCTCATCGCATTGCCAATACGCGTCAGCATGCTTTGGGGTTTGCCCGCTACGATTGCCGCTGCCGACCTGTTGATCGCAGCCCCGGCAAAGATGGTATTCAAAGCAGTTCCTACAGCATTCCCCAGCAGAGAAAACCATGCCCTACCGGATGGATCAACCCGGGTCATGGGTGAGCCCGAGCAATACGCATACGGATTCAATCCCCCCGCACCAAACGGACTCAACCGGTCCGGGCTATGAAACCGCATCAACACCGGGTTATAGACCCGATGACCATTGCCCAGTTGATACCAACCAGTAGGTCGCTCTTTAAGTTGCCCATTGAAACCCAGGCCCGTGCTCGTCGGACGCAGGCTACTGGGCGAGCCATAGGCAGTGTAAGCGCGAAGGTTCGGACCGCTGCGGTCCAGTTCGGCGAGGATCGATTGTTGCAAATCGGTCGCCAGCAACAGGGTACGCGTGGTTGCTGGCGGATGGGCAGGACAGGGGGCGTTTCCGGCGGTGGGCATCAGGTGGCCTCGCATCGATCCAGACGCCCCGCAGTGCTGCTGCGGGGGCTTAATCCATACTTATCAACCTAACAAAAGCGCGTGCAATGCAACACTAGCAGTTCTGCTAGGGCGCCTTCAGGACTAGCGAACAACGCCCTCTTCAATCAGCAGCTTGAGGATCGCCTCGGCGCCTTCCTGGGCAGACACGCCCTTGAGCACCTGGCCACCGCCGCCACTGGCCTTGGCCGTGGCCGCCTTCATCCGGTCGGCACCGCTTTTGGCCTTGATCACTTTCAGGCGTTTAGGCCGTGACTTGGCCGCTTGCAGCGTGGCGACGGCGAGCAGTTCGTCGTCGAGCACTTCAACGTCTTCAGCCTGCAATACCCCGCGTCGCGCCGGGCCGAACGCACTTTGCCGAGGCTTGGGCGCGGCGTTATCCACCGTCGCCAGAAACGGTAAGCGGACTTTCAAGCGCCGCCGCTGACCGCGGGGCAAGGCTTGCAGCACCAGGGCTGAACCACCGTCGATGGACTCGACCTGCGCCAGCCCCACCACCAGCGGCCAGCCGAGGCTTTCGGCCAGCAGGAACGGCAACATGCCCGAGCCTTCACCGGTTTCCGCCTGGCTGCCGGTCAGCACCACCTGGGCACCTGCGCCGCGTAAATAGTCGGTCAAGGCCGGCAACGCATCGGCACCCGCCGGGTGTTCCAGCACATGCAACTGTTCCAGGCCCATGCCCAGATAGGCGCGCAACGCAGGCTCGGCGACGTCGCCGGCATGTAGCACTTGCAGGCCGTCCCCCGCCAGTTGCAGACCGAGTTCGACCGCCCGCGCATCCTGCTCCGCGCGACGTGGCCGACCGGAAGTCGGGTGGGCGCCAATCGACACCAGGCTGATGATTTTCGTGCTCATGACCCTTTCCTTCCCTTAAGCCGCATCGCGCTTGGCACCGTTGCGGTAAGCCTCTACCGCCGCGATCAAGGCGTGAAGAATCTCGGCGCTCTCACCGATCACCGACAGGTCGGCCCGCTTGATCATGTCGCATCCGGGGTCCAGGTTGATCGCCACCACCTTGTCGCAGGCACCGATGCCTTGCAGGTGCTGGATCGCCCCGGAAATCCCCACCGCCACGTAGACCCGCGCGGTGACCCAGGTGCCGGACGCCCCGACTTGACGGTCGCGGGCCATGAAGCCGTCGTCCACCGCCACCCGCGAGGCGCCTTCGGTGGCACCCAGCGCAGCGGCGGTCTGGTGGAACAACGGCCAATCCTTGACCCCGTTGCCGCCCGAGAAAATGAACTCGGCTTCGGCCATTGGAATCGCTGCCGGGTCCACTGCCACCGCCCCCAGATCTTCAATACGCGAAAGACTGCGAGCCACGGTTG
Organism: Pseudomonas sp. S04; assembly: GCF_009834545.1. Lineage (NCBI taxonomy): Bacteria > Pseudomonadati > Pseudomonadota > Gammaproteobacteria > Pseudomonadales > Pseudomonadaceae > Pseudomonas > Pseudomonas sp. S04. The sequence continues at coordinate 5,649,624 of NZ_CP019427.1, forward strand.
TGGATAACTCCACCGGCAAGGCTTCGTGGCGGGTTTCGCTGACCGGTTCTGCACATTCGACGGCGCCCAGAATCAAGCGTGCGAGCGGTCGTGCCAGGTCTTGCAACCCGGCACCGGCGCGGCCGATGCATTGCTGATCCTTGACCTGCCAGACCCGTGTGGCCGGGCGTTCGCCCAGGGCGGCGGCAAAGCGTCGACCCAGTTCACCGCCACCGGTACGACTGTCCGGCAGCAACCAGTGACGTGGGCTGAATTGGTTATCCACAGCCCGCAGGCCCTGGACCCGTTGTTCCGGTGCATAACCGTTGAACTCGTCCCCCTCGAGTACCAGCAGGCGATCGACGCCAGCCGTAGCGAAGGCGCTCTCTTTGTGTTCGCCGAAGACCACGGCCAGGACGGCACCGTCGTTGCCGGCCAATTGATGAGCCAGGCCCAGCAAGTCGCGGTCATGGCTGCTCAAGCGGCCGCCGACCATGTCGGGCACCACGCTGATGTAGAACGCAGGGACCACTACCTGATGCAGCGGCAATTGCACTTCCACGGCGGCAGTACGCTTGGTCGCGCCGCCCTGCTGGGCGCCGCTACGGTCAATGCGCTTGATCCCGTTGGGGCCGATGAAGCCGATGCCATGGGGGTTCTTGCGGATGACGCCGTTAGGCCCCATCCAGCTGTGTTGCGCCGGCTGCATGGCCGCGTGCAGCGGGTGCAGGCGGTTGCGGGCGATCCATTCGGCACGGGGGTCGCGGCGGATTATGTCGCTCATCAGTGCACCTGCGCAGGTTTACGTTGAGCCGGCGTGATCGGCTTGCTCGGCGCTTGGTCTTCAAGCAACGCATCGGCCACCAGTTCGGCAAGGTCCTTGATCAAAGGTCGCGGCTCGACCACCCCTTCCAGCATCGCCGTGCACTGCGGGCAGCCCACGGCCACCAGTTCGGCGCCTGTTTCGCGGATGTCTTCCATGCGCATGTCGGGGATACGCTGCTTGCCCGGAATGTCGGTGATCGGCGCGCCGCCGCCACCGCCACAGCAGCGCGAGCGAAAGCCCGAGCGTTGCATCTCTTTGACTTCGATACCGAGGGCGCGCAGCACTTCACGCGGCGCCTCGTATTCGCCGTTGTAGCGACCGAGGTAGCACGGGTCGTGATAGGTCACGCTGTCGCCCTTGTGCTGGCCGAGATTCAGCGCGCCGGCGCCGATGATTTGCGCCATGTAGGTACTGTGGTGCTGCACCAGGTAGTTGCCATCGAACGCGCCGTATTCGTTTTTCAGCACGTGGAAGCTGTGCGGATCGCACGTGACGATGCGGTTGAAGCTGTACTTGGCCAGGGTCTGGATGTTGCGTTTGGCCAACAACTGGAAGGTCGCTTCATCGCCCAGGCGTCGGGCCACGTCACCACTGTCGCGCTCTTCAAGGCCGAGCACGGCAAAGTCGATTTTCGCCGCTTTCAGCACTTTGACGAACGCGCGCAGGGTGCGTTGGTTGCGCATGTCAAACGCCCCGTCGCCGACCCAGAACAGCACGTCGGTGGCTTTCTTTTCGCTGAGCAGATTGAGGTTCAAGTCCGCCGCCCAGTTCATCCGCCCACCCGGGGCGAAGCCGCCCGGGTTGTCGGTGGCGATCAGGTTCTCCAGGACCTCGGCGCCCTTGTTCGGGGTCGCACCTTTTTCCAGGGTCAGATGGCGGCGCATGTCGACGATCGCATCGACGTGCTCGATCATCATCGGGCACTCCTCGACACAGGCGCGACAGGTGGTGCACGACCATAGGGTCTCGGCGTCAACCAGGCCGTTGACGATCGGCTGATGCGGATTACCCGCGTGCTCGCCGATGGCTTTACCCGGATACGGGCTGCCGGCGAACTTGGCATCGGTGCCTCCGGCCAGGCCGACCACCATGTCCTGAATCAGTTTTTTCGGATTCAACGGCTGGCCGGCGGCAAACGCCGGGCACGCGGCTTCGCACTTGCCGCACTGCACGCAGGCGTCAAATCCCAGCAGTTGGTTCCAGGTGAAATCCTTGGGTTTTTCCACACCCAGCGGCGCAGACAGGTCGTTCAAATCCAGCGGTTTCAAACCGGTGGAACGGCCGCCACCAAAGCGTTCGGCGCGACGGTGCCAGGCCAGGTGCAAGGCACCAGCGAAGGCGTGCTTCATCGGCCCGCCCCAGGTCATGCCGAAGAACAGCTCAGACACGCCCCACAGCACGCCGATACCGAGGATGACCGCCAACAGCCAGCCACCGAAGTGTTCCGGCAGGATACCGGCCACCGGCAGGGTCACCAGGAAGAACGACGCCGAGAACGCCAGCAGGCTTTTCGGCAAACGCATCCACGGGCCTTTGGACAGCCGGGCCGGCGGGTTGCGCCGACGCAGGTAAACGAAGATCGCACCGACGAACATCACTGCCGTCATCAACAGCAGCGCGTATCCCAGGAAGCGGTTATGCAGGCCAAATCCGTGGACCAGGATCGCCAGCACCGCGGACGCCACTGCGCCGCCGGCCGTGGCGACGTGGGTGTTGGCGATGTATTTGTCACGCGCCACCACGTGGTGCAGGTCGACCATGTAGCGCTTGGGCATGGCCAGCAGGCCGCCGATCAGGTCGACTTTCGAAGCTCGGCCGCGACGCCACATGGCCACCCGCCGCAACGCGCCCAGAACCGCCAGGCCCAGGGCAGCGAAGAGCAGGATGGGAAGAATTGTGTTCAACATGGGTGTTGCTCCCAAAGACCTCAGGGTCTTAACGATCTGGATACCTGACCCGACTCCTGTGGGAGCGGGCTTGCCCGCGATAGCGATAGGTCAGTCAACATTGGTGTTGAATGTGCTGCCGTCATCGCGGGCAAGCCCGCTCCCACATTGGTTTGGTGTCGTATCAGAAATCCTTGCACAGCCGCAGGGCGTCATAGATCGCAGCATGCGTGTTGCGCTGGGCCACGCAGTCGCCAATGCGGAACAGCAGGTAGCCGTCGCCCGGTTGGCTCAGCGAAGGCTGGGGCTTGATCGCGAACAGGGCTTCAACGTCCATCTGGCCCTTGTTGCGCGAACCTTCCTTCAGCGCGTAATAGATTTCTTCATCCGGACGCACGCCGTTTTCCACCACCACCTGGTCGACCACCCGCTCCTCCTTGGCGCCGGTGTATTCGTTCTCCAGCACGGCAATCAGCTTGTCGCCTTCGCGGTAGACCTTTTCCAGCATCATGTCGCCGGTCATGATCACTTCCTTGGGGTACATGCTGCGGTAGTAAGTCGGGAACGACGTACCGCCGACGGCCACGCCGGGCTTGATGTCGTCGGTGACGATCTCGACCTGGCAACCCTTGTCGGCCAGGAAGTCGGCCACCGACATCCCGGTGAACTCACAGATGGTGTCGTAGACCAGCACGTTCTTGCCGGGCGCCACCTTGCCGTCGAGTACGTCCCAGCTGCTGACCACCAGGCCTTCTGCAGCGCCCCAGTGTTCGTTCTGCTCCAGGAACGGATGCCCGCCCACTGCCAGCACCACCACGTCCGGACGCAGGTCGAGAATGGTCGCGGCATCGGCAGCCACGCCCAGGCGCAGGTCGACTTTCAGGCGTGCCAGTTCCAGCTGGAACCAGCGGGTGATACCGGCGATCTGGTCCCGTTGCGGGGCTTTGGAGGCAGTGGTGATCTGCCCGCCGATGAATTCCTTCTTCTCGAACAGGGTCACGTCATGGCCACGTTCCGCCGCTACGCGCGCAGCTTCCATCCCGGCTGGGCCGGCACCGACCACGACCACCTTGCGTTTCACGCCGGTGGATTTTTCGATGATGTGCGGCACCCCCATGTACTCGCGGGAAGTCGCGGCGTTCTGGATGCACAACACGTCCAGGCCCTGGTACTGCCGGTCGATACAGTAGTTGGCGCCGACGCACTGCTTGATCTGGTCGATCTGGCCCATCTTGATCTTGGCGATCAGGTGCGGGTCGGCGATATGGGCGCGGGTCATGCCGACCATGTCGACGTAGCCGCCTTCCAGAATCCGCGTGGCCTGGTTCGGGTCCTTGATGTTCTGTGCGTGCAGCACCGGGACCTTGACCACTTCCTTGATCCCGGCTGCCAGGTGCAGGAACGGCTCCGGTGGATAACTCATGTTCGGAATGACGTTGGCCAGGGTGTTGTGGGTATCGCACCCCGAGCCGACCACACCGATGAAATCGAGCATGCCGGTGTCGTCGTAGTACTTGGCGATCTGCTTCATGTCTTCGTGGGACAGACCGTCCGGATGGAACTCGTCGCCGCACAGGCGGATGCCGACACAGAAGTCGTCACCGACCTCGGCACGCACCGCCTTGAGCACTTCCAGGCCAAACTTCATGCGGCCTTCGAAAGTGCCGCCCCACTCGTCCGTGCGCTTGTTGACCCGCGGGCTCCAGAACTGGTCGATCATGTGCTGGTGCACGGCCGACAGCTCGACGCCGTCCAGGCCGCCGGCCTTGGCCCGACGCGCGGCCTGGGCATAGTTGCCGATGACCCGCCAGATTTCTTCCGGCTCGATGGTCTTGCAGGTGGCGCGGTGCACCGGTTCACGGATGCCCGATGGCGACATCAGGGTCGGCCAGTTAAAACCGTCCCAACGCGAGCGGCGGCCCATGTGGGTAATCTGGATCATGATCTTGGCGCCATGCTTGTGCATGGCGTCGGCCAGGTTCTGGAAGTGCGGAATGATGCGGTCGGTGGACAGGTTGACCGAGCTCCACCATTCCTGCGGGCTGTCGATGGCCACCACCGAGGAACCGCCGCAAATCGCCAGGCCGATCCCGCCCTTGGCTTTCTCTTCGTAATACTTGACGTACCGATCGGTGGTCATGCCGCCGTCAGTGGCATACACCTCGGCGTGCGCGGTGCTGAGCACACGGTTGCGGATGGTCAGTTTGCCGATCTGGATCGGCTGGAACATTGCTTCGAAAGCCATGGCAGGATCCTCGACTTACAACGGCTTGACGGTGAACAAGCCGTCGTCGTGGCCTTCTTCCGAGCCACCGTATACCTGTTCGGCGACGGTGCGGATCTTGCTGCCGCGCGCCTGCAGGATCTGGTCCATGGCGCCGGCGAACCAGCCGGTGAACATGTAGTCGACCTTGCGTCCAACCTTGCCGTACACATAGACAAACGCCGAATGTTCGAGCTTGACGCTGGCGGTGCCTTTGTCGAGGTCGATGTCCTGGATCTTGAACAGGCCCCAGCCGCGCTGCGACAGGCGCTTCATGTAGTGCTCGAACACCGCGACGCCTTCCAGGCCGTGGCATTCAGCTTCCTTCTCGCACCAGTGCCAGGCGGACTTGTAGCCGGCCTTGTAGAGGATCTCGGCATAGGCATCGGCGCCCAGCACTTCCTCGATGCCCATATGGTTGTTGACGAAGAAGTGACGCGGTACATACAGCATCGGCAGTGCGTCGGAAGTCCAGACACCGGTCTCGCTGTCGACTTCGATTGGTAATTGCGGGGCGATCTTGGCCATGGAAACTAAACTCCAGAAAAATTTTGGTGTTACCTGCGGCGCGGATGGCCGAAGGGCAGGATTCAGAAGTGCGGCGGGTTATTCGCCCCAGACATCCTTGAGGACGTTCACCCAGTTCTCGCCCATGATCTTGCGCACCACGCGCTCAGGATGGCCGCGCTTGAGCAGGGTTTCGGTAAGGTTCGGGAACTCGCCCACGGTGCGGATACCCAGCGGATTGATGATCTTGCCGAAGCTGGTCAGGCGGCGGGCGTAGCCCTTGTCGTGGGTCAGGTATTCGAAGAAATCCTGGCCATGGCCCTGGGTGAAGTCGGTACCGATACCGATGGCGTCTTCGCCGACGATATTCATGGTGTATTCGATGGCTTCGGCGTAGTCCTCGATGGTCGAATCGATGCCCTTGGCCAGGAACGGCGCGAACATGGTCACGCCGACAAAACCGCCGTGGTCGGCAATGAACTTGAGCTCTTCATCGGACTTGTTGCGCGGGTGCTCCTTGAGGCCCGACGGCAGGCAGTGGGAGTAGCAGACCGGCTTTTTCGATTCGAGGATGACTTCTTCCGAGGTCTTGGAGCCAACGTGGGAGAGGTCGCACATCACGCCGACGCGGTTCATCTCGGCGACGATTTCCCGGCCGAAACCCGACAGGCCGCCGTCACGCTCGTAGCAGCCGGTGCCGACCAGATTCTGGGTGTTGTAGCACATCTGCACGATGCCAACGCCAAGCTGCTTGAACACCTCGACATAGCCGATCTGGTCTTCGAAGGCATGGGCATTCTGGAAGCCGAAGAGGATCCCGGTCTTGCCCAGCTCCTTGGCCTTGCGGATGTCGGCGGTGGTGCGCACCGGCATCACCAGGTCAGCGTTCTCGCGGATCAGTTTCTGGCTGGCGGCGATGTTGTTGATGGTCGCCTGGAACCCTTCCCACACCGACACGGTGCAGTTGGCCGCAGTCAGGCCACCCTTGCGCATGTCTTCAAACAGCTCACGGTTCCACTTGGCAATGATCAGCCCGTCGATAACGATGCTGTCGGCGTGCAGTTCGGCTGGGCTCATCAGGCTGTCCCCTTATTGGTGATTCATGCGCCGAATCGTCTGCCGGCGCTTTGGGTCAGCATATGCCTCGGTGCCTGGGTAGCCGGGTGCAAAAACGACAGGGGGTTTGCCGAAAGCGTCAATCCACGACAAAGGCTTACATAGCCGTCGGTTTGCCCGTCTGTTCTTTACCCCGCGCTTGGGCCAGAATCCGCCGCATCACTGGATGCTTCACGGAATTGGGACGACAGCTCAATGAAATCGATCTTCTTCGCATGGGCACTGATCGCGACCGGGGTACAGGCAGCTGAAGACGCTGACAACAACCCTTGCGATGCGGTCGAAAACGACGTCCAGACCCTGGAATGCTCGGCGTACAACAAGACCACCGCCGAACAACTGCTCAAGGACAACTACCAGGGTTTGCTGGAGCGGTTCAGGGCCGAATACGCGAACAACAAGAGCCAACTGGCAGACATCACCAGCAAACTGCAGGTCGCCGAACAGCTCTGGGTCAAATCCAGGGACGCCGATTGCACAATCGCGCCATTCCCTGCCGCCGTGGGCAGCAAGGCCTACCTCATCGACCAGAACGACTGCCTGGCGAACAAGAGTGACGAGCGCTCGGAGTTCCTCGAATCACTGGCGCAGTGACTAAGCCACACCCCTCAACGACTATTGAAAAAGGCGACCTTCATGAAACTCTGCGGCATCGAAATCAAAGGCAGCGAAGCGATCATCGCCCTCGCCTCCCTCGACGGCCAGGCGCTCAGCCACGTCGCCCTTGCCACCAAGAAAATCGCCCTGGACGATGACGACGACGCCGCCAACGTCAAACTGTTCGCCGCACAAGTGGCTTCGTTCGTCCGCGAGAACTCGATCGACCGCATCGCGATCAAGAAGCGCAGCAAGAAAGGCGAATTCGCCGGCGGCCCGACCACCTTCAAGATCGAAGGCATATTCCAGCTGCTCGACAGCTGCGAAGTGACCCTGCTGTCACCCCAGACCATCAATGCGCAATCCAAGAAACACGACTTCGCCCTGCCGACCACCCTCAACAAGTATCAGCATGAGGCTTATAAGGCGGCATGTTCGGCGTTGTTGAAGAAGTAAAGCCCCGCACTGCCCCCTCGATCATGCCTTGGCGGTACGTCGATCCTCGCGCGGGCACCGCGCAAAGCGTGTCCGATAACTGCGGGTAAAGTACGACGGCGATTCAAAGCCGCAGGCGATGCTCACCTCCAACACGCTCATGTCAGTCTGGCGCAGCAGTTGCCGGGCTTTTTCCAGGCGCAGGCCCAGGTAGAAATTGCTCGGCGTATCGTTGAGATGCAGGCGGAACAGGCGCTCCAGCTGACGGCGGGTGACTTTGATCGATTCCGCCAGCTCCAGGGTGCTCAGGGGCGGCTCGCTGTGCTGCTCCATTTCGCCAATCACCTGCACCAGCTTCTTGTTGCTGATGCCGTAGCGCGTGGCGATCTGCATGCGCTGGTGGTCCTTGCGCGGGCGAATGCGCCCCAGCACGAACTGCTCGCTGACCTCGATCGCCAGCTCTGGACCGTGGGCCTGGGCGATCAAGTCCAGCATCAAATCGATGGACGCGGTGCCGCCGGCCGAGGTGATGCGGCGACGGTCGATTTCGAACAGTTCCTGGGTCACGCTCAACTGTGGATAAGTCTCCTTGAACGCCTCGATGGCTTCCCAGTGCAGGGTCACCCGATGGCCGTCCAGCAGACCCGCTTGGGCCAGGACAACACTGCCGGTATCGATCCCGCCGAGGGTGACGCCCTCGTGATCGAGACGGTGTAGCCAGTGCTCCAGTGCCGGGTCGACGAACTTCAGCGGTTCGAAGCCGGCGACCACCAGTAACGTCGCGCCTCTCTTCAATGGCTCCAGCGCCGCGTCGGCGTTGAGTGACATGCCGTTGCTGGCCAACACCGGCCCACCGTCGACGCTGAGCACGTGCCAGCGATACAACTCGCCGCGAAAGCGATTGGCGACCCGCAGCGGCTCGATCGCCGAGATAAATCCAATCGCCGAGAAACCCGGCATCAACAAGAAGTAGAAATCCTGGGACATGGGGCGCACTCGGTTGACGGGTAGCGTGGGGACGTTGATACGCCACTTGCCACAGGCATTCAAGAGCACAGGTCGCTGCAGTGCAAGAGCTGGTCGCCGTGGTGCGCTTTCATCGGCCTTGAGCTGCGTAACTTGGCATCACCGGCGCACAAAGACGACCGGACCCACAATAACGAACTGCCGAGGAACCTGAGATGAAACGACTGATCAGCAGCTGTGTTCTTGCACTCAGTGGTAGCGCATTGCTGAGCGCCAGCGCCATGGCCGCCGACCCCGCTGCATGCCAGAACGTGCGCATGGGCGTGGTCAACTGGACCGACGTGATCGCTACCAGCGCCATGACCCAGGTCCTGCTCGACGGCCTCGGCTACAAGACCAAACAGACCAGCGCCTCGCAACAGATCATCTTCGCCGGCATCCGCGACCAGCGCCTGGATCTGTTCCTCGGCTACTGGAACCCGCTGATGACCCAGACCATCACCCCGTTCGTCGAGGCCAAGCAGGTCACAGTCCTGGCTGAGCCCAGCCTCAAGGACGCCCGCGCGACCCTGGCGGTGCCGACTTACCTGGCCGACAAGGGTCTGAAAAGCTTCGCCGACATCGCCAGGTTCGAAAAAGAGCTGGGTGGCAAGATTTATGGCATCGAGCCCGGTTCGGGTGCCAACACCCAGATCAAGGCGATGATTGCCAAGAACCAGTTCGGCCTGGGCAAATTCCAACTGGTCGAGTCCAGCGAGGCCGGCATGCTCGCGGCGGTGGATCGTGCCGTACGGCGCAAGGAAGCCGTGGTGTTCTTCGGCTGGGCGCCGCACCCGATGAACGTCAACGTTCAGATGACTTACCTGACCGGCAGCCAGGACGCCCTGGGTCCGAACGAAGGCTCGGCCACCGTCTGGACCGTGACCGCCCCCAATTACGCCAGCCAGTGCCCGAACGTCAGCCGCTTGCTCAGCAACCTGACGTTCACCGCCGCAGATGAGAGCCGAATGATGCAACCGTTACTCGACCACAAGGACGCGTTCGAGTCGGCCAGACAGTGGCTCAAGGATCACCCGCAAGACCAGCAACGCTGGCTGGAAGGCGTGACCACTTTCGACGGCAAGCCGGCGGCCGAGAACCTGCAACTGACCAGCAAGTAAACCCCGACTCAATCACCGTTTCGCAGCCGAGCGTGGCTGCGAACGGGCTCCCTATGCCCCACAAAACCGGCCTGAAGGAAACTGCCCCATGAACCACGACGTCATCATCACCTGCGCACTGACCGGTGCTGGCGACACGACCGCCAAGAGCCCCCACGTGCCGGTCACTCCGAAACAGATTGCCGCCGCCGCGGTGGAAGCCGCCAAGGCTGGGGCCACGGTGGTCCACTGCCATGTGCGCGACCCGCAGACCGGCAAGTTCAGCCGTGACGTGGCGCTGTACCGCGAGTTGATGGAGCGCATTCGCGAAGCGGATGTCGACATCATCGTCAACCTCACCGCCGGCATGGGTGGCGACCTGGAAATCGGCGCCGGCGAGAACCCCATGGAATTCGGCCCCAACACCGACCTGGTCGGTCCGCTGACCCGCCTGGCTCACGTCGAAGCCCTGCTGCCGGAAATCTGCACCCTGGATTGCGGCACCCTCAACTTCGGTGACGGCGACACCATCTACGTCTCCACGCCGGCGCAACTGCGGGCCGGGGCTAAACGGATCCAGGAGCTGGGGGTCAAGGCCGAGCTGGAAATCTTCGACACCGGCCACCTGTGGTTCGCCAAACAGCTGATCAAGGAAGGCTTGCTCGACGATCCGCTGTTCCAGCTGTGCCTGGGCATTCCGTGGGGCGCGCCGGCCGACACCACCACCATGAAAGCCATGGTCGACAACCTGCCGGCCAATGCCGTGTGGGCCGGCTTTGGCATCGGTCGCATGCAGATGCCGATGGCCGCCCAGGCGGTGCTGCTGGGCGGCAACGTGCGGGTCGGGCTGGAAGACAACATCTGGCTGGACAAAGGCGTGCTAGCGACCAACGGCCAACTGGTCGAGCGCGCCGGCGAAATCCTCAGCCGCCTCGGCGCCCGCGTCCTGACCCCGGCCGAAGGGCGCAAGAAAATGGGCCTGGTCCAGCGCGGCTAAGCCCAACCTACTTCTAACACCTGTGGGAGCGGGCTTGCCCGCGAAGAGGTCGGAGCATCCAAAACCTCTTCAGTGGTGATCCACCGCTTTCGCGGGCAAGCCCGCTCCCACAGGGATCGCCGGTAACTTTCAGGAAATCGCCATGAGCTTTATCACCGAAATCAAAACCTTCGCCGCGTTAGGCAGTGGTGTCATCGGCAGCGGCTGGGTGTCCCGCGCCCTCGCCCATGGTCTGGATGTAGTGGCCTGGGACCCAGCTCCCGGGGCCGAGGCGGCGCTGCGCAAGCGTGTCGCCAACGCTTGGGGCGCCCTGGAAAAACAAGGCCTGGCACCCGGTGCCTCACAGGATCGGCTGCGTTTTGTCGACACCATCGAGGCCTGCGTGAAGGACGCCGACTTCATCCAGGAAAGCGCCCCGGAACGCCTTGAACTGAAACTTGAACTGCACAGCAAGATCAGCGCCGCGGCCAAGCCCGATGCACTGATCGGTTCCAGCACCTCGGGCCTGTTGCCCAGCGAGTTCTACGAGGGCTCGACCCACCCGGAACGCTGCGTGGTCGGCCACCCGTTCAACCCGGTGTACCTGTTGCCGCTGGTGGAAGTGGTCGGCGGCAAGCACACCGCGCCCGAGGCGGTACAGGCGGCCATGCACGTCTATGAGTCCCTGGGCATGCGCCCCTTGCACGTGCGCAAGGAAGTGCCGGGATTCATCGCCGACCGCTTGCTCGAGGCCTTGTGGCGCGAGGCGTTGCACCTGGTCAACGATGGCGTGGCCACCACCGGTGAGATCGACGACGCGATCCGCTTTGGCGCAGGCCTGCGCTGGTCGTTCATGGGCACTTTCCTCACCTACACCCTGGCCGGTGGCGATGCCGGGATGCGCCACTTCATGGCGCAGTTCGGTCCGGCCCTGCAACTGCCGTGGACCTACCTGCCCGCACCGCAGTTGACCGAAAAACTGATAGATGATGTGGTGGACGGCACCCGCGAACAGCTGGGCAACCACAGCATTGCGGCGCTGGAGCGCTATCGTGATGACTGCCTGTTGGCCGTATTGGACGCGGTGAAAAATACCAAGCAAAAGCACGGGATGAGCTTCAGCGACTAATGTATCGGCTGTTCTGGCGCTTTCGCGGGCAAGCCCGCTCCCACAGGTTTTCACTGCCCATGTGGGAGCGGGCCGGGCGGCGTTCCGCTTGCCCGCGAAAGCGCCAGTCCCGTCACCACCCCTATCGGAACCTGAAGCATGCCCACCCTCACCACCTACCAAACCACCATCATCCCTGACTGGGTCGACTACAACGGCCATCTGCGCGATGCCTTTTACCTGCTGATCTTCAGCTATGCCACCGACGCGCTGATGGACCAGTTGGGCATGGACAGCAACAACCGCGAGGCCACCGGCAACTCGCTGTTCACCCTCGAACTGCACCTCAATTACCTGCACGAAGTGAAGCTCGGCAGCGACGTCGAAGTGCGCACGCAGATCATCGGCCACGACCGCAAACGCCTGCACCTCTATCACAGCCTGCACCTGGCGGGAGAGGCACAGGAACTGGCGGGCAACGAGCAGATGCTGCTCCACGTCGACCTTGCCGGCCCGCGTTCGGCGCCGTTCAGCGAGCAGGTGACGAACAAGCTGCTGGCCATGACCGCGCTGCAATCAGACCTGCCCACTCCCGCCTATATCGGCCGGGTGATCGCCCTGCCGCCAGAAAAATAATCACAATAAAAAGGAGCGCCCATGAACACCGCCGCCCCCATTGCCGACTTTCGCCGTTACCCAATGATCAGCGCGTTGACCGCCGTGCAAACCCTGGCGGATCGCGTTTCAGTGCAGTGGGCTGATGGCCGGACGAGCCCCTTCCACCATCCCTGGCTACGGGATAATTGCCCCTGCGCCGAATGCGTCTACAGCGTGACCCGCGAGCAGGTCCTGGAGATCGTCGACGTCCCTGAAAACCTGCTCCCCCGCAGCACCCGGGTGGACAGCGATGGCTGCCTGCACATCGACTGGCAGGACGGCCATGTCAGCCGCTTCGACCCCGGCTGGTTGCGCGCCCACGCCTATGACGATGCTTCCCGCGCCGAGCGCCGTGCCGCAAAACCGCAAAGCCAACTGTGGGACAACCAGTTGCAGCTGCCGGTGTTCGAGTACCAGGCGCTGATGGAAGACTCCCAGGCCCTGCTGCAATGGCTGCTGGCACTGCGCGATATCGGCCTGAGCCAGGTGCGTGGCGTGCCCACCGAGCCGGGCTCACTGACATCGATTGCCAAGCGGATTTCATTCATTCGCGAGAGCAATTTTGGCGTGCTGTTCAACGTGCAATCGCGCGCCGACGCCGACAGCAACGCCTACACCGCCTTCAACCTGCCGCTGCATAGCGACCTGCCGACACGGGAGTTGCAACCGGGCCTGCAATTTCTGCACTGCCTGGTCAACGAAGCGCAGGGGGGCGAGAGTATTTTTGTCGATGGTTTTGCCATCGCCCACGCTTTGCGCCAGGAGGACCCCGAGGCTTTTCGTGCGCTGTGTGAAATCCCGGTGGAGTTTCGCAACAAGGACCGCCACAGCGACTACCGCTGCCAGGCACCGATCATTGCCCTCGATGCATTCGGACAAGTGGTGGAGATCCGCATGGCGAATTTCCTGCGCGGTCCGTTCGATGCTTCGGTCGAACAGATGCCCGACCTCTATCGGGCCTATCGGCGTTTTATCGCCATGACCCGCGAGCCCCGCTTCCGTCTGGTCCAGCGTCTGCAGCCCGGCGAACTCTGGTGCTTCGACAACCGCCGTACCCTGCACGCCCGCAACGCCTTCGACCCCACCAGCGGGGCCCGGCACTTCCAGGGTTGTTATGTGGACCGCGATGAATTGTTGTCGCGGATTCTGGTGTTGCAGCGCTAGCATTGATCGCGAGCAAGCTCGTTTTGCAGGCCCTTGTGGGAGCGAGCTTGCTCGCGATGAGGCCAGCCCAAAGACTTCATACCCCCGGATTCACCGGCAAAAAAAGCCCCGATCCAGCCGTGACTGGATCGGAGCCCAAGGTACTGTTGAGGAGCCGATGCGCGAGGGTGACCAAACCTTCGTGTAGCGAGCTGGGATCAGTGTGCCCAGTCCCGGACAGGGTGAGTTAGCCGAAAACGACCTGTTCATAGGTATAGCGGCCATAACGACAATTCGCCCTTGCCCACACCCCAAGCCCCCACCAGAATCGAATCACGACACCGTTCCCTGAAGAAGGATTGCGTCATGATGCACGCCGATTTGATAGACCAGGAAGACCTGCTGGGCCAACTGAAGTCATTGGGGTTTCAAGTACCGAGCGGCTCCACCGCCGAGCAGGCGTGCGAGTGTGCGGTGCGCGGCTTGAACGATGAGCGGGCCAATACCCTGCGGACCATGATCAAGCAGATGTACACCAGCAGCGCAACCATCCTGCCGGCCGTGCGCCAGGCCATCGACAAGCAGCTGTTGCCGGCATTGACGGCGTATCAGCAAAGCCGCAGCGCCTGATAAAACGCCTTCGCGGGCAAGCCCGCTCCCACACTGGATCTGTGTCGTTCACAAATCAATGTGGGAGCGGGCTTGCCCGCGAATAAAGGCGACTCGGTTTAAAGCCTTACGCTAGCGAACGTCGACTCATTACGCGCCTGGCTCAACGCCGACATCGGCCCGGACAACGGCGCCAGCACCAGTGCCTGCGGAATCGGCATCATCGCCACTTGCTGGGAGTTGTTGGAGCCAACACGTTCGTCACGCGGTGGAATGCCGAAGTATTCGCGGTAGCACTTGGAGAAGTGCGGCGTGGAGACAAAACCGCAGACCGAAGCCACCTCGATGATCGACATCGGCGTTTGCTTGAGCAACTGCCGGGCGCGGATCAGGCGCAGCTTGAGGTAATAGCGTGACGGTGAGCAGTGCAGGTATTTCTGGAACAGCCGCTCCAGTTGCCGACGCGACACAGCGACGTAGACCGCCAGTTCATCAAGGTCGATCGGCTCTTCCAGGTTGGCTTCCATCAGCGCGACGATTTCCTGCAGTTTCGGCTGGTTGGTGCCCAACATGTGCTTGAGTGGCACGCGCTGGTGATCCTGTTCGTTACGAATGCGCTCGTAGACAAACATTTCCGAAATCGCCGCCGACAATTCGCGGCCGTGATCGCGGCTGATCAGGTGCAGCATCATGTCCAGCGGCGCGGTGCCGCCAGAGCTGGTGAAGCGGTTGCGGTCGAGGGTGAACAAGCGGGTGCTCATGGCTACGCGCGGGAAGGCTTCCTGCATCGCGGCCAGGCATTCCCAGTGCACGCTGCAATCAAAACCGTCCAGCAACCCTGCGCAAGCCAGCGCCCAGCTGCCGGTGCACACGGCGCCGAGACGGCGCGATTGACGGGCCTGGCTTTGCAGCCATGACACGTGTTCGCGGGTCACCGTACGCTGGATGCCGATACCGCCACAGACGATGATGGTGTCCAGTGGCGGCGCTTTGTGCATGGAGGCGTCGGGGGTGATCTGCAGCCCATCACTGGCCCAGACCTGGCCGCCGTCGACGGTGAGGGTCGTCCAGCGATACAGCTCGCGACCGGACAACTGATTGGCCATGCGCAGGGGTTCGACTGCGGAGGCCAGAGAAATCAGCGTGAAATTGTCCAGCAGCAAAAAGCCGATGGATTGAGGCGCACGGTTCTGGGGTTGAGCCCCGGAGTTGAACGACGTCATCGCGGTATCTCCTCACACAAAGCGGGTGATGGCCTCAGGCGGAGGCTCTTGTTATGGCCATCGTTCTCGCGCGGGAGACGGGCTTTGTAATGACAGAGCAATTGCCATGCCTAAAGTTGAATGGCTATTCAATAACTCCTGAAAACGACGTCGCCGTGTGTCTATATATGTCTATAGAGCCCACTGGGCGAGTAAGGATTATCGGGCTGGCAAGTGCCCTGTCCCGCAGGCTGTGAGCAAATCGGTAGCACTTGTGGGAACAGGGCTACAGGCATCGGTGAAGAGTGTCACCGCAGGCACGGCTGACAGACGGTCCGGGCCGGATTGGATCCCTTGGCGGAAGTCGTGGGCTTATCTGAGAGCGACGCGCCAAAAGGTGGCGCGTCGCGGTGTGGGTGTTCATTTAGTGCGCAGTTTTGACTGGTCTGGCGGTATCGCGAGTTCTCAACACTCCACCGCGCTCACCGCCAAGCCACCGCGCGAAGTCTCTTTGTATTTGTCATGCATGTCGGCTCCGGTGTCACGCATGGTGCGGATCACCCGATCCAGGGAAATGAAGTGCTGGCCATCGCCGCGCAAGGCCATCTGCGCCGCGTTGATCGCCTTCACCGCGGCAATTGCGTTGCGCTCGATACAGGGCACTTGCACCAGGCCGCCGACCGGGTCGCACGTCAGCCCCAGGTTATGTTCCAGGCCGATTTCCGCCGCGTTGCACAATTGCTCCGGCGTGGCCCCGAGAATCTCCGCCAGCCCGGCCGCGGCCATGGCGCAGGCAGAACCGACCTCGCCCTGGCAGCCGACCTCGGCACCGGAAATCGACGCGTTCTTCTTGCACAGGATGCCCACGGCCGCGGCACCGAGAAAGTAATCGACCACATTGGCCTCGGTCACTGCCTCGCTGAATTTCATGAAGTAATGCAGCACCGCCGGGATGATCCCCGCCGCGCCGTTGGTCGGCGCCGTGACCATGCGCCCACCGGCAGCATTTTCTTCGTTGACCGCCAGGGCAAACAGGTTGACCCACTCCATGGCGCTCAAGGTCGAGCCGATCACATTGGGCTTGCCCAGCTCTTGCAGGCTGCGATGCAACTTGGCAGCGCGCCGGCGCACGTTCAGGCCACCCGGCAGGATGCCTTCGTGTTTGAGGCCCTGCTCGACGCAATCCTGCATGGCGCGCCAGAGCTTCATCAGGCCGCTGCGGATTTCTTCTTCCGAACGCCAGACTTTCTCGTTCGCCATCATCAATTCGGCGACCCGCAGGTTGTGTTTCTGACACAGCGCAAGCAACTCCACCGCGCTGGAAAAGTCGTAGGGCAGCACGGTGCGATCCAGGTCCACCACGCCACTCGACGCCTGGGCCTCATCCACCACAAAACCGCCACCGACCGAATAGTAGGTATCGCGGTGCAGCTCGCCCGCCTCACCTTCGGCCACCAGCGACATGGCGTTGGGATGGAATGGCAGGTTTTCGTCGATCAGGCGCATATCCCGCGACCAGACGAAGGGCACCGGCAAGCGCCCATCGAGCAGCAAGGTCTGGGTTTCACGCAGGATCTCGATACGGATGCCGATTAACGACGGATCGATCGCATCCGGCCATTCCCCCATCAAACCCATGATCACCGCATTGTCGCTGCCATGGCCGATACCCGTGGCCGACAACGAACCATACAGTTGCACCTCAATGCGTCGCACCTGCTCCAGCAGGCACTTTTCCCGCAGCGACTCGACGAACAACGCGGCTGCACGCATGGGGCCGACGGTGTGTGAGCTGGAAGGGCCGATGCCGATTTTGAACAGGTCGAAAACACTGATAGCCATGACGTACGGGACTCCTCGATGAGCGGATTCCAGGCGTCAAAGCGCCTGGCGACGGAGCTGCTACGCTCAAGCAGCAATCCGTTGACTGGCCGCATCATCAGGCTTTTGCGAGGTCGTTCGACGTCTCACACCGACGTAACCATGCCCACTAACGCCGCTGGCCGCAGACGACACATTACGGCGTATTTTTTGCGGTGCAGAGCGCTGAAAAGGTCCGAATAAAGCTGTAAACGACCTCGCTGACACTGGATGCGACCCTCCCTGTACTGGATACGACGCACCCTGTAGGCGTCAGATTTTCACTGGTACATGATCGGTTACGACTCGATTGCGAGGCGCCGGGGCAGAGCAGTCGCCAGGCGCCACCAACCGCAACACTTATAAGTGCGGTGTCCGGTCGGAACACCGCCAAAAAAAACACCAAGGAGTCCACCTATGAAAGGTTCCCCGTCGTTGTTGTTGGCCGCCATGCTGAGTCTGCCGGTGCTGGCTCAAGCCGCAGAACCGGCTCAATGCAGCACCGTAAACTTCTCCGATGTTGGCTGGACCGACATCACCGTGACGACCGCCACCACCAGCGTCATCCTCGACGCCCTGGGCTACAAGACCAAGACCACCATGATCTCCGTGCCCGTGACCTACAAGTCGCTGGCCGACGGCAAGAACATGGACATCTTCCTCGGCAACTGGATGCCGACCATGGAAAACGACATCAAGCCGTACCGCGAGGCCGGCACCGTGGAGACCGTGCGCGCCAACCTGGAAAACGCCAAGTACACCCTCGCGGTGCCAGAGGCGCTGTACGAAAAAGGTCTGAAGGATTTCGCCGACATCGCCAAGTTCAAGAAGGAGCTGGACGGCAAGATCTACGGGATCGAGCCGGGTAACGACGGCAATCGCATGATCCAGAGCATGATCGACAAGAACGCCTTCGGTCTCAAGGACGCTGGTTTCAAGGTCGTCGAATCCAGCGAAGCCGGCATGCTGTCCCAGGTTGAGCGCGCCTCGCGCCGCAACACCGACGTGGTGTTCCTGGGCTGGGAACCGCACCCGATGAACACCCGATTCAAGATGAAGTACCTGACCGGCGGGGACGAGTTCTTTGGTCCCAACTATGGCCAGGCCACCATCTACACCAACACTCGCAAGGGCTACAGCCAGGAGTGCAGCAACGTTGGCCAGTTGCTGAAGAACCTGTCGTTCACCCTGAACATGGAAAGTACCCTCATGGGTAACGTTCTGGACGACAAGATCAAACCGGACGCGGCTGCCAAAGCGTGGCTGAAGAACAACCCACAGGTCCTCGATACCTGGCTCGCTGGCGTCACCACCATTGACGGTAAACCAGGGCTGGAAGCCGTGAAAGCCAAACTCGGGCAGTAATCGCGACGCCGGGCGAGCGTGCTCGCCCGGGCTGTTTTTTTCCTTGCATGCGGACGTTCACTACCATGCTGATTGATCAGAAAATCCCTTTAGGCCAGTACATCGCTGCCTTCGTTGAATGGTTGACGCAAAACGGCGCCAATACCTTCGATGCGATTGCCACGACACTGGAAACGATGATCCACGGCGTGACGTTTGCGCTGACCTGGTTCAACCCGCTGGCATTGATCGGCCTGATCGCCTTGCTGGCGCACTTCATTCAACGTAAATGGGGCCTGACCGGCTTCGTCATCCTGTCGTTCCTGCTGATCCTCAACCTGGGTTACTGGCAGGAAACCATGGAAACCCTGGCCCAGGTGTTGTTCGCCACCCTGGTCTGCGTGCTCATAGGCGTGCCGTTGGGCATCGTCGCTGCGCATAAACCGATGTTCTACACCATGATGCGTCCGGTACTCGATCTGATGCAGACCGTACCGACGTTCGTGTACCTCATTCCTACCCTGACCCTGTTCGGTCTGGGCGTTGTCCCGGGGCTGATCTCCACGGTGGTGTTCGCGATTGCCGCGCCCATCCGCCTGACCTACCTGGGCATTCGTGATGTGCCACAAGAACTGATGGACGCCGGCAAGGCCTTCGGCTGCTCGCGCCGGCAGTTGCTCTCGCGAATAGAACTGCCCTATGCGATGCCGAGCATCGCGGCCGGTATCACCCAGTGCATCATGCTGTCGTTGTCGATGGTGGTGATTGCCGCGCTGGTGGGTGCCGATGGCCTGGGCAAACCCGTGGTCAACGCACTGAACACCGCCGATATCGCCCTGGGCTTTGAAGCCGGGCTGGCGATCGTCCTGCTGGCAATCATGCTCGACCGTATCTGCAAACAACCCGATGCCAAAGTAGTAGGGGGTGACGCATGAGCATAATCCGCTTCGATAACGTCGACGTTATCTTCGCCAAGGATCCACGCGAAGCCCTCAAGCTGCTGGACCAGGGCATGACCCGCAATGAAATCCTGAAAAAGACCGGCCAGATCGTTGGCGTGGAAAAGGCCAGCCTGGACGTCGAGAAAGGTGAAATCTGCGTGCTGATGGGCCTCTCCGGCTCCGGCAAATCGAGCTTGCTGCGTTGTATCAACGGCCTGAACACGGTGAGCCGCGGCAAGCTGTTCGTCGAGCACGAAGGCCGGCAGATCGATATCGCCTCGTGCACCCCGGCAGAGCTGAAAATGATGCGCACCAAGCGCATCGCCATGGTGTTCCAGAAGTTCGCCCTGATGCCCTGGCTGACCGTGCGCGAGAACATCAGCTTTGGCCTGGAAATGCAGGGTCGTCCCGAAAAGGAACGGCGCAAGCTGGTAGACGAGAAACTGGAACTGGTGGGCCTGACCCAATGGCGCAACAAGAAACCCGATGAGCTGTCCGGCGGCATGCAGCAACGTGTCGGCCTGGCTCGCGCCCTGGCGATGGACGCCGACATCCTGCTGATGGACGAACCCTTCTCGGCCCTCGACCCGCTGATCCGCCAGGGGCTGCAGGACGAACTGCTGGAACTGCAACGCAAGCTGAGCAAGACCATCGTGTTCGTCAGCCACGACCTCGATGAGGCGCTGAAACTGGGCAGCCGCATCGCAATCATGAAAGACGGCCGGATCATCCAGTACAGCAAGCCCGAAGAGATTGTGCTGAACCCGGCCGACGACTATGTGCGCACCTTCGTCGCCCACACCAACCCGCTCAACGTGCTCTGCGGTCGCAGCCTGATGCGCACCCTGGACAACTGCAAACGCATCAATGGTTCAGTGTGCCTGGACCCGGGCGGCGATTCGTGGCTGGACCTGGCCGAAGGCAACACCATCAAGGGCGCCCGTCAGAACGGTGCAAGCCTGGACCTGCAGAATTGGGTTCCGGGGCAAGCGGTAGAAGGCCTGGGCCGACGGCCGACCCTGGTGGACTCCAGCATCGGCATGCGTGACGCGCTGCAGATTCGTTACCAGACCGGCAACAAGCTGGTGCTGCACGACAATAACCATGTGGTGGGGATTCTCGGCGACAGCGAGCTGTACCACGCGCTGCTTGGCAAGAACCTGGGATAGTCCAGACAGCAGACACAAAAACGCCGCGAGAGGATCGCGGCGTTTTTGTTTATAGGGAAATCTGGGTATGCAGGTTGACGCTAGTGGCGCCATCGCGGGCAAGCCCGCTCCCACAAGGACGGTGTTCATCCTGTGGGAGCGGGCTTGCCCGCGATGAATACGGCGCAGTGCTTAAGATGAAACACCGCGCCTTATCGAAACTCAGCTATAGACACGGCCAAGGAGCTGCCGATGGCTTTCAAACTGATCGAGCACGTCACGGGTGATCTGATCCTGGGTGAAGCCCATCAAGTCGTACTCCTGGCTGCCGTTGTGCAGGTACACCTCGGCGCGGTAGTAACGGGTGCGGGTTTCGTCCGGGCTCGGCGATTCACTTGGCGCCGCCAGGTAACCGTCCAGGCTGACTTCGTAGACAAACGGGTTGCCCTCTTCCATCTCGATCCGCAGGCCCATGCAGCGCTTGGCTTTGCCCAGCAGCGTTTGCACGTCCAGCCCTTGCGTGCGCAACTGCACCGCCGCGTCTTCCAGCGCCGGGCTCACGTGTTTGTCCATGAAACGTTGCACGATCGCCTGGGTCGGTTGCAGTTCCAGTGCCGTCAGCCGCTCACTGAAACCACGACGACCACGCGCCGCCAGCTCGGCCTGTTCCTGTTCGATCTGCACGTCCTGGCGCATGGCCTTGTGCAAGCCGAACATGAAGCACACCAGCACCACCGAGAACGGCAGCCCGGCCAGCACCACCATGGTTTGCATGGCTTCGAAGTTACCGGCGAACAACAGGCCGATGGTCACCAGGGTGATCACGACCGACCAGAAGATCCGCAGCCAGTGCGGCGCATCTTCATCGACGTTGCCGCCCTTGCAGGACAGGTTCGCCATCATCACCGCGCCGGAGTCGGCCGGGGTCAGGAACAGCACGAAGCCGACAAAGATCGACACCCCGATCACCACTTTCGATGCCGGGTAATGCTCGAGCAACTGATAGATCGCCATCGACGGCTGCTCGAGTGCCGTCTTGCCCAGCTCCACCGCCCCCTGGTTCATCACCAGGTCCAGGGCCGAGTTACCGAAGATCGACAGCCACGCCAAGGTGAAGCCCAGCGGAATCAGGAGCACACCGGCGACCAGTTC
This sequence comes from Pseudomonas sp. S04, assembly GCF_009834545.1. Taxonomy (NCBI): domain Bacteria; kingdom Pseudomonadati; phylum Pseudomonadota; class Gammaproteobacteria; order Pseudomonadales; family Pseudomonadaceae; genus Pseudomonas; species Pseudomonas sp. S04. The sequence goes on from NZ_CP019427.1 coordinate 5,671,478, forward strand.
ACGCACGGTCCGGCCACGGGAAATACGCGCGATGAACATGCCGACGAAAGGAGCCCAGGAAATCCACCAGGCCCAGTAGAACAGGGTCCACAGGCCCAGCCAGCGCTCGGACTTGGCGGTGTCGGCTTCGTACACATACAGGTCGAACGTCTTCAGCACCACGCCGTTGAGGTAGTCACCGACGTTCTGCACAAAACCGTTGAGCAGGTGCAGGGTCGGGCCGAACAACAGCACAAAGATCAGCAGGCCACTGAACAGCACGATGTTCAGGTTGGACAGCCGACGAATGCCGTTTTCCACACCCGACACGGCCGCGATGGTCGCCACGGTGCTCATCACGATGATCACGATCAGCAGGTTGGTATTGCTGTGCTCCATGCCGAACAGGTTCTCCAGCCCCGACGACACCTGCAGCGAGCCAATCCCCAGGTTGGTCACCAGGCCCAGCAGGGTCACGAACATGCCGAAGCCGTCCACCGCATGCCCGGCCGCACCCTTGACCCAGCGCTCGCCGACCAGCGGATAGAGCGCAGAACGCAGCGCCAGCGGCTGGTTGTGACGGTAGGCAAAGTACGCCACGGCCAGGCCGACCAGGGCGTAGATCGCCCAGCCGTGCAGGCCCCAGTGCAGGAACGTCAACTGGACTGCCTGGCGCGCGGCCAACTGGCTGCCCGCCACGCCTTCCGGCGGGTTGAAGTAGTGATCCAGAGGCTCGGATGCGCCGAAGTACAACAGCGAGATGCCGATACCGGACGAGAACAGCATCCCGGCCCAGGCGCCATAGCTGAAGTCCGGGGTATCGTCCTTGCTGCCCAGCTTGAGCTTGCCGTAGGAGGAAAACGCCAGGCCGACCACAAACACCAGGTAGGCGGCGATCACCACCATGTAGTACCAGCCAAAGCTGCGCGACAACCAGGCCTGGGCAATCCCCAGCATTCTCCCGGCTTCTTGCGGCGCGGCAATGAGAATGGCGGTCAACAGCAGGATCAACGCGGTAGAGGTGTAGAACACCCAACCGTTGACCGTCACCTTCTCGGGTGGGGTCTTTATCAGAGAGGCAGAACTCATTGCACAGATGCTCCAGGCAGTGCGGGAGAAGGACACAAGGCAAAGCAGCACCCGACTAATCGGTTAGTGGGCAGCCGACCGACGGGTGATATAAAGACACCCCGAAAAAAGCCCGAAGCCCGCAAGCGCCAGAGCGCGTGGGTTTCGAGCATTTTTGGATGCCGTTTTTCCGCCAACCGTACGTAGGAAAAACCTGTAGGTAGCGACGATTTGTCGCAGATCTTATTCTTTGTTGATTGAACGTTCAATCAAAACAAAATAGACTGGCCTTCAATCCGACAGACGTTTTGCGCCTGTCGGAAGGCCTAAGGAGATGTGCAGATGCCCAAGGTCGGTATGCAACCCATCCGCCGCCAGCAATTGATCGAAGCCACCTTGCTGGCCGTAGATCAGGTCGGTATGGGGGACGCCAGCATTGCGCTGATCGCCCGTTTGGCTGGTGTCTCGAATGGCATCATCAGTCACTACTTCAAGGACAAGAACGGCCTGATCGCCGCCACGGCGCAGTACCTGATGAGCGTCCTCAGCGAGAACGTCACTGCGCGCCGTCAGGCGCTGGAGGACAACAGCCCGCGGGCACACCTGCAGGTGATTATCGAAGGCAACTTCGACGCCAGCCAGGTCAATGGCCCGGCAATGAAAACCTGGCTGGCCTTCTGGGCCACCAGCATGCACCACCCGTCTTTGCACAGGTTGCAGCGGATCAACGATCACCGCTTGTATTCCAACCTGTGCTGCCAGTTCCGCCGAGTGTTGCCGCTTGATCAAGCGCGCAGTGCAGCCCGCGGCCTGGCAGCCCTGATTGACGGCCTGTGGTTGCGCGGCGCGCTGTCGGGAGATGCTTTCGACACCACGCAAGCGCACCAGATTGCGTACGAATACATGGATTTCCAACTGGCCAAGCAGGCGTGCTAGAGCACACATAAAACGCTCAGCCCCTGAACTGTCGCGGATCGGTGATGCCACATCAATAAGGCAGCACCGTTGCGACCAACGCCAACCACTTATGCACTTGCGAGGACTTTATGGCCCGTTTCGAACTGCAAAAACTCTACATCGACGGCGGCTACACCGACGCTGGCAGCGACGCCACCTTCGAAGCCATCAACCCGGCTAACGGTGAAGTTCTCGCCAACGTGCAACGTGCCACTTTCGACGACGTTGAACGCGCCGTTGTCAGCGCCGAAAAAGGCCAGAAGATCTGGGCCGCGATGACCGCCATGGAGCGTTCGCGCATCCTGCGCCGCGCCGTCGACATCCTGCGTGAGCGCAACGACGAACTGGCCGCCCTGGAAACCCTGGACACCGGCAAGTCGTACTCCGAAACCCGCTACGTCGACATCGTCACCGGTGCTGACGTGCTGGAATACTACGCCGGCCTGGTACCCGCCATCGAAGGCGAGCAGATCCCGCTGCGCACCACTTCGTTTGTCTACACCCGTCGCGAGCCGCTGGGCGTCGTGGCCGGCATCGGCGCATGGAACTACCCGATCCAGATCGCCCTGTGGAAATCCGCCCCGGCCCTGGCGGCGGGCAACGCGATGATCTTCAAGCCGAGTGAAGTGACGTCCCTGACCACCCTGAAACTGGCCGAGATCTACACCGAAGCCGGCGTTCCAGATGGCGTGTTCAACGTCCTGACCGGCAGCGGCCGTGAAGTCGGCACCTGGCTGACCGAGCACCCGCGCATCGAGAAGATCTCCTTCACTGGCGGCACCGACACCGGCAAGAAAGTCATGGCCAGCGCTTCGAGCTCCTCGCTCAAGGACGTGACCATGGAACTGGGCGGCAAGTCCCCGCTGATCATCTTCGACGACGCCGACCTCGATCGCGCCGCCGACACCGCCATGATGGCCAACTTCTACAGCTCCGGTCAGGTCTGCACCAACGGCACCCGCGTATTCGTGCCGAGCCACCTGAAAGCCGCTTTTGAAGCCAAGATCGCCGAGCGTGTTGCGCGCATCCGTGTGGGCGACCCGCAAGACGAGAACACCAACTTCGGCCCGCTGGTCAGCTTCGCCCACATGGAAAGCGTGCTGGGCTACATCGCCAAGGGCAAGGAAGAAGGCGCCCGCGTACTGTGCGGCGGCAACCGCTTGACCGAAGGCGAATTCGCCAAGGGCGCGTTCGTGGCACCGACCGTGTTCACTGACTGCACCGACGAGATGACCATCGTGCGTGAAGAAATCTTCGGCCCGGTGATGAGCATCCTCACTTACGAAACCGAAGAAGAAGTGATCCGTCGTGCCAACGACACCGACTTCGGCCTGGCCGCCGGTATCGTCACCAAGGACCTGAACCGCGCCCACCGCGTGATTCATCAGCTCGAAGCCGGTATCTGCTGGATCAACGCCTGGGGCGAATCCGACGCCAAGATGCCGGTCGGTGGCTACAAGCAGTCGGGCGTGGGCCGTGAGAACGGCATCAGCTCGCTGAACAACTTCACACGCATCAAATCGGTACAGGTCGAACTGGGCGATTACGCCTCGGTGTTCTAAGGCGTCAATCGCCTCGCCTGCGAGGCCGTCATCGCCAGCAGGCTGGCTCCCACAGGTTTGGTGTCATGCACCAAATCTGTGGCATCCCCAATCCCCTGTGGGAGCCAGCCTGCTGGCGATTGAGTGCAAAGCACTCACCCGGCCTGACCTGACCACTATCAAAGAGGGTGCATCCAATGTCCCAAGAATACGACTACATCATTGTGGGTGCCGGCTCGGCCGGTAACACCCTGGCGACCCGTCTGACCGAAGACGAAGGCGTCACCGTCCTGCTGCTGGAAGCCGGCGGCCCGGACTATCGTTTTGACTTCCGCACACAAATGCCCGCAGCCCTGGCGTTCCCGCTGCAAGGCCGACGCTACAACTGGGCCTACGAAACCGATCCAGAGCCACACATGGACGGTCGCCGGATGGAATGCGGTCGCGGCAAGGGCCTGGGTGGCTCGTCCCTGATCAACGGCATGTGCTACATCCGTGGCAACGCCATGGACTACGACGGCTGGGCCAAGATCCCTGGCCTGGAAGACTGGACCTACCTGGACTGCCTGCCGTATTTCCGCAAGGCGGAAACCCGCGACATCGGCGCGAACGACTACCACGGTGGCGAAGGCCCGGTCAGCGTGACCACGCCTAAAGCCGGCAACAACCCGCTGTTCCACGCGATGGTTGAAGCAGGCGTACAGGCCGGTTACCCCCGCACTGAAGACCTCAACGGCTATCAGCAAGAAGGTTTCGGTCCGATGGACCGTACCGTCACGCCTAAAGGCCGTCGCGCCAGCACCGCTCGCGGCTACCTGGACACCGCCAAGAAGCGTTCGACCCTGAACATCGTCACCCACGCCCTGACCGACAAGATTCTGTTTGAAGGCAAGCGTGCGGTCGGCGTGCGTTACCTGGTCGGCAGCGCCGAAGAGCGAGTTGAAGCCCGTGCCCGCAAGGAAGTGCTGGTGTGCAGCGGCGCGATTGCGTCCCCGCAACTGTTGCAACGTTCCGGCGTCGGCCCGGCCCAGCTCCTGGAAAGCCTGGACATCCCAGTAGTTCACGACCTGCCGGGCGTGGGCGAGAACCTGCAGGATCACCTTGAGCTGTACCTGCAATACGCCTGCACCCAGCCGGTGTCCCTGTACCCCTCGCTGCTCTGGTACAACCAACCGGCCATCGGTGCCGAGTGGCTGTTCAACGGCACCGGGATCGGCGCCAGCAACCAGTTCGAAGCCGGCGGTTTCATCCGCACCCGTCCTGACTTCGAGTGGCCGAACATCCAGTACCACTTCCTGCCGGTGGCGATTAACTACAACGGCAGCAACGGGGTAAAAGAGCACGGTTTCCAGGCACACATGGGCTCCATGCGCTCGCCAAGCCGCGGGCGGATCCAGGTCAAGTCCAAGGACCCACGCCAGCACCCGAGCATCCTGTTCAACTACATGGCCAGCGAGCAGGACTGGCAGGAATTCCGTGACGGCATCCGCCTGACCCGGGAAATCATGCAACAACCGGCCCTGGACGCGTTCCGTGGTCGCGAGCTGAGCCCGGGCATCGAGGTGCAAACCGACGAGCAACTGGACACCTTCATCCGCGAACACGCCGAAACCGCGTTCCACCCGTCCTGCTCGTGCAAGATGGGCACCGACGAGATGGCAGTGGTCGATGGTGAAGGTCGCGTCCACGGGATGCAGGGCCTGCGCGTAGTCGATGCCTCGATCATGCCGCTGATCACCACCGGTAACCTGAACGCACCAACGATCATGATCGCCGAGAAAATCGCCGACAAGATCCGCGGTCGCCAGCCGTTGCCACGCAGCCAGGCCAAGTACTACGTCGCGGGCGACGCCCCGGTACGTGGCAAGCCGCTGCGAGAAGTGAGCCGGACCGCGCAGTAATAGTTAGATCACCGCGCGTCTATCGCGGGCAAGCCGCAAGCGGGCGCCCGCTCCCACAAGGATCCAGGTGTGTCCACACATGTTGTGTCGACCCAAGAACCTGTGGGAGCGGGCGCCCGCTTGCGGCTTGCCCGCGATGGCCTGCTACCCAACGCTACTCATCCCCCGCCTACACCGCCCCACCCTTGCCCCCACCCCCCGCGCCGGCCTACTCTAGGCACCGCGCAAACGTTTCACCCCCCGCCCCACCGACAAGCCGCCACCTGGCTGGCCACGAGGCTTACTCATGTTTGATGTCGTGTCTTCGAGCAAATGGCCCACCGGCTATCTGATCAATCCCAACGTAGAACCCCTCGATCCAAAATGGCTGACCGAGTTCAGCAAGATCCCCGCCGCCGCAGTCAGTGACTGCCTGGGACGCAACGTCGGAGGCCTGGGGCTCAAGGCCTTCCATGGCAATGCACCGATGCTCGGCAGTGCCCTGACTGTGCGCGTACGCCCCGGCGACAACCTGATGATCCTCAAGGCCATGCAGATGGCCCGTCCCGGTGACGTACTGGTGATCGACGGCAGCGCCGACCTGACCCGCGCCGTGTTCGGCGGCATCATGCGCGCCATGGCGCTCAAGGCCGGTATCGTCGGCGTGGTGATCAACGGCGCCCTGCGCGACCTCGACGAATGGCAGACCGGCGAGCTGCCGGCCTATGCCATCGGTGGCGTGCACCGGGGCCCGAGCACCGACGGTGGTGGCGAGATCAACGTACCGATCTCCTGCGCCGGCATGCTGGTAGCACCTGGCGACCTGATGATCGGCGACGGTGACGGCGTCGTCGCCGCTGCCCGCGCCGAATTGCCGGAACTGTTGGTGCGTTGCCACGACCTGCTGGCCCGCGAACAGGCTACGCTTGCCGCTATCGAAGCCGGCACCCTGGACCCGGATCGTTTCGACGCCATCCTGCGCGCCAAGGGTTGCCCGGTCTGACGCCAAAAGCATCGCGAGCAAGCTCGCTCCCACAGGTTCGAGGTTGGATCACAAAACCTGTGATCCAACCCACAAGGAGGTTCGTGCATGTTCGATTTCCACCCCCAGCTCAAGCAGCGCTTCGCTGCCCTGCGCACCGGCGCTGAATTTTTTTCGCTGCGCTACGTGCGCGAGTCTGGCCAGTACCTGTCGGTACGCAAGAACGTCGCCGAGCCACCTCACCTGAGCCGCGACGAAGGCGCGATGCTGACCGCCCGGGTCAATGGCGTCGAGGCCTATGCCGCGACCAACGACCTGTCGCCCGCCGGCCTGCAGGCCGCCCTCGACCGCGCCGAACAACAGGCCCGCGCGCTCGCGGCCCACGCCCTGCTCGATCTGCGCCAGCACACCGTCTCCAGCGAACGTGGCGACTACCTGTCACCGGATCTGCAACAGCCCTTCCCGTCCCTCAGCGAGTGCTACCAACTGCTCGGCGCCGAATCCGCCGCCGTGCCCAAGGACGACCGTCTGGTGAACTGGCAGGTGAGCATCGGCATCAACCATGTCGAGCAGATTTACCTCAACAGTGCCGGCGCCGAACTGCGCCAGGCGCAACGCTTTGTCTACCCGGGCCTGGACGTCACCGCCTACGACGGCAATGACAGCCAGACCCGCAGCCTGGGCCGCGAGAACTTCGGCCAGCAAGGCAGCGCCGACGTCATCAGTCGTTGCGGGCTGATCGGCGCCGGCCCCCTGGTCGCCGACCAGGCCCTGCAACTGCTGCTCGCCCCCAACACCCCGCAAGGCCCGCGCGACCTGCTGCTGATGCCCGACCAGATGATGCTGCAGATTCACGAATCCATCGGCCACCCGCTGGAACTGGACCGCATCCTCGGTGACGAGCGCAATTACGCCGGCACCAGCTTCGTCAAGGCCAGCGACTTCGGCCACCTGCAATATGGTTCCCGGCTGCTCAACGTGACCTTCGACCCGGACATTCCCGAAGAGCTCGCCAGCTACGGCCATGACGACGACGGTACTGCCGCCAGCAAGCAGTTCCTGATCCGCGAGGGCCGGCTGGAGCGTCCGTTGGGCGGTGCGCTGTCGCAGTTTCGCGCCGGTCTCGACGGCGTCGCCAACAGCCGCGCCTGCGGCTGGAATCGGCCGCCGATCGACCGCATGGCCAACCTCAACATCGAACCGGGCGAGCAGTCCCTGGAACAACTGATTGACGGCATCGAACACGGCGTGCTGATGTCGACCAACCGCTCCTGGTCCATCGACGATGCGCGCAACAAGTTCCAGTTCGGCTGCGAGTGGGGCCAACTGATCGAGAACGGCGAACTCAAGGCCGTGGTGAAGAACCCCAACTACCGGGGCATCAGCGCGCAGTTCTGGAACAACCTCAGTGCCGTAGGCGACCGCAGTACGCTCAAGGTGCTGGGCACGCCGAACTGTGGCAAAGGCGAACCGAACCAGGTGATCCGCGTGGGTCATGCCTCGCCAGCCTGCGTATTCAGCAACATTGATGTGTTTGGGGGAGATGCCTGATGAGCAGCGCATTGAGTCAGGTCGAACAGTTCAAGGCCCTGGTGTCGTGGCTGCGCAGCGCCCTGCGCGAGTCGGAGCAATTCACCTTGAGCTATGCCGCCGAATCCTCGGCGTTCGTACGCTTCAACCACGCCAAGGTGCGCCAGGCCGGAGAGGTGCAACAGGCCAGCCTGGGCTTCAAGCTGATCGACGAGGGCCGGCATGCCGACCTCAACATCACCCTGGCCGGCGACCCGCAAGTCGACCAGTTGCGTCTGGCCGAGGGTCTGCAGCAATTGCGCGAGACCCTGCCCTTGCTGCCACCGGACCCGTACCTGCTGCTCAACCACAATGGCTGGCAGAGCAAGCAAGTGCAGGAGCATCCGCTGCCAGACACCGCCCAGGTGGTGGAACAGATCGCCCGCGCGGCCGAAGGCCTGGACCTGGTCGGTTTTTATGCCGCCGGCCCCATTAGCCGGGGTTTCGCCAGCTCGGCTGGGGCTTTCGGTTGGCACCAGGCCAACAGCTTCAACTTCGATTTCAGCCTATTCCACGCCAACGGCCAGGCGGTAAAGGCCAGCTACGCTGGGCACGACTGGAGCGATGCCGGTTTTGCCAAGCGCTTCGAACAGGCGCGCGAGCAACTGGAGTATCTGGGCCGCCCCCTGCATACCCTGGCACCCGGGCAATACCGGGCCTACCTGGCACCGGCCGCGCTCGACGAGATTCTCGGCATGCTCTGCTGGGGTGGGTTCTCGGCGCAGTCGATTGCCAGCAAAAGCAGTCCGTTGCAAAAACTCTACGGCGGCGACCAGCACTTCAGCCCGCTGCTGGATCTTGCGGAGAAAGTCAGCGGTTCCCTGAGCCCGGCATTTTCCGGCGAGGGCTACCCACGCAGCGACCTGGCATTGATTGTCGCCGGCGCGGCAGGTGAACAACTGGTGAGCTCGCGCAGCGCTGCCGAGTATGGCCTGACCGCCAACGGTGCCGGCGGCGGTGAGTCGCCCAGCGCCTTGAACATGGCCGCCGGCACCTTGCCCGAAGCCGAGATTCTCAAGCAACTGGGTACCGGCCTGTACATCAGCAACCTGTGGTACCTGAACTACTCGGACCAGCCGGCCGCGCGCCTGACGGGCATGACCCGTTTCGCCACCTTCTGGGTCGAGAACGGCGAGATCCAGGCACCGGTCAGCACCATGCGTTTCGACGACAGCGCCTACAGCCTGCTGGGCTCGCAACTGGAAGCGCTGACCCAGGAGCGCGAGCTGATTCTGTCGGCCAGCACCTACGACCAGCGCGCCACGGCATCGGCGTTGCTGCCAGGCGCGCTGGTCAGCCGCTTGACCCTGACCCTGTAAACACAATCCGTAGCAGCTGGCGAAGCCTGCGTTCGCCAGCCGCGACAGGGGTTCCATCGCTCTGCGGCTGATGTCATCAAATAATGCCTAGAGGTCCCATGCCCAATCGCCCTGACCTGGACGCCACCACCGCCCGCTGGATTCCCTGGGTGGTGGCGATTGCGTTTTTCATGCAGTCCCTCGACGGGACCATCCTCAACACCGCCCTGCCCGCCATGGCCCGCGACCTGGCCGAAGACCCATTGCGCATGCAGGGTGTGATCATTGCCTACATGCTCACCGTGGCATTGCTGATTCCCGCTTCGGGGTGGATAGCCGACCGCTTCGGCACCAAGAAGATCTTCTTCGGTGCGATCCTGCTGTTCAGCTTTGGCTCTCTGCTCTGCGCGCTATCGGAGACCCTGAGCATGCTGATCGGCGCCCGGGTGATCCAAGGCCTGGGCGGCGCCTTGATGCTGCCGGTCGGGCGCCTGGTGGTGCTGCGCGCCTACCCGCGTTCGGAGCTGGTGCGGATCATGGGGTTCATCACCATTCCCGGTCTGCTCGGCCCACTGATCGGGCCGACCATGGGCGGCTGGATGGTGCAGTACCTGACCTGGCACTGGATCTTCCTGATCAACCTGCCCGTGGGCCTGGTCGGTTGCTACGCCGTCTGGAAGTTCATCCCCGACCTGCGGGGCAGTGAGCGAACGCGTTTCGATGGCCTGGGCTTCGTGCTGTTCGGCGCGGCCATGGTGCTGATTACCATCGCCATGGAAGGCCTGGGCGAACTGCACCTGCCGCACCTGCGGGTGATGTTGCTGCTGTTTGGTGGCATGGCCTGCCTGGCGGCCTACTGGCTGCGGGCCGGACACATCGACAATCCGCTGTTCGCGCCGTCGCTGTTCAAGACCCGGACCTTTGCGGTGGGCATCCTGGGCAACCTGTTCGCCCGCCTGGGCAGCGGTGCATTGCCGTTCCTGGTGCCGTTGCTGCTGCAAGTGGCGTTGGGTTATTCGCCCTCCCAGGCCGGGATGAGCATGTTGCCGCTGGCCGCGGCCGCGATGCTTGCCAAGTCGGTGGCGCGACCGTTGATCGAGCGTTTTGGCTACCGCATCGTGCTCACCGGCAACACCCTGGCGCTGGGGATCATGCTGGCAAGCATGGGTTTGGTCAGCGAGCAGACGCCATATTGGCTGTTGCTGGTGCACCTGGGAGTTCTCGGGGCAATCAACTCCCTGCAGTTCACCGCGATGAACACCGTGACCCTGATCGACCTCGACGACGCCAGCGCCAGCAGCGGCAACAGCCTGCTGTCGGTGGTCGCGCAACTGTCCCTGAGCCTTGGGGTAGCCTGTGCCGGTGCGTTGCTTGGCGGCTTTACCGCAGAGGTCGGCAACGATGGCGTGGAGACCATTCTCGGGGCATTCCAGATGACCTTTGTCACCGTGGGCATCATGGCGATGCTGGCCGCGACGATCTTCTCCCAGCTGTCCAGAGAAGACGGACGGCGCGTCAAACGTCCGGAACAGCACATCGAACCTTAGGGCGAATGGCCACCGGGCTGGTACACTGCGCGACATTTTGTTTTGCAGGCCAGTCCCGTGACCACCATCGCCACCGCTTTTAATACTTTGCCGCTGTCCGCCGCCATGCTGGCTAACCTCGACTCTTTGGGTTATGCCGAGATGACGCCGATCCAGGCGCAAAGCTTGCCGGTGATCCTCAAGGGGATGGATCTGATCGCCCAGGCCAAGACCGGCAGCGGCAAGACCGCCGCCTTTGGTATCGGCCTGCTGAACCCGATCAATCCGCGCTTCTTCGGTTGCCAGGCGCTGGTCATCTGCCCGACCCGCGAACTGGCCGACCAGGTTGCCAAGGAAATCCGTCGCCTGGCCCGTGCCGAAGACAACATCAAGGTCCTGACCCTGTGTGGCGGCGTGTCATTCGGCCCGCAGATCGGCTCCCTGGAGCACGGCGCGCACATCATCGTCGGCACCCCGGGCCGCATCCAGCAACACCTGCGCAAGGGTTCGCTGGTCCTGCACGGCCTGAACACGCTGATCCTCGACGAAGCCGACCGCATGCTCGACATGGGTTTCTACGATTCCATCGAAGAAATCATTGCCCAGAGCCCGGAGCGCCGCCAGACCCTGCTGTTCTCCGCCACTTACCCGGTGGGCATCAAGCAACTGGCCGCCAAGTTCATGCGCAACCCTCAGCAAGTGAAGGCCGAGGCGTTCCACGACGACAGCCAGATCGAACAGCGCTTCTTCGAGATTTCCCCGGAAGAGCGCATGGACGCCGTGGTCAAGGTGCTTGCGCACTACCGTCCGCAGTCCACCGTGGCCTTCTGCTTCACCAAGCAGCAAGTGCAGGAAACCGTCGACCACCTGACCGCCAAGGGCATCTCTGCCGTCGGCCTGCACGGTGACCTGGAGCAACGTGACCGTGACCAGGTCCTGGCGATGTTCGCCAACCGCAGCACCTCGGTGCTGGTCGCCACCGATGTGGCTGCCCGCGGCCTGGACATCGATGCGCTGGACATGGTGATCAACGTCGAGCTGGCCCGGGATTCGGAAATCCACATCCACCGCGTCGGCCGTACCGGTCGTGCCGGTGAAAAAGGTATCGCGATCAGCCTGGTGGCGCCGTCCGAAGCGCACCGTGCCCAGGCCATCGAGCTGCTGCAGAAGTCGCCGCTGAGCTGGGATCAACTGAGCAACCTGCCCTCCCAGGGCGGTGGTCCGCTGCTGCCGGCCATGAGCACCCTGTGCATCGGTGCCGGGCGCAAGGACAAGGTTCGTCCGGGCGACATCCTCGGCGCACTGACCGGCGACGCCGGCGTGCCGGGTGCCCAGGTCGGCAAGATCGCCATCTTCGACTTCCAGGCCTACGTGGCCGTGGACCGCAGCATCGCCAAGCAGGCTGTGCAGCGCTTGAGCGAAGGCAAGATCAAGGGCCGCTCGTTGCGCGTTCGGATTTTGTAAGCGATCTTCATCCCAACGAAGATCCCTGTGGGAGCGGGCTTGCCCGCGATAGCGGACTGACAGACAACATCAATGTTGGATGTGCCAGCCCCATCGCGGGCAAGCCCGCTCCCACATTGGTTTGTCGGTGAATTAAAAATTTGTGTGAGGACACCGTTTTGCGCTCTACCGAAGTCGTGATCATTGGCGCTGGCGCCGCAGGGTTGATGTGTGCACTGACCGCCGCTGGGCGCGGGCGCAAGGTGTTGTTGCTGGACCACGCCAACAAGGCCGGCAAGAAAATCCTCATGTCGGGCGGTGGGCGCTGCAACTTCACCAACATGTACACCGAACCGAGCAATTTTCTCTCGCAGAATGCGCATTTCTGCAAATCCGCCCTGGCCCGCTACACCCAGTGGGATTTCATTGGCATGGTGGCCAAGCATGGCGTGCCGTACCACGAGAAGAAGCTCGGCCAACTGTTCTGCGATAACAAGTCCAGTGACATCCTCGAGATGCTGCTCAGCGAGTGCGACCAGGCCGGCGTCAGCCTGCACCTGGACACCTCGATCCAGACCATCGAGAAACTCGCCAGCGGCTACCTGCTGGACACCACCCTCGGCCAATTGACTTGCGAGTCCCTGGTGATCGCCACCGGCGGCCTGTCGATCCCGACCCTGGGTGCCACGGGCTTCGGTTATCAGGTCGCCCGCCAGTTCGGTCACGAACTGCTGCCGACCCGCGCCGGCCTGGTGCCGTTCACCATTACCGACCAGCTCAAGGAGCTATGCGGCGAGTTGTCCGGCACCTCGGTGGACTGCCTGGTGAGCTGCAACGAGCAGAGTTTCCGCGAGAACATCCTGTTCACCCACCGCGGCCTCAGCGGTCCGGCGATCCTGCAGATTTCTTCGTTCTGGCAGTCCGGCGACACGCTTGAAATCAACCTGATGCCTGACCACGACGTACCGGCCTGGCTGCAACAACAGCAAGCCGAACGGCCGAACAGCGAGCTGAAAACCTTGCTTGGCGAGATCTTCACCAAGAAGATGGCCAACCTGCTGGCTGACAACTGGTTCGTCTCCAAGCCGATGAAGCAGTACACCCACGCTGAAATTGCCGAGATCGCCGACAAGCTGGCGAGCTGGCAGCTGGTACCGGCCGGTACCGAAGGCTACCGCACTGCCGAGGTCACCCTGGGCGGTGTCGACACCCATGAAGTGTCCTCCAAGACCATGGAATCGCTGAAAAGCCCGGGGCTATATTTCATCGGCGAAGTGCTGGATGTCACCGGCCACCTGGGCGGCTTCAACTTCCAGTGGGCCTGGGCTTCGGGCTACGCAGCGGCGCAGTACGTCTGACACCCCACGGCCCTGTAGGAGCGGGTGCCCGCTTGCGGCTTGCTCGCGATAGCGGATTAACATTCAACAGTGATGTTGGCCGTTAGACCGCTATCGCGAGCAAGCTCGGCTCCTACAGGGGGGCGTGTTTACCAGGGAAGGAACAGATTTTGCTGTCAGATGTGATCGGCGCCATTGCGTCGGCGTCATTACTGGCTCAATTTAGCGTCATTGCCCCGGAAGGCCTTCGCACTTCATGCCATCGACTTCGTTTCGTCAGTCTCTGCGTCGCCTTTGGGCACTGGATAAATTCAGCTACAGCGTGCGGGTGTTCATCGCCCTGACCGGCAGCATGGCGCTGTGCTGGTACCAGGATGAGATGGGCCTGCTGATCCCGCTATTCCTGGGAATTATCGCCAGCGCCCTGGCCGAGACCGACGACAGCTGGCAAGGCCGGCTCAATGCGCTGGCGGTCACGCTGGTGTGTTTCAGTGTCGCGGCGTTCTCGGTCGAACTGTTATTCCCCTACCCCTATATCTTCGTGTGCGCGCTGGCGCTGGCCAGTTTCGGCCTGACCATGCTCGGCGCCCTGGGCGAGCGGTATGGGGCGATTGCCTCGGCAACCTTGATTCTCTCGGTCTACACCATGATTGGCGTTGACCAGCGCGGCGGCGCGGTCACCGATCTGTGGCACGAGCCGTTGCTGCTAGTGGCCGGGGCAGCCTGGTACGGCCTGCTCTCGGTGCTGTGGCAGGCACTGTTTTCCAACCAGCCAGTGCAACAGAGTCTGGCGCGGCTGTTCCGCGAGCTGGGGTTTTACCTCAAGCTCAAGTCAGCGCTGTTCGAACCGGTCCGGCAGATGGACGTCGAAGCCCGGCGCCTCGAACTGGCGCAGCAGAACGGCCGAGTGGTGGCCGCCCTGAACGCCGCCAAGGAAATCATCCTGCACCGGGTCGGCAATGGCCGGCCGGGGTCGAAGGTCAGCCGTTACCTGAAGCTGTACTTCCTCGCCCAGGACATCCACGAACGCGCCAGTTCCTCGCACTACCCCTACAACGCCCTGGCCGACGCCTTCTTCCACAGCGACGTGCTGTTTCGCTGCCAGCGCCTGCTGCGCCAGCAAGGCAAGGCCTGCCGAGCGCTGGCCGAGTCGATCCAGATGCGCCAGCCGTTCGTCTACGATGCCAGCTTCGCCCAGGCCCTCAGCGACCTCGATGCGTCCCTGGAGCACCTGCGCATCCAGAGCAATCCAGCCTGGCGCGGCCTGCTGCGCTCCTTGCGCGCCTTGGCCGCCAACCTTGGCACTCTCGACCGCCTGCTCAGCGATGCCAGCAACCCCGACAGCCTGGCCGATGCTACCGACAGCAGCCTGCTCGACCGCTCGCCGCGCAACCTCAAGGATGTCTGGGTCCGCCTGCGCACCCAGCTGACGCCCACCTCCCTGCTATTCCGGCATGCCCTGCGCCTGCCCCTGGCGTTGACCATCGGCTACGCCATGGTGCATTTGATCCACCCCTCGCAGGGCTACTGGATCATCCTCACCACGCTGTTTGTCTGCCAACCGAACTACGGCGCGACCCGACGCAAACTCGGGCAACGGATCATCGGCACCGCCATCGGCCTGACCGTGGCCTGGGCGCTGTTCGACCTGTTCCCCAATCCACTGGTGCAATCGTGTTTCGCGATTGCCGCCGGGGTGGTGTTCTTTATCAACCGCACCACCCGCTACACCCTGGCCACGGCGGCAATCACGGTGATGGTGCTGTTCTGCTTCAACCAGGTCGGTGACGGCTACGGGCTGTTCCTGCCGCGCCTGTTCGATACCTTGCTCGGCAGCCTGATCGCCGGCCTGGCGGTGTTCCTGTTCCTGCCGGACTGGCAAGGCCGTCGGCTGAACAAGGTGTTGGCCAACACCCTGACCTGCAACAGCATCTACTTGCGCCAAATCATGCAGCAGTATGCCGCCGGCAAACGCGACGACCTGGCCTACCGCCTGGCTCGCCGCAATGCGCACAACGCCGATGCCGCCCTGTCCACCACCCTGGCCAACATGCTCATGGAGCCTGGGCATTTTCGTAAGGAAGCGGACGTCGGCTTCCGCTTCCTGGTGCTGTCCCACACCTTGCTCAGCTACCTCTCGGGCCTGGGCGCGCACCGCGAGACCCAGCTCCCGGATGAAGTCCGCGAGCACCTGATCGAAGGTGCCGGCGTCAGCCTGGCGGCGAGCATCGACGAAATCGCCCAGGGCCTGGCAAGCAAACTGCCGATCGCCATTCACAGTGACACCGAAGAAGCCCTGGCCGCGGAGCTTGAGCAAATGCCGGACGAAATCGATGAAGGCCAGCGCCTGGTGCAGAGCCAACTGGCATTGATCTGCCGTCAACTCGGGCCGTTAAGGACGCTGGCGGCGCATTTGATCAAGGATACTCGCCAGGATTGATCGTCGGGGTGCCTGTGGAGGCCCCATCGCGGGCAAGCCCGCTCCCACAGTGGTTCTGGGGTGCTCGCGAATTTTGCACGCGCCACACTCGCTTGCGGCCTGCCAGCGATAACTGTGGGGGGCGGCCCCATCGCTAGCAGGCTAGCCCCCGCAGGGTTTCACATCCCATGCTGGCGGAGCAGCCGGTCGTAGCTGCCATCGGCCTTCATCTCGGCGATTTCCCGGTCGAACCCGGCGACTATCTTCGCGTGGTCCGGGTTCTTCAGGCTGACCAGAATGTGCAGGCTGTTTTCGCTCAAGGGCCTGGGCAAAAATTCCACCGAATTGCGTACCTTGGGTGATTCGCGCGCCAGGAAATAGCGGGCGACGTACTCGTCCTCCAGCGTCAGTTGCACCCGGTCAGCCGCCAGCATGCGCACGGCCATGGCGAAGTTGTGCACCGGGACCTTCTGCAGGGCCGCGTCGCCGTCGAACTCCGGGGAATAGGCATAACCGCGTACAACCGCAATCGGGTAGGTGTGCAACTGCTGCAGGTTGTTGTATTCGATGGGTGCATCCCTGCGCTTGAGAAAGCGGATGCGATTGAGCAGGTATTCGGCCGAATACTGCCCAAGCTCGGTGCGCTCCGCGTTGTACCAGGCATTCACCAGCACGTCGTAGCGCCCTTCGCCCAAACCCAGCAACGCCCTGGCCCAGGGCACCTGCTGAAAATCACTGGCATAACCGGCCCGCGCCAGCGCGGTGCTGACGATATCGGTGGCCAATCCGCCATTGACCAACGTCGCGTCAGTGAAGGGCGGCCAGGCATCGGCAACTAGCCGCAGCTTGTCCGCTGCAGCGCTCTGGCTCAGCAACAGCAGACCAATCAAGGCGAAGGCTCGAAGCAATCGCGGCATGCCCAGGGATCCTTAGAGGGCGCGAAGCCCAGCGTATTTGTAGCCGAACTCGATATCTCGTACACCGACTGACGGCGACCGCCCAGGCTATAACAATCGCCGAGCATGGCCTCGGCGATTCGCCTCAAAACAGATTACACAAAGATGACGAAGCCGCGCGAAATGAATGATGGCATTTTGGTCTTTGTCACAGAATTTCCTGCAGGCAAGACATCCAGAAGCCAGACGCTTAGTATCAGGACCAGACTTTCAAAGGACGCGAAGATGACAGTTGAATGGGTTTGCAAACACCACAGTGACCTGGGCAAAGAGCAGCTTTATGCCATTTTGCAGTTGCGTACACAGGTGTTCGTGGTCGAACAGAAGTGCGCCTACCAGGAAGTCGATGGCCAGGACCTGGACAGCGACACCTGCCACTTGATGGCCTGGGACGGTGATCAACTGGTGGCCTATCTACGCCTGCTCGACCCCACCTCGCAAGGCGGTGACGTGGTGCTCGGCCGGGTGGTGATTGCACCGCAGGCCCGGGGCCAGGGGCTGGGTCATGAGCTAATGGCGCAGGCGCTCAAGCAGGCCGAAAAATACTGGCCGCAGACTCCGATCTACCTGTCGGCCCAGGCCCATCTGCAGGGGTACTACGGGCGTTATGGGTTTGCCGTGGCCGGTGAGCAATACCTGGAAGACGGCATCGCGCATATCGGCATGCGGCGGCCCTGAAGGCCTTTGCGCAGGGTAGGTGCTGGTTGGCCAGCGAAGGCGCCAGCACTGCCAGTGCAAACACTCAGGGATAACCCAACACCGCCTTGATCTGGCGCAGATGCTGTTCGATCCAGCGCGGATCGATCGCCCCCCACTCGCGAATGCAGTAACGTCCGGCGTGGTTGCGCGCGCCCTCCTCCTGCTCGAACTCACAGACCACATCCAGGTCCGCCAGGGCGGCAATGGTGTCCTGGGCCGTGCGCCGGGGCATGCCGGTGACTTCGGTCAGTGCCGGGACACTGCTGGCCAGCCCGCTGTCGATCAGGTACGCCACGTACAGGCGGCGGTAGAAGCTGCTCTTGGTCTTGCTCACGTCCATCCAGACACTCCTGCTGGTGATGATTACTGCATGTCCCGCCACGTCAGATAAACCCGCAAATCGAATTCCAACTGGTGGTAACCGGGCAGCATGTGTTCGCACAACTTGTAGAACGCCTTGTTGTGGTCGGACTCTTTGAAATGCGCAAGCTCATGCACCACGATCATCTTGAGGAACTGCGGCGCGGCATCCTTGAACAAAGAGGCAATGCGGATTTCTTTCTTGGCCTTGAGCTTGCCGCCCTGCACCCGTGAGATTGCGGTATGCAGGCCAAGTGCACGATGGGTCAGGTCCAGGCGGTTGTCGAACAGCACTTTGTCGATCGCCGGTGCGTTGCGCAGGTATTCCTGCTTGAGCTCCAGCGCATAGGTGTACAGCGCCTTGTCACTCTGCACGGCGTGCTTGTCCGGGTAGCGTTGGCTCAGGTAGGCGCCCAGCCGATCCTGCTCGATCAGTTGATGCACCTGCTGTTGCAAGGCGGCGGGATACGCCTGGAGGTATTTGAGCGCGGTCATGGGACAACAACAAAAGTCACGAAAGACCGCCAGTGTAGCGAATTCAGGCGCTCGCCGCGCTCCAGTCGAACGGCTGCACAAAGTCCCTGACCTCGTCCGCCATCAATGGCCGCGCCACCAGGCAACCCTGGGCAAAGGGACAACCATTGGCCAGCAGCCACTGATACTGGGCAATCGATTCGACCCCTTCGGCGATCACCAGCACGCCGAATTGCCTGGCCAGCTCGATGATGTTTCGCACCAGCGCCGCATCCCGCGGCGAGTCCAGGACCCGGGCGATCAGATGCCGGTCCAGCTTCAAGGTATCGAGTTCGACATCACGCAGATGGGTCAGCGAACAAGGCCCCGAGCCAAAGTCGTCGAGCGCCACCCGCACCCCGAGGTTGCGCAGCAGGCGCAGTTGCTTGCGCGCTTCATCGGGGTTATGCAGCAAGGCCTCTTCGGTGATTTCCACCTCCAATTGACGGGGTAGCAACTGATGGCGCTCCAGCACCAGCCGCAACTCAGTGGCCAGGTTAGGCATGCAGAACTGGGTGTTGCTCAGGCTGACCGCCAGCACCATGTCTTGGCTGAACAGCTTGTCCCAGGCCTTTCGCTGCTGGGCACTGCTCTGGTAGATCCAACTGCCGAGGCGGCTGATCAGCTGCGCTTCTTCCAGCAGCGGCAAGAACAGCCCCGGCGAAACGTCGCCGACACTGGGATGCTGCCAGCGCAGCAAGGCCTCGAATCCGCGTATGCGTCCATCGGCCAACGAAACCTGAGGCTGGTAGACCAGGTTGAAATCCTTCTGTTCGATGGCCGAACGCACGCTCTCCTCGAGCATCAAGCGGGTCCGCGCGCGGCCATTCATGTCGTGGTCGTAGAAGCGGTACTGCTGGCGACCTGCGCGCTTGGCCTCATACATGGCGATATCGGCGGTACGCAGCAAGTCGTCGAGGCTGGCGCCGCAATCCGGATACGTGGCGATGCCGATGCTCGCGCCCAGCGCTACGTCCAGCCCGTCAATCTGCTGACAGATCGACACCCGCTCTATGAGTTTCTCCGCCATTTTCGCCGCTTGCTCGGCGAACTCGAGGTCAAGTAGCGCGGTGAACTCATCGCCGCCCATGCGCCCCAGGATATCGAAGGGGCGCAGGCAGGCCTTCAACTGTTCCGCGACCCAGCGCAGCACCCGATCGCCGGCGTCGTGCCCCAACGAATCATTGACCCGCTTGAAGCCATCCAGATCCAGGTACAGCAACACCCAGACACTGCCCGCGCGCTCACCGCGCAGCAGCAGGTTTTCCGTAGCCTGGTAGAACCCCCGGCGGTTGAGCAGGCCGGTCAGCGGATCGGTGACCGCCTGGAACTCCAGTTGCTGATGCAGGTGGCAGACCACCGACATGTCGAGCACGGTGACCACCATCGCCCGCTGCTCAGGCGGCAGCGGCGCACACGACAGCGCCACTGGCACTTGCTGCCCGGACGCGGTACGCAGCATCGCATCATGGGCGCGCCAGGTCTCGCCGCGACGGTAGTGGGCATGGATGTCCGAACCGGCCCACAGGGTGATCGGCGGCTTTTGCAGAAAGTCGATGAAACCTGTCCCCTGTAGCTCGTCGACCCTGGCACTGAGCAAGCGGCACATCGCCGGGTTGGCAAAGCGCACTCGCCCGTCCTCGCCCACCACCAGGATGCCTTCAGCGGCATTCTCCAGCACCGAGGCGTTAAAGGCCCGCGCCGCCTCCAGGTCCTGGCTCAACTGCTGCAGTGCCCGGCGGCTGCGCTGATGCTCAAGCAGGGCCTGGACCTTGGGCTTGAGTATCTGTGGGTCGAACGGTTTGAACAGGTAGTCCACCGCGCCATGGGCATAGCCCTTGATCACGGCGTCCGGGGATTGCTCGTTAGCAGTCAGGAAAATGATCGGGGTCAACTGGGTGCGTTGGCTGCCGCGCATCAGGCGGGCTACTTCGAAACCATCCATGCCCGGCATCTGCACATCCAGCAGTACCAGGTCGACCTCATGTTCGAGTAACAGGTTCAGGGCTTCCAGGCCCGAGGCAGCAGTCATCACCTGCCAATCCTGGCGCTGCAGCAACGCACGCATGCTGACCAGGTTTTCCGGGTAATCATCAACGATCAAAAGAACCGAGCGGCCGTCACCTGGCTTGGGTTGCGCGCATTCCATGCTGCTTCTCTTTCTGGGGAGGGGTGAAACGGCTTACCGAAAAAACCGGACAAACGTTGTGTGTTTCACTTTAGACCGGGATTTGCCCAATCAGTAGGTATCAACACGCCATCACCGCATCAAAGCAGGCGGCTCCCGACTAACGGACTGTCTTTGCAGGCCCCGCAGACCGCTACGTGTGGCACGTCGCCATTTAGCTGGCGCCAATTAACCGCCAGGCGGGCCTTAACAAAGCACCCTCCCGGGCTTATAAAGGCCGCCCCCAAGATGGGCGGGCCAGAGCTTCCCCCGCGCCATTTCAGCCAGTACTCGTGGAATTCTTTGACGATGATCGATCTCGCAACCTGGAACCTCAGCGTTCCCGTTGGCACTCCCCCGGCTACCATCGACACCCCGAAACTGGTCAGTGGTTTCAAGAACCAGTATTTCCATTCCAACACCGGCACCCTGTTTTTCTGGGCTCCGGTCACCGGAACCCGCACTGAAAACGCGATCTATCCACGCACCGAGCTGCGCGAAACCTTCAGTAACGGCACCCTGCGCAATTGGCTCTACCCGGACGCCGACAACTCGTTGCGGGCCACCCTGGCGGTTAACCAGGTGCCGAGCTCGGGCAAGCTGGTCATCGGCCAGATCCACGCGTACGACAGCCAGAAGCCGCTGGTAAAACTCGAGTACCAGTACAAAACCACAACCGCCACCGGCAACATCGTCGCCAAGGTACGGATGCGCCCGGATGATGCCGAAGGCCGGGTGATCACCATCGCCAGCGGGGTCAAGCTCGACCGCGACTTCTCCTACCTGATTCATTTGAGCCCGGGCGGCGCACTGGGGATCAGCGCCGCCGGCTCCCAGTGGGACAGCCAGATCAGCACCACCTGGCGCAACAAACCGCTGTATTTCAAGGCCGGGGTCTATGTGCAGGACAACAGTGGCAACAGCCAGGAAGGCGGCAAGGTGACCTTCAGCAAGCTGGACATCGATCACGACAAATAAACGCGTGTGGTACGGGCGAATCAGCAAGGTGACGGGAGACAGATGCAGCACCACGACGCTTTCAGACAGATCCGCGTCGAGGGGGTCGACATTTCTGTAGGACAATCTGAGTATTGCCCCGCGTAAATACCACACCCCCTACAAGAACGTCATGGAGACACACCCGATGCCCTTTACTCGCTCCCTTCTCGCACTCTCTCTGGGCATGGTTTTGTTGCACAACCCGGTCTTCGCCGCGCCACCTTTGTCGATGGTCGATGGGGTGGCCCAGGTCCACGCCCAGGACAGCAACGCCTGGGTCGAAATCAACAAGAGCGCGTTCGAAAACAACATTCGCGCCCTGCAGGCCACCCTCGCCGACAAATCAAAAATCTGCGCCGTACTCAAGGCGGACGCCTACGGCCACGGCATTGGTCTGCTCATGCCCTCGGTGATCGCCATGGGCGTGCCGTGCGTGGGCGTTGCCAGCAACGAAGAAATCCGTGTGGTGCGTGAAAGCGGCTTCAAGGGCCAGCTTATCCGCGTGCGCACGGCCGCCCTGAGCGAGCTGGAAGCGGCCCTGCCCTACAACGTCGAAGAGTTGGTGGGTAACCTCGACTTCGCCGTCAAAGCCAGCCTGATTGCCGAACAGCATGGCCGCCCGCTAGTGGTGCACATTGGCCTGAACTCCAGCGGCATGAGCCGCAATGGCGTGGAAATGACCACCGCCCAGGGTCGCCGTGACGCAGTCGCCATTACCAAGGTGCCGAACCTCGACGTGCGGGCGATCATGACCCACTTCGCGGTCGAAGACGCCGCCGACGTGCGTGCTGGCCTCAAAGCGTTCAACCAGCAAGCCAAATGGCTGATGAGCGTGGCCCAACTGGACCGCAGCAAGATCACCCTGCATGCGGCCAACTCCTTCGCCACCCTGGAAGTGCCCGAGTCACACCTGGACATGGTCCGTCCCGGCGGCGCGTTGTTCGGCGACACCGTGCCGTCCCATACCGAATACACCCGGGTGATGCAGTTCAAATCCCACGTCGCCTCGGTCAACAGCTACCCCAAGGGCAACACGGTCGGCTACGACCGCACCTTCACCCTGGCCCGTGACTCGAAGCTGGCCAACATCACCGTGGGCTACTCCGACGGCTACCGCCGTGCCTTCACCAACAAAGGCATCGTGCTGATCAACGGTCATCGTGTGCCGGTCGTCGGCAAAGTCTCGATGAATACCTTGATGGTCGACGTTACCGACGTACCGAGCGTCAAAGGCGGCGATGAGGTGGTGCTGTTCGGCAAGCAGGGCAACGCCGAGATTGCCCAGGCAGAAGTCGAAGACATCAACGGCGCGCTGCTGGCCGACCTGTATACGGTGTGGGGCAACTCCAACCCGAAACTGCTGGTCGACAAATAAGCCAACGCCGAGCACAAAAAAACCCGCCTTGCGGCGGGTTTTTTCAATGCAGGTGGTACAACGCTTAAGGCTTAGTTGACCTTGGCGTTCAGCTCACCTTTGAGGTAACGCTGGTACATCGCTTCCAGGGAGATCGGCTTGATCTTCGAAGCGTTGCCGGCAGTACCGAAGGCTTCGTAACGCGCGATGCACACGTCACGCATGGCGGTCACGGTGGCGCCGAAGAATTTACGCGGGTCGAACTCGCTCGGGTTGGTGGCCATCAGGCGACGCATCGCACCGGTGGATGCCAGGCGCAGGTCGGTGTCGATGTTGACCTTGCGCACGCCGTGCTTGATGCCTTCGACGATTTCTTCAACCGGTACGCCGTAGGTTTCTTTGATGTCGCCGCCGTACTGGTTGATGATCGCCAGCCACTCTTGCGGCACCGAGGAAGAACCATGCATCACCAGGTGGGTGTTAGGGATGCGCTTGTGGATTTCCTTGATGCGGTCGATCGCCAGCACGTCACCGGTAGGTGGCTTGGTGAACTTGTAGGCGCCGTGGCTGGTGCCGATGGCGATGGCCAGGGCATCGACCTGAGTGCGCTTGACGAAGTCAGCTGCTTCTTCCGGGTCGGTCAGCATCTGGCTGTGGTCCAGCACGCCTTCGGCGCCGATGCCGTCTTCTTCACCGGCCATGCCGGTTTCCAGCGAACCCAGGCAGCCCAGCTCGCCTTCTACCGATACGCCGCAGGCGTGGGCCAGGGCTACGGTCTGCTGGGTGACACGGACGTTGTAGTCGTAGTCGGTCGGGGTCTTGCCGTCTTCACCCAGGGAGCCGTCCATCATGACCGAGCTGAAGCCCAGTTGGATCGAGCGCTGGCAAACGTCAGGGCTGGTGCCGTGGTCCTGGTGCATGCACACCGGGATATGCGGGAACTCTTCGATCGCCGCCAGGATCAGGTGCCGCAGGAATGGCGCGCCAGCGTATTTACGGGCGCCGGCCGAAGCCTGGACGATCACCGGGGAGTCAGTCTTGTCAGCGGCTTCCATGATGGCGCGCATCTGCTCAAGGTTGTTGACGTTGAAAGCTGGAACGCCGTAGCCGAATTCGGCGGCGTGGTCCAGCATCTGGCGCATGCTGATAAGTGCCATTGTGTGTGTCTCTCCCGGTTTAGGGTCGTTAATCGTGCAAGCCTGCCGTAGCGGCGGCTGCTATTCAAGTTATTGCTGATCGGGGGTAAGGCCGACCTGCGTGTATTCGTTGTGTGTTACTTGGCCTTGCAGCCACGGCCGATCAAATCGTTGGTGGCAACCCAGTACACCAGGCCTTCCTCACCTTTGAGGTGAAAGGCCAGTTGGTCGTCGCTGTACAACGTGCCACTGCCGGCCGGCTCAAGCTTCAAGCGATGCACCTGATCATCCCCCAGCCGCACCTCCACGGTGTCCTGCGTGGCATCGGTGAAGCGCCAGTGCACCTGGGCCTGGCTGTCACAGACCCAGTCGGTCCACGTGCCGGACGCTGCCGGCGCTGATGCAAACGGGTTCAAACTGGCGCAACCGGCAAGTACTGCCAGGGACACCACGGCGATCAAGCCTTTCATCCATCTTCCTCGGCGGTCGGCACACGCCAACCGCACTGGGCGTTAGTGAATCAGACCGGTCAGGGACAACCCTGTTCCTTGGCCGGAGTGTGCGTCTCGTACTTATCCAGGCCCTCGGGCCCGGAACGCTTGTTGAGCACCGGGTTGGTTTCCGCCTGCCAGTCGGCCTGGTAACAGCCTTTGTCGGGCGCGCCGGTGTCCGGGTCCTTGGCGGCCTTGGGATTACTCCCACAGCCGGCCAGCACTGCCGCGGCGATCAACGTCGCTAACGTCTTGACCATGTGAACACTCCTTTGCCTGGTCAACGGGCGGCCTCAGGCCTTGGCCCGGCTTTCCAGGACTTCTACGGCCGGCAGCACCTTGCCTTCGACGAATTCGAGGAAAGCGCCGCCACCGGTAGAAATGTAGGAGATTTGCTCGGCAACGCCATATTTATCGATGGCCGCCAGGGTATCGCCGCCGCCCGCGATGGAGAACGCCGAGCTGTCTGCGATGGCCTGGGCCAGCACTTTGGTACCGTTGCCGAACTGATCGAATTCAAACACGCCCACTGGACCGTTCCACAGAATAGTCTTCGACGACTTCAGCAGCTCAGCGAAATGCGCTGCAGTCTGTGGGCCGATGTCCAGGATCATGTCGTCTTCGGCCACATCAGCGATCAGCTTGACGGTGGCCGTGGCGCTCTCGGCGAATTCCTTGGCAACCACCACGTCGACCGGCAATGGCACGCTGACTTTGCCGGCGATAGCGCGCGCGGTGTCCAGCAGGTCAGGCTCGTACAGGGACTTGCCGACCGGGTGCCCCGCCGCTGCGAGGAAGGTGTTGGCGATGCCGCCGCCGACGATCAACTGGTTGCAGATCTGGCTCAGGCTGTTGAGCACGTCCAGCTTGGTCGAGACCTTGGAGCCGGCCACGATGGCGGCCATTGGCTGGGCCGGGGCACCCAGGGCCTTGCCCAGTGCATCCAGCTCGGCAGCCAGCAGGGGACCCGCTGCGGCCACCTTGGCGAACTTGGCCACGCCGTGGGTCGAACCCTCGGCACGGTGCGCGGTGCCGAAGGCGTCCATCACGAACACGTCGCACAGGGCGGCGTACTGCTGGGCCAGTTCGTCGGCGTTCTTTTTCTCGCCCTTGTTGAAGCGCACGTTTTCAAACAGCACGATGTCGCCGGCCTTGACGTCGACGCCGCCCAGGTAGTCGGCCACCAGCGGCACGTCACGACCCAGCGCCTTGCTCAGGTACGCCGCAACCGGTGCCAGGCTGTTCTCGGCCGAGAATTCACCTTCGGTCGGACGACCCAGGTGCGAGCAGACCATCACGGCCGCGCCTTTTTCCAGGGCCAGCTTGATGGTCGGCAGCGAAGCCAGGATACGCGCATCGCTGGTGACTACACCGTCCTTGACTGGGACGTTGAGGTCTTCGCGGATCAATACGCGCTTACCTTGCAGATCGAGGTCGGACATCTTCAACACGGTCATGGGTCGCACTTCCTGTTAGCTCAGGTTAGAGAGCAGGTTTCTTGATAGCTGTTTGCAGATAGTGTTCTGCAACATCCAGCATTCGGTTGGCAAAACCCCATTCGTTGTCGAACCAGGCCAGGACGTTCACCAGCCGAGGGCCGGAGACGCGGGTCTGACTGGCATCGACAATCGCCGAATGTGGGTCATGGTTAAAATCACAACTGGCGTGAGGCAGTTCGGTGTACGCCAGCAACCCTTTGAGCGGGCCGCTGGTGGCGGCCTCGCGCAGGAGCCGGTTGACCTCGGTGGCGTCGGTGTCGGTCACTGTCTGCATGGTGATATCCAGGCAAGACACATTCACCGTCGGCACCCGTACCGCTTTGGCCTGAATTCGCCCGGCAAGTTCCGGCAACAGGCGTTCGATGCCACGCGCCAGACCAGTGGACACCGGGATCACCGACTGGAACGCCGAGCGGGTGCGGCGCAGGTCCTCGTGGTGATAGGCATCGATCACCGGCTGGTCGTTCATCGCCGAGTGGATGGTGGTGATCGACACGTAGTCCAGGCCAAATGCCTGGTCCAGCAGGCGCAGCAACGGCACACCACAGTTGGTGGTGCAGGACGCGTTGGACACCAGCAGCTCAGCGCCGGTCAGGCAGTCCTGGTTGACACCAAATACGATGGTGGCGTCGACATCGGCCTCGCTGGCCATCGGCTGGGAGAACAACACCCGTGGTGCGCCGGCGTCGAGGAACCGCTGGCCGTCGGCGCGGGTGTTGTAGGTACCGGAACATTCGAGCACCAGATCGACGCCCAGGGACGCCCAATCGATGCCTTCGGGAGTGGCACTGCGCAGGACCTTCACGCAGTCGCCATTAATATGCAGACAATCGCCATCGACCTTCACTTCGCCGGGAAACCGGCCGTGGGTGGAGTCGAAGCGTGTCAGGTATTCAATACTGGCCATGTCAGCCAGATCGTTGATCGCGACAATTTCAAACCCAGCCGCCGAGCCTCGCTCGAACAACGCCCGCAAGACGCAACGACCAATGCGGCCGTAGCCGTTGAGTGCAACTTTGTAAGGACGCGGTTGAGGCATGGGGTTCTCGATTACCGTGGTGAATCCGTTAATGCAGCGTCGCCTGACCGACCGCTATCGCGGGCAAGCCCGCTCCCACATGGACGGTGTATATCCCTGTGGGAGCGGGCTTGCCCGCGATGGCGTCGGCTCAGGCAACACCTTTTCTGGATCAGTCTTCCAGCAGCTCTTCAGCCTGGCCCAGGATGTTCTCCAGGGTAAAGCCGAACTCTTCGAACAAGGCTGGCGCAGGTGCCGACTCGCCGTAGGTGGTCATGCCGATGACGCGGCCTTCCAGGCCCACGTACTTGTACCAGTAGTCGGCGTGAGCCGCCTCGATGGCGATACGGGCGCTGACCTGCAACGGCAGGACCGATTGCTTGTAGCCGGCGTCCTGGGCTTCGAAGACGCTGGTGCACGGCATGGAAACCACACGCACTTTGCGACCCTGCTCGGTCAGTTTGTCGTACGCCTGAACGGTCAGGCCCACTTCGGAACCGGTGGAGATCAGGATCAGTTCCGGCTCGCCGACACAGTCCTTGAGCACATAGCCGCCACGGCTGATGTCGGCGATCTGCGCGTCGGTACGAACCTGGTGTTGCAGGTTCTGACGCGAGAAGACCAACGCCGAAGGACCGTCCTTGCGCTCAATTGCATGCTTCCAGGCCACGGCCGATTCGACCGCGTCGGATGGGCGCCAGGTGTCCAGGTTTGGCGTGGTCCGCAGGCTGGTCAGTTGCTCGACCGGCTGGTGGGTCGGACCGTCTTCGCCCAGGCCAATGGAGTCGTGGGTGTAGACATGGATCACACGCTTTTTCATCAGCGCCGCCATGCGTACCGCATTGCGGGCGTATTCCATGAACATCAGGAAGGTCGCGCCGTAAGGCACCAGGCCGCCGTGCAGGGCAACACCGTTCATGATGGCGCTCATGCCGAACTCGCGCACGCCGTAGTACATGTAGTTGCCGCTGGCGTCTTCAGCGCTGACGCCCTTGCAACCTTTCCACAGGGTTAGGTTGGAACCGGCCAGGTCAGCCGAACCGCCGAGCACTTCCGGCAACAGCGGGCCGAACGCGTTCAGGGCGTTCTGGCTGGCTTTACGGCTGGCGATGGTTTCGCCCTTGGCAGCGACTTCGGCGATGTAGGCCGAGGCTTTTTCCGAGAAGTCAGCCGGCAGCTCACCGCTCAGGCGACGGATCAGTTCGTTGGCTTCGCTCGGGAACGCGGCAGAATAGGCAGCAAACCGCTGATCCCACTCGGATTCGACGGCGCGGCCGCTTTCCTTGGCATCCCATTCGGCGTAGATGTCGGCCGGGATTTCGAACGGACCGTGGTTCCATTTCAGCGCCGCACGGGTCAGGGCGATTTCCGCGTCACCCAGTGGGGCGCCGTGGCAGTCTTCCTTGCCTTGCTTGTTCGGCGAACCGAAGCCGATGGTGGTCTTGCAGCAGATCAGGGTCGGCTGCTCGCTTTTGCGGGCAGTCTCGATCGCGGTCTTGATCTCTTCCGGGTCGTGACCGTCAACGTTGCGGATCACCTGCCAGTTGTAGGCTTCGAAACGCTTGGGCGTGTCGTCGGTGAACCAGCCTTCGACTTCGCCGTCGATGGAGATGCCGTTGTCATCGTAGAAGGCGATCAGCTTGCCCAGGCCCAGGGTACCGGCCAGGGAAGCGACTTCGTGGGAAATGCCTTCCATCATGCAGCCATCACCCAGGAACACATAGGTGTGGTGGTCGACAATGTTGTGCCCAGGACGGTTGAACTGCGCCGCCAGGACTTTTTCCGCCAGGGCGAAGCCCACAGCGTTGGCCAGGCCCTGACCCAGCGGGCCAGTGGTGGTTTCAACGCCCGGGGTGTAACCGAACTCCGGGTGGCCCGGGGTACGGCTGTGCAGTTGACGGAAGTTTTTCAGGTCATCGATCGACAGGTCGTAGCCAGTCAGATGCAGCAGCGAGTAGATCAACATCGAGCCATGACCGTTGGACAGCACGAAGCGGTCACGGTCGGCGAACGATGGATTGCTCGGGTTGTGCTTGAGGTAGTCACGCCAAAGTACTTCGGCGATATCCGCCATACCCATAGGGGCACCGGGATGGCCGCTGTTGGCTTTTTGCACGGCATCCATGCTGAGGGCACGAATGGCGTTGGCACGCTCACGACGGCTGGGCATCGCTGTTCTCCTGAGGTTTTTGAATCGAGAGTGAATAAAACGGCACGGAAAAAAGGCGAGCATTTTCCCTCAGCGGATAGCCCGGGGGCAATGACAGATAGTCGATCAGGCACATTATTCCTGTGGATAAATGCTCATTGCCTGGATGAAACCTTTCCGCATCTGGTTTGTAGAGTAAGGTTCGGCGGAAGAAGTGCCATCCATCGAGCAATATCAAAACTTTTTGATATTGAACTTGCGATGATTTCGAGGCGTGACTAGACTGCCGGCCTTATGAACCTACGCGCGCCTTCCATTCGCCCTGACGATTGTGATGAGCTGGCGGCCCTGTGCAAGGCCGGCGGCGATCCCTTGCGCCTGAATGTATTGCGCGCCCTGGCCAATGACTCGTTTGGCGTGCTGGAACTGGCGCAGATCTTTGCCACCGGCCAATCGGGCATGAGCCACCACCTCAAAGTGCTGGCCCAGGCCGACCTGGTGGCGACTCGCCGTGAAGGCAATGCGATTTTTTATCGACGCGCCCTGCCCCACACCGAATTGCCAGGCGGCAAGCTGCATGCGGCCCTGCTTGAAGAAGTCGACAACCTGACCCTGCCCAGTGACGTGCAATCACGCATCACACAGGTTCACGGGCAAAGGGCTGCCGCAAGCCAGGATTTTTTCTCACGGGTTGCGGAGAAGTTTCGCGCCCAACAAGACTTGATTGCCGGCCTGCCGCAGTACCGCGAAAGTGTGCTGGCGCTGCTCGACAAACTCAGCTTCAGTGACATGGCCACGGCGATTGAAGTCGGCCCCGGGGATGGCAGTTTTCTCCCGGAACTGGCCCGGCGCTTCAGTCAGGTCACGGCGCTCGACAACAGCCCGGCGATGCTCGAACTGGCGCGCCAGGTGTGTGAACGGGAAAGGTTGACTAACGTCAGCCTGCAACTGGCCGATGCCTTGAATGGCGTGAGCCTGGCAGCCGACTGTGTGGTACTGAACATGGTCCTGCACCATTTCGCCGCCCCGGCTGATGCGCTCAAGCACATGGCTGGCTTGCTACAACCAGGCGGCAGCCTGCTCGTGACAGATTTATGCAGTCACAACCAAAGTTGGGCCAGGGAGGCCTGCGGTGATCTTTGGTTGGGGTTTGAACAGGACGATCTGGCCCGTTGGGCCACCGCTGCGGGACTCGTTCCCGGGGAAAGTCTCTATGTAGGCTTACGTAATGGTTTCCAGATCCAGGTCCGCCATTTTCAGCGACCGGCTGGCGACACTCACCATCGGTAAATTTCAGGAAAACATCGAGATGAGCGAATACTCCCTTTTCACCTCCGAGTCCGTGTCTGAAGGGCATCCGGACAAAATCGCCGACCAGATTTCTGATGCGGTGCTGGACGCAATCATTGCTGAAGACAAGTTCGCCCGTGTGGCGTGCGAGACTCTGGTGAAAACGGGCGTGGCGATCATCGCCGGCGAAGTCACTACCTCGGCCTGGGTTGACCTGGAGCAGATCGTTCGTGACGTCATCACCGACATCGGCTACACCAGCTCCGACGTCGGTTTCGACGGCGCAACCTGCGGCGTGATGAACATCATCGGCAAGCAGTCCCCCGACATCAACCAGGGTGTCGACCGCGCCAAGCCAGAAGACCAGGGCGCCGGCGACCAGGGCCTGATGTTCGGCTACGCCAGCAACGAAACCGAAGTGCTGATGCCAGCGCCGATCACCTTCTCGCACCAGCTTGTACAAAGGCAAGCCGAAGCCCGTAAATCCGGGCTGTTGCCGTGGCTGCGCCCGGATGCCAAGTCCCAGGTTACCTGCCGCTACGAAGGCGGCAAGGTCGTCGGCATCGACGCCGTCGTCCTGTCGACCCAGCACAACCCGGACGTGTCGTACAAAGACCTGCGCGAAGGCGTGATGGAGCTGATCGTCAAGCATGTACTGCCGGCCGAACTGCTGAGCAAGGACACCCAGTTCCACATCAACCCGACTGGCCAGTTCATCATTGGTGGCCCGGTTGGCGACTGCGGCCTGACCGGTCGCAAGATCATCGTCGACAGCTACGGCGGCATGGCCCGTCACGGCGGCGGCGCGTTCTCCGGCAAGGATCCATCGAAGGTTGACCGTTCGGCTGCCTACGCCGGTCGCTACGTGGCCAAGAACATCGTGGCCGCCGGTCTGGCCGAGCGTTGCGAGATCCAGGTGTCCTACGCCATCGGCGTCGCTCAGCCTACCTCGATCTCGCTGAACACCTTCGGCACCGGCAAGATCAGCGACGACAAGATCGTCAAGCTGGTGCGCGAAGTGTTCGACCTGCGTCCATACGCCATCACCAAAATGCTCGACCTGCTGCACCCGATGTACCAGGAAACCGCAGCCTACGGCCACTTCGGCCGCACGCCGCAAACCAAGACCGTGGGCGAAGACACCTTCACCACGTTCACCTGGGAAAAAACCGACCGCGCCGACGCCTTGCGCGCTGCTGCCGGCCTGTAAGCCCTACGGGCTACAACACAAGCCCCGCCCGGTTCGCCGCGCGGGGCTTGTGCTTTTTCGGGGCGGCGACACACCCTGCAAAGCACTTGGCAACGCCCGCTTCGGTCCTGATCTAGCCTTGAGTTTCTCCCCCTCGAGCAAGGACGCTCACGATGCCGGTTCGCTCCCCCCTGTTGCTCGGCCTATGCCTGGGCAGCGTCTGCCTGCTGGCCAATGCCAGCCCCTGCCCCGATTGGCCGGCCGAGCGTGCCGGGGCTGAAATCGAGGCCTTGCAGCAACAGCTCCAGCGCTGGGACGAGCGCTATCACCGCCAGGGCCAGTCACCGGTGGCGGATGAACTCTATGACCAGTCCCGCGCCCGGCTCAGCGCCTGGCGTAGCTGCTTCAATACCCACGCGGCAACCGACAATCCGTTACTGACCGCTCGCGGCACCCTGGCCCACCCCACGCCCCATACCGGCCTGGACAAACTCAGCGACGGCCAGGCCGTCAAAGACTGGCTAGCCTCACGCCAGCAGGTCTGGGTGCAACCCAAGGTCGACGGGGTGGCCGTGACCCTGGTTTACCAGCAGGGCCGACTGACCCAGGCGATCAGTCGGGGCGACGGCATCCTGGGGCAGGACTGGACCGCCCAGGCCCGCAAGCTCAGCGCCGTCCCCCAGCAATTGCCGAAAGCCATCGACCTGCTGGTGCAGGGCGAGCTCTATTGGCGCCTGACCGATCACGTGCAGGCCACGGCAGGCAGCCGCAATGCCCGCAGCAGCGTGGCCGGGCTGATGGCCCGCAAGACCCTGCAGCCCCAGGAGGCCGACGGGATCGGTCTGTTTGTCTGGGACTGGCCCCAGGGCCCCGTCGAGCTACCGGTCCGTGCCGCAGCCCTGACTGCCCTGGGATTCAACGACACGCAGCCCTTCAGCCAACCGATCCAGACCTTTGCCGATGCCGAGCGCTGGCGTGAGCATTGGTATCGCACGCCGCTGCCGTTCGCCACGGACGGCATCGTCCTGCGCCAGCAACAACGACCGTCCGCCGAACGCTGGCAAGCCAGGTCGCCCTATTGGGCCATCGCCTGGAAATACCCCTTCGCCCAGGCCCTGGCCGAGGTCCGCAAGGTGCACTTCAAGACCGGGCGCACCGGACGCATCACCCCGGTGCTGGAGCTTGTGCCCTTTACGCTCGATGACCGGCAGATCAAACGAGTGAGCGTCAGTTCACTGCAACGTTGGCAACGCCTGGATATCCGCCCTGGCGATCATGTCGCGATCAGTCTGGCGGGCCTGACCATCCCGCGACTCGACAGCGTGGTACTGCGCAGCACCGAACGCGCCCAGGTCCCGGTGCCGCGCGCTGAAGACTTTCATCCACTGAGTTGCTGGCAACCGACGCCCGGTTGTGAAAACCAGTTCCTGGCGCGCCTGACCTGGCTCAGTGGCAAGCAGGGCCTGGCCTTGGCGCAGGTAGGCCCCGGCACTTGGGAGAAGCTGGTCAAGGCTGGCCGTATCAAAGGGTTACTGGATTGGTTGACCCTCGATGCCCAAGAGCTTGCTACCATTGACGGTTTCGGCGAGCGCAACAGCGCACGCCTGCTGGAGAGCCTGCAACGTGCCCGTCAGCAACCATTCACCCGCTGGCTCAAGGCCTTGGGGGTTCCGCCCACGGGCGCGGCCAATCTGGCAGGTCCATGGCAGTTGCTGGCACAGCGAGACACCGCTCAATGGTTAGCCGAAGGTGCAATCGGCCCGGGCCGCGCGGCGCAGTTAAGCGCCTTTTTTCGCGACCCGCATGTGCAGGCCTTGAGCGAACAATTACGGGCTGCCGGTATCGACGGGTTTGAGTGACCGGGATACCTGCAGCATTGAACCCAACGAGTATCGATGCGCTCAAACAGGCCATCTGCTCGTCGACTTGCTTACCTGTTAAACGGAGCTTTCATGAAACGTCTTTCACCGCTCGCCCTGTTGACCCTGTGCAGCGTCCTGGCTGCCCCCCTGATGGCGGCCGAACAAGCCCCGGAACTCACCGGCTGCGCCGCCAAGCGCCAGTCCATCAGCACCCAGATCGAGCAGGCCAAGGCCCACGGTAATGCCGAGCAACAGGCTGGCCTGGAAAAGGCCCTGAGCGAAGTCACCGCCCACTGCACCGATGCCTCCCTGAAAAAAGAACGCGAAAGCAAGGTGCTCGATGCCAAGCACGAGGTCAGCAAGCGTCAGGCCGACCTCGACAAGGCGATGAAAAAGGGCGATCCGGAGAAGATCAACAAACGCAAAGACAAACTCGCCGAGTCCCGCAAGGAATTGCAGGAAGCGCTGGACGAGCTGGATAAGTAAGCACAACGCCTAATCCTGGTTGTGCAGGAGCTGGCGGCACCTGCTTGCGGCACCTGCTTGCGGCTTGCCAGCTCCTGCACAAGTCAGCGCACTCAGTGGTCGCGAAACTCTTTATGACAGGCACTGCACGCGTCTTCGACTTTCTGCACCGCAGGGCCGAGGTTGCTTGCCTTGTAGGGCTGGACCTGGCTGGCGACCACCAATTGAGCGGTAGCCGCTTCCAGCGTGCGGGCCATTTCCTGGAAGCGCGCCTGTTTCTGCCAGACCTCATCCTTGGCGCTGCTGTGATCCTCCTCGCGAACCTGGGGGAAATGCTTCCACGGTTCCCGGGACAAGGTATCCAGCTTGACGGCACCTTCGGCAAAACGCGGACCGTCGAACGGTATGCGTCCGCGCAACATGCCGCCCAGGTCTTCACCGGTCTTGAGCATTTGCTTGAAGATCGCCTTGCGCTGACCCAGCGGCGAGTTCGGATCGACACCGCCACAGGCAGACAGCGTCAGGCAGGCCAGCAATACAACAGAAATTCTTTTAAGAGTCATGGTGGCTCAAGGTCACGGAAATCGGCGGCCAGTATCCTCGCCTGATCCGCAAAGACCAATAGCCCTATTAACAATAAGGGTTGCCTGAGTACCTGAAGGACTCCGGCAGCCGGTCATAGGAAGTACCGCATGAACAGTCGTTTCAAGGCCTGGCGCAAGCACCTGGGCTGGACCTTTCCGATGATCGCCCTCCTCGCCGGTTGCAACGGTGGCGATAACACCCAGCCGCAAACCCATGCGCTGGCCACCTACTCCAGCGCGACCTGGGACGCCTTGCCGCAAGTGTCCGATAGCGACCTGCTGGCCGGGTTCGGTTCATGGCGCAGCGCTTGCACCCGCCTCAAGGCCGATCCGGTCTGGGGCGCGCCCTGCGCCACCGCGACCAACGTGCCACAAGACGCCACGGCAATCCGCGCCTTCCTCAAGGAACAACTTCAGGTCTACGGCCTGCGCTCCTCCAGCGGGAACGCCAATGGCTTGATCACCGGCTACTACGAACCGGTGTACCCCGGCAGCCTGACGCAGACCCCGGCAGCCAACGTGCCGATCTACGGCGTGCCGGAAGACATGATCATCGTCTCCCTCGAGAGTATTTACCCCGAGCTCAAGGGCAAGCGCCTGCGCGGTCGTCTCGAAGGGCGAGTGCTCAAACCTTACGATGACGCCGCCACCATCGGAACCCAAGGGGTCAAGGCGCCGGTTGTGGCCTGGCTGACCGACCCGATGGACCTGCAATTCCTGCAGATCCAGGGCTCGGGCCGGGTTCAACTGGCCGATGGCCGGCAACTGCGTATCGCCTATGCCGACCAGAACGGCCACCCATATCGACCCATTGGTCGCTGGTTGGTGGAACAGGGTGAACTGAAGAAAGAAGACGTGACCATGGGCGCCATCAGCACCTGGGCCAAGGCCAACCCGACACGCATTCCCGAGCTGCTGGCCAGCAACCCGAGCTATGTGTTCTTCACCCGCAACCCCGACAGCAACGAAGGCCCACGCGGTTCACTGAACGTGCCGCTGACTTCGGGTTACAGCGTGGCGGTAGATCGCAAGGTGATTCCGCTGGGCAGCCTGCTGTGGCTATCGACCACGCGTCCCGATGGCACCCCGTTGGTCCGCCCGGTTGCCGCGCAGGACACCGGCGGCGCGATCACTGGCGAAGTGCGCGCCGACCTGTTCTGGGGAACCGGCGATGCCGCCGGGCACTTGGCCGGCGACATGAAGCAGCAGGGACAGATCTGGATGTTATGGCCAAAAGGTGCGCCGCTGCCCCAACTGCCACAGGTGCCTGACAGCAAGTAACCGGCCGGTTCAGATCGAGACGAAAAAGAAGCTGACGATCAGCCCGACCCCGACAAACCACACCAGCGAACGCAGGATGGCCCAGTCGGCCAGGTAGCAGATGATGTACAGCAGGCGGCTGGTGATGAACAACACCGACAATACGTTGATCGTCACCAGCTCCGCGTTGCCGGCCAAATGCGCGACGATGACCGCCGCGGCGAATGCCGGGGTGATCTCGAAACTGTTGAGCTGGGCGGCATACGCGCGCTTGGCGAAGCCGTCCAGGGTCAACGCAAACGAGCGCGGGTCATGGTTGTCCCGCAGCCGGTAGCCGCCGCCGACCTTGGCGACGGCTGTGCACAGGTACGGCAGGAAAATCGCGATCAAGATGCACCACAGAGCCACAGTCATTACCGATTCCTTCTTGTTGGGGTTTTATGAGCCAGGGCTCAGAACTTCATCACGAGCATGCCAATCAGCACCAGCCCACAGGCTAAGAGTCGTGGTCTGCCGAAAGGTTCTTTGAGGTAACGCA
Organism: Pseudomonas sp. S04; assembly: GCF_009834545.1. NCBI lineage: Bacteria > Pseudomonadati > Pseudomonadota > Gammaproteobacteria > Pseudomonadales > Pseudomonadaceae > Pseudomonas > Pseudomonas sp. S04. The sequence continues at coordinate 5,708,006 of NZ_CP019427.1, forward strand.
TACCGAAGAGCACCACCAGGATCACGCTGATCTCGCGCAACGCAGCCGCTTCGGCAATCGACCCCAGCTGCATGGCCCAGAGCACCAGAGCGTAGCTGAACAACACGCAGAATCCGACCGCCAGTCCCAGCCGCCACTGCTCTCGCCAGAACTGCATGAACGCTGGCCGCTTGCTCACCATGGCCAGCAACGGGAACGGCCAGGCACTGAGCAGCGTGACCCAGACCAGGTAATCCAGGGGATGCGACCAGCGACGAATAGCCTGGCCATCAATGAAGGTGTAGCAGCCGATGCACAGGCCGATCAACGCCACCACCGGCAGCATCGTCCACGGCAAGCGCTCGCCACCACCGCCCTGCCACAGCAGGCAAAGCATGCCGAACGGGATCAGTAGGATGCCGAGGATCTGCTGGGTGCTCAGCACTTCGCCGGCGAAAATCAGGGTCAACGCCAACACCACCAACGGCGACAACCCGCGCATCAACGGATAGACCAGGCCCAGGTCACCCACCCGATAGGCCTGGATCAGCAGGTAGCGATAAAGCAATTCAAAGGCCGCCGAAGCAAGGATCCACGGCCAGATGTCCAGCGGCGGCAAACTCACGAACGGCAGCGCCACCGCCACGAACAACAGCGCCACGCTGTCCATGCAGGCCACCACCAGCAGACGTTCAGCGCTGAACTTGATCAGGGTATTCCAGGCCGCGTGCAACAGCGCCGCCACTAAAACCAGAACTGTCGCGAGCACGTAGCCTCCTTGCCCAAGAGAATTGATTCGCCATATGTCAGTAGCTGTTTATACTGCAAGCGACCACGCCGCACTCACTTGCGCACATACTTATTCCAATAAATTTCTGCTACTGCCTGACTCTTCAACGATTCGGGAGCCGGCAGGCGTTCGCCTGATCAAAGCGTCAAGACTACCCATAGAGACCTTGCGCATGCCACTGGCCTTGCTTGGTTTGGCCGTTGCCGCTTTTGGCATCGGCACCACCGAATTTGTCATCATGGGCCTGCTGCCCGATGTTGCCCGCGACCTCGCGGTGAGCATCCCCGACGCCGGCCTGCTGATTACCGGCTACGCCCTGGGCGTGGTGTTCGGCGCCCCGATCCTCGCGATCGGTACTGCCAACATGCCCCGCAAGGCCACATTGCTGGGCATGACGCTGATGTTCATCCTCGGCAACATCCTCTGCGCCCTGGCGCCAAACTACGCCACGTTGATGGCGGCCCGGGTGATCACCGCACTGTGCCATGGGGCCTTCTTTGGCATCGGCTCGGTGGTCGCCGCCGGCCTGGTGGCACCGAACAAGCGGGCCCAGGCGATTGCGTTGATGTTCACCGGCCTGACCCTGGCCAATGTGCTGGGCGTCCCTCTGGGCACGGCCTTGGGCCAATACGCCGGCTGGCGCTCGACATTCTGGGCAGTGTCGGTAATCGGAGTGATTGCGGCCCTCGCCCAATGGCTGTGGCTGCCCAAGGACATCGCCATGGACAAGGCCAATCTGGCCAGTGAGTTCAAGGTGCTGGGCAAGCCCAGTGTCCTGCTGGCACTGGGCATGAGTGTGCTGGCGTCCACCAGCCTGTTCAGCGTATTTACCTACATCGCACCGATCCTGCAGGACATCACCGGCGTCAGCCCCCACGGCGTGACCCTCATGCTGCTGTTGTTCGGTGTCGGCCTGACGGCAGGCAGCATGCTTGGCGGAAAGCTGGCCGACAGCCGCTTGCTGCCATCACTGGTGGGCATGGCACTGGCCGTCATGGTGGTGTTGGCAGCGTTCAGCCAGACCAGCCATTCGGTGATCCCGGCGGCCATTACCCTGGTGCTCTGGGGCATATTCGCCTTTGCCCTGTGCCCGATCCTGCAACTGCTGATCATCGACCAGGCCCATGAAGCACCCAACCTCGGCTCGACCCTGAACCAGAGCGCTTTCAATCTGGGCAACGCTGCCGGCGCCTGGATCGGCGGACTGGTTGTTGCCAGCGGCGCGGACCTGGCGGACCTGCCCTGGACCGGCGCGCTGGTCAGCGGCTTGACCGTGCTGACCGCGCTTTTGTTTATTTACCTGCAACGTCGCGGTGGAGCTGCGGTCAATGTGACCAGTTGAACGCTGCACCGCCTTTACCTTGCATTCACGAGCAGACTCGCCCACACCTGCCTGTTACATCGTTGCCCTGTTCCGCTGGCCCGATGATAGGCGGGTCGGCGACGAGCAGCGAACCGGGTATTAGCCAGCATCTCTGAGCACCATATCGATCCCCTGCGCAGCCTGTAAAAGAACGCTATCGTTTCTGAAACCTCCGATCACTTGAAGTCCTGCTGGTAACGTCCCGGCATTACGAACAAGAGGGAGGTTAATCTGAGGCAAACCAAACGCCATCCAGAACTTGCTGAAGTCCGAAGGTCCGGTAGCGCCAAGGCCCAGCGGGGCGACGATGCCACAGCTCGCACCCAGGACGGCGTCAAAAGGCTTGAATATCGGCTCCAAAACAGTGGCTAACTTTGCTAAACGCTTCTTTGCCGCTGACTCCTGCTCCCAAGTCGTCAGACTGGCGCGTTCGATCATGGCTAACAACTCTTCACTTAGTTTGTCAGGATGCATTTGCCGCTCTTTGGACAATGACCGGGCTCCCTCGCAATCGTTGATCAGCAGATGGTCATCAAATACCGCCGCAAACTCCTCAGGCAGCAACACCTCGCTCACTTGATGTCCGGCCAATCGCAGGTTTTCAACAGCGGCTTCCAGTGATTTGGCCACGTCCTCGTCTACCTGATCCCAACGAGCCGTACGGCAGAAGCCGAACGACCCGCGATTGCGTCCGTGAGCACGCTTGGGAAAACCTGGGATCAAGACTTGAGCCATCAACTCCAGATCACGAACGGAGCGGCCGTACCAACCCACCGTGTCGAAGCTCGGCGCCAAGGGCTTGACCCCCTCTAGAGAAACCAAGCCATACGAAGGTTTGAAAGCATACAGTCCGCAATAGGATGCCGGCTTAATCAATGATCCGGCTGTCTGAGTCCCCAAAGCGATCGGAAAAAAACCAGCCGCCATCCCGGCTGCCGACCCGGCACTGGAGCTTCCAGGGGTTCTATCAAGATCATGTGGATTGCAGGTTGGACCGGTATGCATGTAAGCGAATTCGGTGGTATGGGTCTTACCCATAATGACTGCTCCGGCCTGGCGCAGAAGCGAGACTACATGGGCGTCCCGCGAAGGACAGTTGTCTTCGTAGATCGGAGAATAAAAACGGGTGGGATGATCCACGGTGTCATAGATGTCTTTGATCCCCACGGGAACTCCTGCCAGCAAGCCTTTCACATTACTCTTTTGTATTTGGCAAGCTTGACTGCGCACCCCGTTCGGGTCGAATGAAACAAACGCGTTTATGCTTCGCTCTTGCGATTCGACACGTTCAAGAAAGTGCTCGGCGATTGTCTCTGCACTCACGATCTGTGAACGAACCATTTCCGAAATCACTGTGGCGTCAGATTTATTAAAATTGTTCATATCGCTCCTTTGGGCCACTGAAAAACTGAATAGCATCCAGCGTCGGACCTGCCACAGCTGTACCGACAGTGCAAAAAATAGAAGTAGCGGTTAGTGTGCTCGAAAAGCATTAACTACAAGTGCACTTCAAGGAAACTTCAAGTTGCATAAACTGACTGCAAATCAGCGAAACCTTTTATCTCGATAGGATTTCCGGCGGGATCCAGAAAGAACATAGTTGCTTGCTCACCCGCCTCGCCTAGAAAACGAATGCTTGGTGGAAGAACAAATTTCACTTCGCCGTCAATCAAGCGGTCTTTTACAACCCTCCAGTCCGACATTTTCAGTATCACTCCAACATGGGGCATTGGCACCTTGTGCTCACCTACTTTCCCCGTATTACTCACCGGAAAGGGTTCACCCAAATGCAACGACAACTGATGCCCGAAAAAATTGAAATCGACCCAGGTATCGGTACTGCGGCCTTCCTCACAAGCCAGCAAACCACCATAAAACTGACGGGAAAGTTCCAAATCGCGGACGTGAATAGCAAGATGAAAAATTGACTGCATAGGGTGGCTCCTGAAAATCGGCGAAAGATAGAAACAACTGGACTGGTTGAAGATTGTCCGGCTTTCTCAAAAAGAGATAGCATGTAATTCTTACTGTCATCGAAAGTATTTTTTATGGATACCCGCTATCTAAAAAGTCTCATCACAGTTGTGGAGTGTGGCTCCATAGCACATGCCGCGCGTGCGGAAGGATTGACGGCTGCAGCGATCAGCCAGCGAATTCTCGCGCTCGAACGGCAATTGGGCTTTGAACTGCTCTCGCGTGTGGGCCACGCCGCCAAGCCGAGTCAAGCCTGTCTTGGGTTATTGCCCAGAGCTAAGCGCATCGTTCGCGAGATTGCATTGCTGGCGGGAGATGCTGATGAAGGCGGGCTTACCGGTCAGCTGCGAATAGGCGCTATTTCAACCGTTCTGACCGGTCTTCTACCGGGAGCATTGCGGGCACTTACCGAATTGGCGCCGAGACTCACGCCAGTCATCGTGCCAGGAACATCACGGTCGTTGTATCAAGCGCTTATCTCGGGGGAAGTAGACGCTGCCATATTGGTAGTTCCGCCTTTTGAATTGCCAAAAGCCTTGCAGGTGGTATCACTTCGCAAGGAACCCCTGGTTTTTCTGTCGAAGGAAAAGTCCCCGAACAGCATCCCGACTCAACTGCTCACCCAACCGTACATTCGATACGATCCAGACGCGTGGGGCGGACGGCATGCCGAGCATTATTTGGCGGACAATGGATTGATACCGACGCCACTGGTAGATCTTGATGCATTAGAGACAATTGCCATGCTCGTGACTGAAGGCCTTGGCGTGAGCCTTGTGCCTTATTGGTCTGGCTTTGAACATTGGGGCCATAAATGCACTGTGAACCGGGTTGGCAATGATCGGTATGACAGAGAGATTGCACTGATCAGCCATGTTCAGACTGACCGGCCCAAAATGATGAGTGCTTTGTGCAAAGTACTTTCAGCAGCGGAGTCTGACCGAACTCAATCCTACCTGGATTTGGTATGAACCTCTTCAGGGCCGCCGGATTTCGGCGGCCCGCTTTCGCTGCGAATCTGCGCATGGCTGATCAGCGCGAAAATAAAACTACCACCGATTATGTTCCCCGCCAGCGTCGGTCCGGCGAACACCAGCCAGAAGTCCTTCCATGGCAACTCGCCGGCAAACACCAGATACGAGACCTCCAGCGAGCCGACCACGATGTGAGTGAAATCCCCCAGCGCCATGAGGTAGGTGATGAGGATGATGATCCACATCTTGGCGCTCTCCATGGACGGAATCATCCAGACCATGGTGGCGATCATCCATCCGGAGACGATGCCCTTGGCGAACATCTGGCCAGTTTGGTTTTCCATGACCTTGCGGCCGATATCGAGGAAGGCGATGTCGGTCTTGCTGTCGAAAATCGGCAGTTCCAGCATCACGTACGCCACTAGTAAGGTGCCGCAGAGGTTACCGATCAGCACCACTGTCCACAGCCGAAGCAGACGGCCGAAATTGGCCAGGGTTGGCTTGGTCATCACCGGCAGGACAGCCGTCAGGGTGTTTTCCGTGAACAGCTGCTGGCGGGCGAGGATCACGGCGAGAAAACCGGCGCAGTAACCGAAGCTGGCGATGACCTTGAATCCTTCGCCGTCCGGCAGCCGCGAATTGAGCAGCCCCATGGCCATCAGCGACAGGCCCATGGTCAAACCGGCAGCCAAGGCAGACCACCAGAGCGCAGCGACACTGCGCTCCAGCTCCTGGTCACCCTGGGTACGAATGATCTCGTGCAATACTGCCGCGCGCGGTGGCTGGTTCTTGTCGACGTCGTGCTGTTCCTGCGCCGAAAGGTTCGGGGTCTTGCCGTCGTGTGCCGAGCTCATGGGATACGCAACCGGTGGCGGGATATCTAGCTATGACCTGCACAGCGCAGATTCCGTTCTACAGGCCTTGCATCACTCGACGCCGGCGCCATCCTGGAACTGGTCCTTGACGTACTTGATCTCGGTCCGCCCGTGCGCGGCCGGCAGACCGTCCTCGCCGAGGTTCACAAAGACCATCTTCTCCACCGTGAGGATGCTCTTGCGGGTGATCTTGTTGCGCACCTCGCACGTCAGGGTGATCGAGGTACGACCGAACTCGGTGGCGGTGATGCCCAGTTCGATGATGTCGCCCTGGCGCGAGGCGCTGACAAAGTTGATTTCGGAAATGTACTTGGTGACCACGCGCTGGTTGCCCAGCTGGACGATGGCATAGATCGCCGCTTCTTCGTCGATCCAGCGCAACAGGCTACCGCCGAACAGCGTGCCGTTGGGGTTGAGGTCTTCGGGTTTTACCCATTTGCGGGTGTGGAAATTCATGCTCACTCCTGACCGTCTTGCCGATTGATGCCGCCCATCATGGCAGAGCCCGACGCAGAGCTCTACGCAGCATCGACTATGGTCTCGATCAAGATTATCAACCAGCCGACAGAAACCCTTTGGAAGATCCGCCCAGCCCGCTATAATCGCCCCCGTTTCAAAACGGTCATCTTCAATTGCTACCGTTTTCCCGCCACCTGTCCGAGGGGCGCTGCAGCAGGCTAGACCTGTCAGGCTCGGATGGGGCGTTGCCTGGCCTTGAATGGCCGGACACTAAACGCACAACGGCGCCCATTCGCATACATTACGAATGGAGGCTCTTCATGAGCGCTGTCAACACGCCTGCAGATTTCACCGACTACAAAGTCGCCGACATGTCCCTGGCTGCCTGGGGCCGTCGCGAAACCATCATCGCCGAATCGGAAATGCCGGCCCTGATGGGTCTGCGTCGCAAGTACGCCGAAGAGCAACCGCTCAAGGGTGCGAAGATCCTCGGCTGCATCCACATGACCATCCAGACTGCCGTGCTGATCGAAACCCTGGTTGCCCTGGGTGCCGAAGTGCGTTGGTCGTCCTGCAACATTTTCTCGACTCAGGACCAGGCTGCCGCGTCCATCGCTGCTGCCGGCATCCCGGTATACGCCTGGAAAGGTGAAACCGAAGCTGAGTACGAGTGGTGCCTGGAGCAAACCATCCTCAAAGATGGCGCGCCATGGGATGCCAACATGATCCTCGACGACGGCGGCGACCTGACCGAGCTGCTGCACAACAAATACCCGGCGGTACTGGATCGCGTTCACGGCGTGACCGAAGAAACCACCACTGGCGTGCACCGCCTGCTGGACATGCTGGCCAAAGGCGAGCTGAAAATCCCGGCCATCAACGTCAACGACTCGGTGACCAAGAGCAAGAACGACAACAAGTACGGCTGCCGTCACAGCCTCAACGACGCGATCAAGCGTGGTACCGACCACCTGCTGTCCGGCAAGCAAGCGCTGGTCATCGGCTACGGTGACGTGGGCAAGGGTTCGGCCCAGTCCCTGCGTCAGGAAGGCATGATCGTCAAGGTTTCCGAAGTTGACCCGATCTGCGCCATGCAAGCCTGCATGGACGGTTTTGAACTGGTATCGCCGTTCATCGACGGTATCAACACCGGCACCGAAGCAAGCATCGACAAGGCGCTGCTGGGCAAGATCGACCTGATCGTGACCACCACCGGTAACGTCAACGTTTGCGACTCGAACATGCTCAAGGCCCTGAAGAAGCGCGCTGTTGTCTGCAACATCGGCCACTTCGACAACGAAATCGACACCGCTTTCATGCGCAAGAACTGGGCATGGGAAGAAGTGAAGCCACAGGTGCACAAGATCCACCGCACCGGCCCTGGCGACTTCGACGCACAGAACGACGACTACCTGATCCTGCTGGCCGAAGGTCGCCTGGTGAACCTGGGTAACGCTACCGGTCACCCAAGCCGCATCATGGACGGTTCGTTCGCCAACCAGGTCCTGGCCCAGATCTTCCTGTTCGGCCAGAAGTACGCCGACCTGTCGCCAGCCCAGAAAGCCGAGCGCCTGACCGTTGAAGTACTGCCAAAGAAACTCGACGAAGAAGTGGCCCTGGAAATGGTCCGCGGTTTCGGCGGCGTCGTGACTCAACTGACCAAGACCCAGGCCGACTACATCGGTGTGACCGTCGAAGGTCCGTTCAAGCCGCACGCTTACCGTTACTGATCGGTTCTGCTGCCTGCTCTCCCTGTGGGAGCGGGCTTTTGTGGGAGCCGGGCTTGCCCGCGATACAGCCACCGCGGTGTTTCATTTACACCGCGGCGATGGCATCGCAGGCAAGCCAGCTCCCACAAGAGCCGCTCCGACGTGGGATGTGCAAGCCTCACAGGCTTACGCGTTTTCAAGGGTATTCTCATGTCACAAGATCGTCGCTACAGCTTCGAGTTCTTCCCGACCAAGACCGATGCTGGGCATGAAAAGCTGCTCGCCACTGCTCGTCAGCTGGCCACCTACAACCCCGATTTCTTCTCCTGCACCTATGGCGCTGGCGGTTCGACCCGTGATCGCACGATCAACACCGTGTTGCAGCTGGAAAGCGAAGTCAAAGTCCCTGCCGCCCCGCACCTGTCCTGCGTCGGCGACAGCAAGGCTGACCTGCGCGGCCTGCTGACTCAGTACAAGGCGGCGGGTATCACCCGCATCGTTGCCTTGCGCGGTGACCTGCCTTCGGGCATGGGCATGGCCAGCGGCGAACTGCGCCACGCCAATGACCTGGTGCAATTCATTCGTGAAGAAACCGGCGATCATTTCCACATCGAAGTTGCCGCCTACCCGGAAATGCACCCGCAAGCGCGCAATTTCGAAGACGATCTCGCCAACTTCGTGCGCAAGGCCAACGCTGGCGCCGACAGCGCGATCACCCAGTACTTCTTCAACGCCGACAGCTACTTCTACTTCGTCGAGCGTGTACGGGCGATGGGCGTGAACATCCCGATCGTGCCGGGCATCATGCCGATCACCAACTACAGCAAGCTGGCGCGCTTCTCCGATGCCTGCGGTGCGGAAATCCCACGCTGGATCCGCAAGCAGTTGGAAGCCTACGGCGACGATACCCAGAGCATTCAGGGTTTCGGCGAGCAGGTGATCACGCAGATGTGTGAACGTTTGTTGCAGGGCGGCGCACCAGGGCTGCATTTCTATACCCTGAACCAGGCTGATCCTAGCCTCGCTGTCTGGAACAATCTGAAACTGCCGCGCTGATCACGGCAGTGCATTCAGAAAAATGGCCCTGGCGAACCCCAGGGCCTTTTTTTTATCTGTCACTCAACCGGGAAAACCGTAGTAGATGTCGATTCCTAGCCCAACTCCGACCCCACAACTGATCTACCTGGTCTACGGTGCCTGCACTTACCATCAGGAAGCACTCTTCAGTATTGCCAGCGCTTTGGCGGGCCTGCGCAAGACGCCGGGGGAAGCGCTCGACATCCAGGTCTTCACCGACGACCCGGCGCCCTACCGCGACCTGCCAGTACGGATTCGCCAGTTCGACGAAGCCACCCGTCAGGGCTGGATCGCCCCCCACGGCTACCACTTCCGCGCCAAACACGCGGTCATGCAACAGGTGATGGCCGAGTCGGAGCTGGCTCTGTTGATCGACACCGACACCTTCTTCCACTGCTCGCCCCTGGAATTGTTCCGGCGCATCCAGCCCGGCACCCTGCTGTGCAACACCCTCGGCATGTCCTACGGCAGCAACAAGCAGACCCGTCTCTACCAGACCCTGGCCGAGGTGCTGCAACAGCGGCAACTGGCGGACGACCAGATGCCCCTGCTGAACTCCGGGGTCATCGGCCTGTACCGCGAAGATGCCGACATCCTCGCCCACTCCCTGGCGCTGATGGACGAGTTGTATCCCCTGGCCCAGGGCGCCTACACCCTTGAGGAGTTCTGCCTGTCGGTGGCCACCTACCGCCAGCGTCAGGTGCGTGAATGCCCGGACCTGATCCATCACTACTGGAGCCGCAAGGAGCTGTTTCGCGCCAAGACCAATGCCTGGCTGGAAAAACACCGCGCCAATCCCACCAGCACCCTGGCCCTGGACGAAACGTCCCTGGTGACGGCGACTCTGCCGCGGCCACCGGCCCTGCAGCGCCTGGCCTATAAAATCGTCACCCTGGCCCTGCCCCGCCAGCAGCGCCAGTTCATGCGTGAAATCCTCTACGGCTGCTACCGCCATGCCAATCCGTTTGATCAGGCCTGTACGCCGGTCTGGTGGGAAAAGGCTCATGCCAATGTGGAAAAACGCCTGAAACGACCACTGGAAAACGATCAATTGGAACGCTGGTTCAACCACCCGATCAACCGCCTGGTGCTGGGCCGGCGACGTGAAGCCATCTACCTACACCTGATGCAGGCAAAAGGCGACTAAGCCTCGGGCTAGACCGCCTCTAGCTATTTCCCCGCCTCTCGTCGTAATCTCCAGCGATGCCCGTCATTGCCCAATTGCTGACAGCCGCGCTTCTCGTTTGCCTGAGCTTTGCTGCCCGGGCGGAAAAGTTGCGCATCGTCACCGAGCCCTGGGCACCTTACGTGTACGAGGAAAATGGCCAGCCCCGGGGGCTGGACTACGAAACCACGGCCATTGTCTTCCAGCGCCTGGGAATCGAAGTGCAATGGCAGTTCCTGCCCTGGAAACGCTGCCTGGCCATGCTCGATCAAGGGCTGGCCGACGGCGCACTGGACATCTTCCATAGCAACGAACGCGACGCCACCCTGCTCTACCCCAGCGAACCGCTGTCGCAAGTCGAGTTCGTGATGTTCTATGCCAACGCCCGCCCGCACCCGTTCAACACCCTGGAAGACCTGCGCGGCCTGACCATCGGCACCTCCCCCGGCTACCTGTACAGCCAGGACTTTCGTGAATCCACGCTGTTTACCCGAGAGCCGGCGCCGACCCATGAAGCCAACTTCGGCAAGCTGGCACGCGGGCGCATCGACCTGTTGATTACCGACCGCCGGGTTGGGCAAACCCTGCTCGACAGCCTGGACCTGCGAGACCAGATCAGCGAAAACCCGACCGTCATCAGCCGCGAGAGCCAATTCCTGGCGGTGCGCCGCAATGCCGGCATGGACCTGCTGGTACAGCGTTTCGGCGCCGAACTCAAGCGCTTCAAGCGCGAACCGGCGTACGCCCAACTCAGCGCACGTTATGGCGCCGCACCGGCCAAGGACCTGACGCTTGTGACCCCGCAAGCCCATGAAGAAAAAACCGTTGAGCAGCAGGAAAGCAGCGCACAGTGATTGCTCTGTTATACTCCGGCCTTCCCGCCAGGCTTACGCCCGGACGCTCGGCACTGTTTCAGGCCTCTCGACATCGCTACAGCGCAGCTTTTCAGCCCGCGCGAGCACTCGCAGATGAGCCATCAGGGCCCAGCAGGACCGGACGCGATTGCGCTTCTCTCAAACGCCACTCGCGCCAGGCAAGACTATCCCATTGGGCCAAGCCCTAACTAAAACAGGATTACTCATGTCCTTTGCTTCCCTCGGTCTCTCCGAGGCTTTAGTCGGCGCCATCGAAGCCGCCGGCTACACCCAGCCTACTCCGGTGCAACAGCGGGCCATTCCCGCCGTGTTGCAAGGTCGCGACTTGATGGTTGCGGCACAGACAGGCACTGGCAAAACCGGCGGCTTTGCCCTGCCGATTCTGGAACGCCTGTTCCCCAACGGTCACCCGGACAAGTCCCAGCGTCACGGCCCGCGCCAACCGCGCGTATTGGTCCTGACCCCGACCCGCGAACTGGCCGCCCAGGTGCACGAGAGCTTCAAGCTCTATGCCCGCGACCTCAAGTTCGTCAGTGCCTGCATCTTCGGCGGTGTTGGCATGAACCCTCAGGTTCAGGCCATGGCCCGCGGTGTTGACGTGCTGGTAGCTTGCCCGGGTCGCTTGCTCGACCTGGCCGGTCAAGGCAGCGTCGACCTGTCCCACGTGGAAATCCTCGTGCTCGACGAAGCCGACCGCATGCTCGACATGGGTTTTGTCCATGACGTGAAGAAGGTCCTGGCCCGTCTGCCGGCCAAACGCCAGAACCTGCTGTTCTCGGCGACGTTCTCCAAGGACATCACCGACCTCGCCGGCAAGTTGCTGCACAACCCCGAGCGCATCGAAGTCACGCCACCGAACACCACGGTCGAGCGGATCGAGCAACGTGTGTTCCGCCTGCCGGCAAGCCACAAGCGTTCGCTGCTGGCGCACCTGATCACCGCTGGCGCCTGGGAACAGGTACTGGTCTTCACCCGTACCAAGCACGGCGCCAACCGCCTGGCCGAGTACCTGGACAAACACGGCCTGAGCGCCGTGGCCATCCACGGTAACAAGAGCCAGAACGCCCGCACCAAAGCCCTGGCCGACTTCAAGGCCGGTGAAGTGCGGATCCTGGTTGCCACCGACATCGCGGCACGCGGTCTGGACATCGACCAACTGCCACACGTGGTCAACTTCGAACTGCCGAACGTCGACGAAGACTACGTGCACCGCATTGGCCGTACTGGCCGTGCCGGTCGTTCGGGCGAGGCGATCTCGCTGGTCGCCCCGGACGAAGAAAAACTGCTGAAAAGCATCGAGCGCATGACCAAGCAGAAGATCGCCGATGGCGACCTGATGGGGTTTGATGCCAGCAGCGTCGAGGCCGAGAAGCCAGAAGTGCGCGAGCGTCCGGATGTGCGTAACCCGCGCAACCCACGTGGCCCGCGCGGCGACGGTCCGAACGGCGGCGGCGGTGGTGGCGGTCGCAAGGACAAAGGCAAGGACAAGGGCGGCAAGGAAAAGCCGGCAACCAGCCGTGGCGAACGCCCGGCGCAAAAGCCGCGTGAAGGCACGCCTGCCCGCGAACAGCAGCGCCCTGCACCACGTGCGACCGCTGATCGGGCACCGGACGAGTTCCTCGACGACGATGTGGATAACTTCGGTAACCGCGTCGACTACGTGCCACAACAGAAACCGGCCCAGGGCCGTGGTCGCCGTCCAGGTGCCCCGGCACCAGGCGCAGGCGCCGGTGCTCCACGCACTGGCCAGCCACAGGGCCGGCAGAACGGTCCACGCAACAGCAGCGGCGCCAGCACTGGCACCCCGCCTGCCAAGCGCAGCGGCCCACGCAGTGGCGCCCCCCGTGACGGCCAGGCCCGTCGCGAGGAGTCCCGCAACCGTCGCCCAGCCCGTGATGATCAGCCACGCCAGGAACCTGCGGTACAAAACCCGCGCGGTGGTCCGGCACCGAAGATCATTCACAAGGAGTCGAAGACCGACCGGTTCCCGACACCTGAGCAGCTCGATCAACTGCCAAGCCGTCCACGTGGCGAAAAACCAGCGCTGCTGACCCGCAACCGCTGATTTTTCCTGCGTTAAAAAAAACGCCCCGGCTCTTGTGAGCCGGGGCGTTTTTTTTGCTGGCGAAAATTACTTCGCCTTCACACCTTCAAACGTAACGTACAGCTCGACTGCGTCGGAAGCAGGGCCCAGGTCCTTCTGCTTGCCGAAATCGCTACGCTTGATCTGGGTAGTGCCTTCGAAGCCGGCACGGTAGCCGCCCCATGGATCCTTGCCTTCACCCAGGAAAGTGGCCTTGACCACGACTGGCTTGGTCACGCCCAGGATGGTCAGGTCGCCTGCGACATCAGCGGTTTCCTTGCCATCGGCATTCTTGCCAGTGGATTTGACGCTGGTGGAAACAAACGTCGCCTTGGCGAATTTGCTCGCATTCAGGAAGTCAGCGCTGGCGATGTGCTTGTCGCGCTCGGCGTGGTTGGTGAATACGCTGGAGGTATTGACGTTGAATTCGATCTTGCTGGCTTCAGGCTTGGCAGCGTCAAAGCTGAACTTGCCGTCGATATCCTTGAAAGTACCGGTGATGAAGCTGTAGCCCAGGTGGCTGATCTTGAAGTCAACGAAGGCGTGCTGGCCTTCCTTGTCGACAACGTAATCGGCTGCCATCACGTTAGCCGACAGCAGAGCAGTACCGATTGCCAGAGCGGCGAGAGACTTTTTCAACATGCTTTCTATTCCTTGGAGTCGAGGTTGAACATCAGGCTTTGCGACCCAGCATGCGTGCCAGGGTCACATCACGATCGATAAAGTGGTGTTTCAATGCTGCCAACGCATGGAGGCCGGAGACAATCACCAGCGCCCATGCCAGGTAGAAATGAATCACACCGGCCAGGTCTGCCTGGTCCGGTAGTCCGGAAATCAGGGCAGGGACTTCAAACAAGCCAAACACCGGTATCCCGACACCGTCAGCGGTGGAAATCAGGTAACCGGCAATCATTACCGCAAACAGGCTGAGATACAGAAACCCATGACCGAGCTTGGCGCCGACGCGAGTCAGGCGATCGTAGCTGGCCAGGGTCGGTGGTGGCGGGCTGATCAAACGCCAGAGCACCCGCAGCAGCATGACCGCGAAGAGCACCAGACCGATGCTTTTATGCAGGTCCGGGGCGTCCTTGCGCCAGGTGCTGTAGTAATCCAGCCCGACCATCCACAAGCCCAGGGCGAACAGACCCACCACTACCAGGGCTACACCCCAGTGCATGAAAATACTGACCCAGCCGTAGCGGGAGGAAGAGTTACGTAGCTGCATTGCCCAAATCCTGTAAGAACTGCGCTCAAGACTATCGAGTTATCTATCGAATTAAAGCGGAAAAATTCGCTTTGAAATATCGAGAAATACGATCTGGAGTCTGGTGTCGGATGGTTAAGGAAAGATTAACCACGTCCGACACTTGTCCTCCTAGCACCACAAGCGCGCCATCCAAAGCGGGTTTCTCGTCAGCCCAGGTAACTGAAAAAACCACAATAGGTTGTCCGCATGCCCAGCATTGCATAGGCTTGCGCGATTGTTTGCCCGCGAAACCAGCGCGCCGTCTCGAGGAGAATTTACATGGGCTTGAATAATCAGTGGATGCAGCGCGATCTCGCGGTGTTGTGGCATCCCTGCACCCAGATGAAAGATCACGAACAACTGCCGTTGATCCCGATCAAACGCGGTGAAGGGGTGTGGCTGGAGGACTTCGAAGGCAAGCGCTACCTCGACGCCGTCAGCTCCTGGTGGGTCAACGTGTTCGGCCACGCCAATCCGCGGATCAACCAGCGGATCAAGGATCAGGTCGATCAACTCGAGCACGTGATCCTCGCCGGCTTCAGCCACCAGCCAGTGATCGAGCTCTCGGAGCGCCTGGTGAAAATGACGCCCGAAGGGCTGACCCGGTGTTTCTACGCCGATAACGGCTCATCGTGCATCGAAGTCGCGTTGAAAATGAGCTTTCACTACTGGCTCAACCGCGGCCAGCCGAACAAGAAACGCTTCGTCACCCTGACCAACAGCTACCACGGCGAGACCATGGCCGCCATGTCGGTCGGCGACGTGCCCCTGTTCACCGAGACTTACAAGGCCCTGCTGCTGGACACCATCAAGGTGCCGAGCCCCGATTGCTACCTGCGCCCCGACGGCATGAGCTGGGAGGAACACTCGCGGAACATGTTCGCGGCGATGGAGCACACCCTGGCCGAGCATCACGACAGCGTTGCAGCAGTGATAGTCGAGCCGTTGATCCAGGGCGCGGGCGGCATGCGCATGTACCACCCGGTGTACCTGAAACTGCTGCGCGAAGCCTGTGACCGCTACGGCGTGCACCTGATCCACGACGAAATCGCCGTCGGTTTCGGCCGCACCGGGACCATGTTTGCCTGTGAGCAGGCCGGCATCCGCCCGGACTTCCTGTGCCTGTCCAAGGCCCTGACCGGCGGCTACCTGCCGCTGGCGGCCTGCGTCACCACCGACGAGGTCTACAGCGCCTTCTACGACGACTACCCGACCCTGCGCGCGTTCCTCCATTCCCACAGCTACACCGGCAACCCGCTGGCCTGTGCCGCCGCGTTGGCGACCCTGGATATCTTCGAGCAGGACAACGTCATCGAGAACAACAAGGCCCTGGCCCAGCGCATGGCGACCTCGACCGCACACCTGGCCGATCACCCGAACGTGTCGGAGGTGCGTCAGACCGGCATGGTGCTGGCCATCGAGATGGTCAAGGACAAGGCCAGCAAAGAGGCCTATCCCTGGCAAGAACGTCGGGGCCTGAAAGTATTCCAGCACGCCCTGGAGCGCGGCGCGCTGTTGCGCCCGCTGGGCAGCGTGGTGTACTTCCTGCCGCCCTACGTGATCACCCCCGAGCAGATCGACTTCCTCGCCGAAGTGGCCAGCGAAGGCATCGACATCGCCACCCGCGACTCGGTCAGTGTCGCCGTGCCGAAGGACTTCCACCCAGGGTTCCGTGATCCGGGCTAGCAGCCACAAGCTCCTACAAGGGCTGTGCCTAAGCAGGCAAATCCAACTCAGATGAACGACCCCTTTTACAGAGACCCCGCATGAGACTGTCGCGCTTTTTTATCGATGCCCCCTTGAGCCTTGGCGAGCATGAGCTGCCGGAGGCCCAGGCCCATTACATCAGCCGCGTGCTGCGCATGGCCGAGGGCGATGCGCTGCAGGTGTTCGATGGCTCAGGCCAGGAATACCTCGGCACACTGGTGGAAGTCGGCAAGAAACGCGTGCGCGTGGCGTTGAGCGAAAGTTTCGCCGGGCAACTCGAGTCGCCGCTGCAGATTCACCTGGGCCAGGGCCTGTCCCGGGGTGAGCGCATGGATTGGGCGATTCAGAAAGCCACGGAGTTGGGGGTGAGTGAAATCACGCCGATCTTCAGTGACCGCTGCGAAGTGCGACTCAAGGACGAGCGCGCCGACAAACGCCTGCAGCACTGGCGCCAGGTCGCGATCAGCGCCTGCGAGCAATGTGGGCGCTCGCGGGTGCCTGTGATCCATCCGCCGATGCTGCTGGCAGACTGGATCAAGCAGGTCCCGGCCGAGCTGAAACTGGTGCTGCACCCGGTGGCAGAGCCATGGGCCAGCCACGCCAAGCCCGCGACCCTGGCATTTCTGATCGGCCCCGAAGGTGGCTTGTCGGACACTGAAGTAGAGCAGGCCAAGGCGGGCGGCTTTCACGCCGCACGCCTCGGCCCTCGCGTGTTGCGCACCGAAACCGCGCCGGTAGTGGCGCTGGCGGTAGCACAACAGCTATGGGGCGATTTCTAAGCCCTTAGCCTGCGAGCTCTTGAGCTGAAAATCACTGCACCGGATCACTGGTCGGCTTGGCAATGATCGCCTTGAGTTCGCTGGTCATCGGGAACTCGAGGTTCAAGCCTTTTGGCGGGATCGGCTGTTCAAACCAGCGCTGGTAGATCCCGTTGATTTCCCCTGAGCTGTACAGCTCGCCCAACGTCGAGTTCACCAGCGCCAGGAACTGCGGATCGTCCTTGCGCACCATGCAGCTGTAGATCTCCCGCGACTGCTCTTCCCCGACCACCACCCACTTGTGCGGGTCGCGAGCCTTGGCGCGCTCGCCGTAGAGCAATGCATCGTCCATGTAGAACGCCGCTGCCCGACCGGACTGCAACATCTGGAAGGCTTCGCCGTGGTCCTTGGCGCTGATCACGAACATGTCGATCTTGTTATCGACGTTGTAGCTCTTCAGATAGCGCTCGTTGGTGGTGCCGGCGGTGGTCACCACGTTCTTGCCGCGCAGGTCGGCGAAGCTCTTGACCCCACTGTCGTTGGCGGTCAGCAACTGGCCTTTGACATAGATAAAGCCGTAGGAAAACGCCACCTGCTTTTGCCGCTCAGCGGTTACGCCGGTCGAACCACATTCCAGGTCGACCGTGCCGTTCTGCACCAGCGGAATACGGGTTTGCGAGGTCACCAGGTTGTATTTGACCTTGAGCTGGGGCGCTGCGAGCTTCTGCTGCACACGCTCGACTATCTTGCTCGCCAGGTCCACCGAGTAACCCATCGGTTGACCCGAGTGATCACCCACGTAGGAGAAGGGCACCGACGCATCGCGATAACCCAGGGTAATGCTGTTAGTGCTGGCAATCTTGCTCAGGGTCGGGCCCAGCGGGGCTTCTTCAGCCTGCACTTGAGTGCCGAGCAACACGCCCAGGGTGCAGCCGAGCAACGTGATTTTTTGCATTGTTATTCTCCGTTGTGGGTGATGGATTACTTAGCGGCGGGCCGCGATAACGCTGATTTCGACTCGCACCTGCGGGCGGGCCAACTCGGCCTGCAAGGTCGTGCGACTCGGTGCCTGGCCAGGCGACAACCAGGCGGACCAGACGTCATTCATCGCCGCGAAATCCTCACCAATATCCTTCAGGTAAATGGTCGCGCTGAGCAGATGATCCTTGTCGCTGCCCGCCTCGGCCAGCAACGCGTCGATTTTTTCCAGCACCTGGCGAGTCTGGCCAGTGGCGTCGGTGGCATCACCCGGTACTTGGCCGGAGAGAAACACCAGGTCGCCAAAGGTCACGGCAGCGGACAAACGTGGATTGGTCTGGATACGGCTGATGGTCATCGGATAGTCCTTCTTTTGGGTAATGGTTTCAGGCCGCACGGGGCGTAAAGCCCTGCAGGTCAATGGAGGGGCGGCGCTGGCCGATCAGCTCACTGAGCAACTGCGCGCTGCCGCAGGCCAGGGTGAAACCCAGGGCGCCATGGCCGAGGTTAAGCCACAGGTTGCAATACGCCGTTGCGCCCAGCAGCGGCACGCCGCTAGGGGTCGCCGGGCGCATGCCGGCCCACTCGATGGCCTGCTCGTAGTCGCCGGCATTGGCAAAAGTGTCACGCGCCTGGCGCTTGATCAGGGCCAGCCGCTTGGGGTCCAGCGCCGGGTCAAAGCCGACGATGTCGACCATGGCCGCCACCCGCAGTTGCTCGCCAATGCGGGCGTAAACGATCTTGCGGTCATAGTCGGTGATGCTCAGGTCCGGGGCCCGGTGCTGGGCGCCGATCGGCACAGTCAGGCTATAACCCTTGAGCGGGTACAGTGGCAGGTGCACCCCAGGCAACGCCAGCAGTGGGCTGCGATGACCGGCGGCAATCACCAGATGTTCCACTGGCAGCACTTCATCCCCCAGTTCAATTGCGCTCACCACACCATTGGCCTGGCGAATGCCGGTCACGGCCTGGCCCAGGCGGAACTCGCAACGACCTGAGGCCCGCAAACGCGCCGCCAGTTGCTGGCAAAAGCCGTGGCAGTCACCGACTTCCTCATCCGGGGTGTAGATCGCACCCACAAAGGGTGCATCGGCCAGTGCCGGGTCCAGGCGGGCGCACTCGGCGGGCGACAGCACCTGTTGTTGCTGGGGGTCGGCCAGTTTTTGGCGGGCATGCTCGAAGCTGGCGGTGCTGCGAAAGGTCACCAGCTTGCCGTTGCGCCGCCAGTGGAAACCCTCCAGGGCATCGGCTTCGCGCCAGGTCTGCAGGGTGGACTGGCTGAACAGCGCCAGGCGCAACAGATGGGCGGCGTTGGCGCGGTTCACCGAAGAACGGCAGGCCCCCAGGAAGGACGCCATCCAGCGCCACTGCGCCGGGTCGAAGCGTGGACGCAGCTTCAGCGGTGAGTCACCACGCAACATCCAGCCAATGGCCTGCAACGGCACGCCTGCATCGGCCAGGGGCGCCACGTAGCGATAGGACAACTGGCCGCCATTGGCAAAGCTGGTTTCGCTGCCCAGCGAATCCCGCGCCTCGACCAGGGTCACCTCAACGCCATCGCGCACCAGTGCGTAGGCCGTTGCCAGGCCGATGACGCCGCCGCCGATGATGCATACACGCTGAGCCATGTCAGTCCTTAATCGTGGTTGAGACGAGCCCGAGGTTAGAGCCAGGTGACAGGCGCCGAACAATGAATAAAGATGGTCATCCCATAAACAAAGGTTATGGACTCACCATGCGCCTTCGCCACATCGAGATTTTCCAGGCCATCCGCCAAACCGGCTCGGTCAGCGCTGCCGCGCAATTGCTGCACGTCTCCCAACCCGCCGTGACCAAAGTGCTGCAACACGCCGAGCAGCACCTGGGCTTCCCGCTGTTTCTGCGGGTGCGCGGCAAACTCCAGGCCACCCCGGAGGCGCTGGAACTGGAGCGTGAGGTCGACAAGGTCACCGAAAGCCTGCAAGGGGTGCGACGCCTGGCCCAGAGCCTGCGCCGCGAGCCGGGCCATAGCCTGCGGATCGGCGCGACCCCGGCCCTGGCCCTGTCGTTGTTGCCCCCGGCCATCCATGAGTGGACGCAACGCTATCCGGAGATCGCCTGCGAGCTGTCCAGCGCCCACAGTCGCGAGCTGGTGCAGAACCTGCTGATGCGTGAAATCGATGTCGCCCTGACCCTGCAATTGCCCGATCACCCGGGACTCAAGGCCCAGGCGCTGGCCAGCGGGGTGTTGGTGGCGCTGGCGCCGGCCGGTTACTGGCCCCTGGAAGAAGAAGGCCAACCGCTGCCGCTGCAGGCCCTGGCCGATGCGCCGTTGATCGGGCTATCCAGTGCCGATCCACTGTCGGCCCGGCTCGACAGTTACCTCAAGGCGGTCGAGCCGCCGCCCCGGGTCAGCATCGCGGTGCAGACGTACTCACTGGCCAGGGCGATGGTCGAATCCGGGGCCGGCCTGACCGTGATCGACCCCTTCACCGCCCTGGGCGCCTCACCCGGGACCACCGCCATCCGTCCCCTGGCGCCGGCGCTGCCGATCACCCTATACGCGGTGACCCGCGCGACCGAGCCGCCACCGCACACCCTGAACGAGCTACTGAGCATCTTCAGCAGCCGCGCGCAGGAGCAACTGGACAGGTTGGTCGGGCGGGCGTAGTTACGCCGCCAAAGCGCAGCCCCCGGCGATCAGATCACATAAAGCGCAATCGCCACGAAATGCAGCAGGCTGCCGGTGATCACAAACAGGTGCCAGATCCCGTGGGCATGGCGCAGCCGGCTGTCGAGGGCGAAAAATATGATACCGACGGTGTAAAACACTCCGCCGGCCGCCAGCCAGGCGAACCCCGTGGTGCCCAGCGCGGCAATCAGCGGCTTGACCGCCACCAGCACAATCCAGCCCATCACCGCGTAGATCACCAGCGACAGGATCCGCGCCTCGGAGCGCGGCTTGATCTCTTGCAGCATGCCGATCACCGCCAGCGCCCAGACAATCGCAAACAGCGACCAGCCCCAGGGCCCGCGCAGGGTCACCAGGCAAAAAGGCGTGTAGCTGCCGGCAATCAGCAGATAGATCGACAAATGATCGACCTTCTGCATGATCACCTTCGCCCGTCCGCGCACGCTGTGATAGACCGTCGACACGCTGTACAGCACCAGCAGTGTGACCCCGTAGATCGCCACGCTGACGATCTTCCATGGACTGCCATCGAGACTGGCCACCACCAACAACCAGACCGCCCCGACAAACGCCGCAACCGCCCCGAACAAATGGCTCCAGGCGTTGAATCTTTCTCCGTGGTACATGGGCCTCTCACTTCAAAATCACAAAAACAGCGTGCAAGGCCAAGGCCGACACCGCAGTTCAGTCAAGTGAACGCGGAGCTTTTTTGTAGGAGCGAGCTTGCTCGCGATGGACGTTAACGATGACGCGTACTGCCTGAATAACGCGTTGTTTTTGAGTTCAACGCGAGCAAGCTCGCTCCTACAAAGCTCCGCGTTCACTTACCTGAACAGCATTGCCCCAATCGGCTGTAGCGCCAAAGGGTTTTCACCCAACAAGTTGATCTTTTCCTGTTGCGCGACCTGCAGCACGAAGCTGTTGCCCGCAGCCAACTTTCCGGCCCAGTCCTCAGGGGTGTAGAGCGTCGGATTAAGCGGACGACCCAGTTGCTCTTCCATGGGTATCAATCGTTCCATGACTTCACTGTAGTGCAGACCTTCGCCAATCAGCATCAGGTCTATGTCACTGGATGCGTTGGCCTGATCCTTGGCGATAGAGCCATAGACAAAGGCCCAGATAAGTTGCTCCGCAAAGGGCGCTAGGGCACGACGCAAGGGGTCGGCAATGCCAAAGGTCTTGCGCACAATGCCTGCCAATTCACGATAGATCGGGCACTGTTCATTGGCCTGGTAGTGGGTCTGATTACCCCGGCGCGTCATCTTCAGTACGCCCGCCGAATTCAAACGCTCCAGTTCACGCATAAGGCTGCCCTTGCCCACTTGAGCCCAGCGAGCGATCTCATTGGCATAAAAGCTCTGATCGGGTTTGCCGTAGAGTAACCCCAGCACTTTTTGCTGGGTCACCGTGAATAGGGCGTTGCTGAGTGAAAGGGTTTGCACAGCCAGCACCAATAAGTCTCAAAAAGGGAACGATAGGTCCCTTTTTGAGACTTATCAAGAAATCCCATGTTCTATGACCAACCCCGCCCCCACCAACAACGCCTCCAACGCCAGCAAATCGGGGATTTTTGCCACTTGATCGACGACTTGTACCGCTGCCTGTTCCAGTGCACACAGCGGCACGTCGACGTAGCTCAACTGGCTGTCGAGCTTGCAGGAGCGTGGGATGCCCTGGACCAGCAAGGCAATGAACCTGAGGTTGGCTCGCCCGCCCAGGGTGTTGAGGATGACGATGCGGGCGCGTTCGCCGATCACGGTTTTGCTGCCGCAGGCCGATTCGAAACTCAGCAGCGGGATCTGGCGGTCGCGCCAGTTGACCTGGCCCAGGTACCAGGGCGGTGAATCGAGGTCGAAGGTTCCGGGCTGGTAGTCGATCAGCTCGGCAACGGCGACGTTGGGCAGGATCAGGGTGCGGTCGGCCAGGGGCAGCAGCAGCCCGGTGAGGTGGCTGGTACGGTGCTCAAGCATGGGCCTTGCTCCACAGGGCGATACTGTCGAGCAACACCGATTCCTGGTACGGCTTGCCGAGGTAGTCGTTGACGCCGATGGCCATTGCCCGATCACGGTGTTTTTGCCCGGTGCGCGAGGTAATCATGATGATCGGCAGGTGCTGCAGGCGGGGATCGTTGCGCACCTGGGTGGCCACTTCGAAGCCGTCCATGCGCGGCATTTCGATGTCCAGCAGCATCAGGTCGGGCATGTGCTCTTCCAGCAACTGCATCGCGTCCACCCCGTCCTTGGCCGTGAGCACGCTCATGCCGTGGCGCTCCAGCAGCCGGCTGGTGACTTTGCGCACGGTGACCGAATCGTCCACCACCAGCACCAGCATCGAGCGCTGCGGCTCGCCTTCCGGGCTGGTCGCGGCCGGCGCCGGCAAACGTACCTGCATCGCCCGCAACGGCGCCAGCAGGTCGAGAATCAGCACCACCCGGCCATCACCGAGAATCGTCGCGCCGGACAGGCCCTGGACCGCGGCAAACTGCGGGCCGAGGCTCTTGACCACGATTTCCCGGGTGCCGGCCATGGCGTCGACCTGCACCGCGATATGCCGCTCGTTGCACTGCACCAGCAGCACCGGCAGCGGCAGGTTCTGCCCCAGCAAGCGCGGGCGAATACTGGTCTTGAGCAACTCACCCAGGTAGCACAGCTCGTAACATTGCCCGGCGTACTCGTACCGGGGCGGATCCAGTTGATAGCGGGCCTCCAGTTCGCTGGGCAGGACTCGCACCATGCCCTCGATGGTATTGAGCGGGATCGCGTACAGATCCTCGCCACACTGCACCATCAACGCGCGGTTGACCGACACCGTGAACGGCAGGCGAATGCGAAAATGCACGCCCTTGCCCGGGACCGAGTCGATGCTCATCAGGCCGCCGAGCTGGCGCACTTCTTCATGCACCACGTCCATGCCCACCCCTCGCCCGGAGATCTGGGTGATTTTCTCGGCAGTAGAGAAGCCGGGCTGCAGGATGAACTGCAGCACATCGCGGTCACTCAGGCTGCTTTCGGGGGCCAGCAGCCCGCGCTTGATCGCCTTGCGCCGTACGGCATCGAGGGGCACGCCGGCACCGTCGTCACGGATGTCGAAAATGATATCGCCGCCCTCGCGGGACAGGTCCAGGCTGATCCGCCCCTGCTCGGGCTTGCCGGCAGCGCGGCGTACTTGCGCAGACTCCAGGCCATGGTCGATGGCGTTGCGCAACATGTGCTCCAGCGGGGCGGCCATGCGCTCAAGGACATTACGGTCCATCTCGCCCTCGGCGTTGCCGACGATAAACTCAACGTCTTTGCCCAGCTCGCTGGAGACCTGGCGGACGATGCGTTTGAGGCGCGGCAGCATCCGTTCGAACGGCACCATGCGCGTGCGCATCAGGCCTTCTTGCAGCTCACTGTTAATCCGCCCCTGTTGCTGCAACAGGTTCTCGGCGTCGAGATTGCGCCGATCGAGGGTTTCCTTGAGGTCGAGCAGATCGGAAGCAGACTCGAACATCGCCCGCGACAACTGCTGCAGTTGCGAATGGCGATCCATTTCCAGCGGGTCGAATTCTTCGTAGCCCAGGCGCTCGGCGTCGACGTGCTGGCGACTGAGGATGCGTCCCTGGGTTTCGGTGTCGAGGCGGCGCAGTTGATCGCGCATGCGCTCGATGGTGGTTTCCATCTCGCTCAAGGTCACCCGGGCATCGTTGACCTGTTGCTCGACACGCCCACGAAAAATCGAAGTCTCGGCGGCCAGGTTGACCAGGTCGTCGAGCAGTTCGGCGGACACCTTGACCATATCGGCGCCCGCTTCAGCGGGCGGCGCGGACGGCTCCGGCTTGTTCTGCGCCAGGCTGTCGAGCGCCACCGATGGCGCAGCACGCTCGACCGCCGAGGGGTGACTGAAGGCCTGGATGGCCTCGAGCAGGCGCTCGGCCGGCGCTACCGGTTGACCGGCACGGGTAGCGTCGAGCATCTGCGCCAGCCGGTCATGACTGCGCTGCAACAGCCCGAACAGCGCCGGTGTGGCCTGCAGCAAGCCGGTCGACAGGCCTTCGTAGAGAAACTCCAGTTCATGGGCCAGGTCGCCAATCGGCGCAATCTCGACCATTCGCGCGCCACCTTTGAGGGTGTGCAGATCGCGCAGCAGGGTTTCCATTTCCTGGCGGCTTTGCGGGTCGGCCTGCCAGCGCAGCAAGGCCGCGCCCGAACTGTCGATGATGTCGAAGCCTTCCTCGAGGAAGATCTCCAGCAACTCCGGGTCATTGCCCGGCGCATCCTCGGCGGACGCCTGTGCAGCGGCGTCGGCAGGGCTGGCGCTGCCTTGGCGCCACTGCGCGATGGCCTCGATCAATGCCGTGCAATCGCCCAGCGGCTGTTGGCGCTGCAATTGCTCCAGCAGTTGCGCGAGGCGGTCGTGGCTCTGCTGCAACAACTGGCCAAGCTCGGTGCTATAGCTCAAGCGCCGGTCCACCAACCCCTCGTAAAGGCTTTCCAGCTCGTGGGCCAGGTCACCCACCGGTCCGATCTCGGCCATCCGCGCCCCACCCTTGAGGGTGTGCAAGTCGCGCTGCAGCGACAACAACGGCGCAGGGTTCTGCGGTTCCGTGAGCCAACGCTGCAAGGCCTGCCCGGCGCTCTCCAGAATGTCCACGGCCTCTTCGAGAAAAATCGCCTCCATTTCATCGTCCGCCGCCAATGGCGTCGGCGAGGACTGCCCGAGTTCGGCGGTGACGCTGCCAAGTTCGGTAATGCTCAGGGTGCGACTGCCGTCGCTGCGGATCAGGCCCATCGCGGACGGATCCAGGCCCTCATCAAGCAGATCGCGCAGGGCGTGCACACGAGCCGATTGGTGACTGACTTCCTGGCCTGCCGCCAGTTCGTCGAGCATGTTGATCAAGGCTTCATGGGCACTTTGGGCCTCGTGAAAGAACCGCTCGCTGACCGCCAGGCTGCTTTCCTCCACGGCGCCATACAGGTCGAGCAAGGCCTCGCACAACTCATCCATCGGGTGCAGGTCGGCCAGGTGTGCGCCCTCACCCAGGGTCGTCAGCTCATCCAGCAAGGCCGTCAGTTCCTGGCGCTCGCCGGGGTGTTGCTGCCAGCGTTGCAACAGGCTTTCGGCGTCCAGCAGGATGTCCATGCCCTGGGCCAGGAAGTTGTTGATCAGCTGCGGGTCACGCTTGATCCGCACACCGCTGTCGGGCGAGCTGTGCAAGGCTTCCAGGCGCTCGGCGAGCAGGGCCTGGGTGCGCAGGATCAGATCAGGCGCGCCGCGGATTTCCACCAGCGGGTTGCCCTGCAATTGCGCCAAGCCGCGGCGCAGCAAGCCTTCGGCCTCCAGCAGCAGTTCGACTTCATCCAGGTCCAGGGCCAACAGGTGCGCCTTGTATTCGCGGGCCAGTTGGTCGAAGGGTGCCGCCAGCTCGGCGATCGGCACCACACCGGCCACCGACGCGCTGCCCTTGAGGGTGTGCAGCGCACGCTGCAACTCGTCAGTGGCCTGCAACGGCAGATGTTCGGCGGCCTGCTCGAGAAAGCGCTGGAGGCTGTTGAGGTGGCTGTCGGCTTCGTTGCGGAAGATCTCCAGCAACTGCGGATCGGCGGCGCCAGCGTGCGCTCCGCTCGCTTGCTCGGGCAGGGCCGCGCCCCGGGCCAACGCGTGGGCACGGGCTGCCAGGTGGTCCACGTCATCGCGTTGGCGCTGGTGGCTGGCGGCGAATTCCGCCACCAGCTCTGGCAGCAGGTGCAGCGTGTCGCGCAACAGCTCATCGACCTGCGGCCCAGGCTCGACACTGTGTTCGAGTATTCGGTTGAGCAGGTTTTCCACGGCCCAGGCGAGTTCGCCGAGCACCAGCGCGCGGACCATCCGTCCACTGCCCTTCAAGGTATGAAAGGCCCGCCGCAGTTCGCCCAGGAGCGCAGCACTGCCTGGGTTGGCCGACCAGCGCGGCAGGTACTCGCGCAGGATATCCAGGACTTCGGCGGTCTCCTCGAGGAACACCTCGCGCAACTCGTCATCCACCGGTTCTTCATCGGCCGGCGGTGGTTGCAGGCTGTCGGGGGTACTCACGGCCGGCGGGTTGACGGCCGACACCGGGCTGGCCAGGGCATCTGCCAGCGACTGCTGGGCGGCCGGGTCAGCTTCGGCGAACCGACCGCCATCGGCACTCGGCGACGGATTGAACGGTGGCAAATGAACCGCGCTGGGCTGATAGCCGAGTGTCGCCAGACTCTGTTCGGCCACATCCAGCACCTGCTCGCCGAGGGTTTGCGGGTCCTCGCTCAAGCGCTCCAGGTAATACTCGATGCTGGTGATGGCATCGGCCAGGTTGTCCAGGTGCTGCCAATCCGGCGGTGTGCGGTCCGCCAGCAGGTGTTCACGAATGTAACTGTTGCAGGCTTCCAGCAGGCTCGCCGCACGGTGCAGGGGAATCATCGCCAGCGCACCGCGAACCTGGGTCAGCAAGTCCGGCAGCAACTGCAACGGCTGGCGATCCCAGTGGGCATCGATGTATTCGACGATCATGTCCTTGGCCTGTTGCAGGCACAGGCGGGCTTCCTTGATGACGATCTGGTGGATCTGCGTCAGGTCGGTGGTCGGCAGCCGGCTTTCTTCACGGTTTTCCTCGACGATACCGACCATGCCCGCCAGGGTCGCCTCGACGTAGAGCAAGGCACCGGCGACGTCCATCAGGATCGCATCGTTGGGCTCGCGCTGCCCCTGGGCCAGGCTCAGCACCACGCCTAACTGGTCGATGATGACCTTGCGCGGCTGGCCAAAACCGAGCACCGCCAGGGTGTCGGCAATCTGCCGCAACGGCGCCAGCAGGCTGTCGAGGTCCGAGGCATGCTGGCGGTCGCTGCGCACGAACAGGTCCAGGCGCTCCTTGACCCGCACCAGTTCCTCGCACAAGGCGGCCAGCACCGAGCGCATGGCGTCGCGGTCAGGCCCAGCCAGGCGCGCGCGCTCTGCATCGAGCAAGGCGTTGTCAGGCAAGGCGTCATCCAGCCCGTAGCGATCTTTCATGATTAACATCCGGGCACTGGGAGATTGCGCCTTGGCGATATAAAACAGCAGGCTTTTCAGCAATTCGGGCGGCGCTGCCTGGTTGATGGCCGGCATGCCGTGTTCCAGCAGGCGCTTGAGTTCCTTGTCGGTGTCCTTGAACAAGCTGCGCAGTGCCGGACTGTTATCGATACGGCCACTGAGCATGCCTTCGACCAGCGCTGAAGCCACCTGCCACAGCGGGCTCAATGGCGCATCGGCACACAGCGCCTCAAGGCGTGCAAAGACCTTGGCCAGGTACCCCAGGTTTGTGCTGTCGTCCTGTTCGCGCAGCAGTCCGACCAGGCCCATCTGCAGCATCTGCCGCAGTTTGCGCAACACATTGGGCAAGTCTGCCGGCGCCAGCAGCGCCAGTTGCGCCTCCGTCAGGGCCGGCAGTTCTTGCAGTTGTGGACTGAACAGGCTGGTTTCCGCGAGCAGGCCTTCGCCACGGGCGCTGCGCAAGTCGTTGATCAGCGGCAGCACCACCAGGGGCAAGTCGCGCCGGGCGCTGAGCACGCGGTCGAGGTAAATCGGCAATTGGCCGAGGGCCTGTTGCAGCAGGCGGATGGCTTCGTCGCGATGGGCCACCATGCCACGCTGCAAGGCTGCCGCCAGTTGCTCCATCTCTTCGGCAAGCAGGGCCGCACCGTAGAACTCGACCATCTGCAGACTGCCATGGACCTGATGGATACCTGCCAGGCATTGCTCGAGCGCGTGCAGCGCCTGCGGGTCCTCGACCAGTTGATCGAGGGCAAGGTAGGCCTGCTTCAGCGTTTCGGCAATTTCGCCCTTGACCCACTCAAGGGCCACATAGTCGTGCCGATCACCCATAACCACTCCAGTCAAAATTCGTTCCCAGCGTGCAGGGTTCAGGTCTTGTCGGTACCGCGCTCCGGTACCGCCGGCAAGGTGAAGCCGGACACCGAGCGCCGCAACTGACTGGCCATTTTCGCCAGGTTGCCAATGCTCTCTGCGGTGGCCGTGGAGCCCGACGAGGTTTGCGTGGTGATCTGCTGGATCACGTTCATGGTCAAGGAAATCTGTCCCGCCGACGACGTCTGTTGCTGCGCCGCATTGGAAATACTCTGGATCAGCGCCGCAAGGGTTTTCGAAACGCCTTCGATTTCTTCCAGGGCTACTCCGGCATCCTGCGCCAGCCGCGCGCCGCGCACCACCTCGGTGGTGGTCTGCTCCATGGAAATCACCGCCTCATTGGTGTCGGTCTGGATCGCCCGCACCAGGGTTTCAATCTGCCGGGTGGCGGCGGAAGAACGTTCAGCCAGGCGCTGCACCTCGTCGGCCACCACGGCAAACCCGCGCCCGGCGTCGCCGGCCATGGACGCCTGGATCGCCGCGTTGAGGGCCAGGATATTGGTCTGGTCGGCGATGTCGTCGATCAGGCTGACGATATCGCCGATTTCCTGGGACGACTCGCCCAGGCGTTTGATGCGCTTGGCGGTGTCCTGGATCTGCTCACGAATGTTGTCCATGCCGTGAATGGTGTTGTGCACCACCTCGTTGCCCTTGTTGGCGATCTCCACCGAACGCTCGGCCACAGCCGATGATTCGGCGGCGTTCGCCGACACCTGGTCGATGGACTGGGCCATGTCGTTGATCGAAGCCGACGCTTCGCTGATCTGCTGGGCCTGATGCTCCGAGGCCTGGGCCAGGTGCATCGCCGTGGCCTGGGTTTCCTGCACGGCGGCGGCGACCTGGCCGGCCGTGAGGTTGATGGTAGCCACCAGGTCGCGCAGTTGATCGACCGAGTAGTTGATGGAGTCGGCAATGGTCCCGGTGAAGTCTTCAGTCACCGACGCCGTGACCGTCAGGTCGCCATCTGCCAGGTCCTCGATTTCGTCGAGCAGGCGCATGATCGCGTTCTGGTTGCGCTCGTTCTTCTCGGCGGTCTCGCGCAACTGGCGGTTGGTTTCACGCACCATCACCAGGCCGATCAGGATGATCGAGGTAAGCGCCAGCAGGCCCAGCACGTAACCGCCGATGGTGTCGGTGGAGCGTCCGCCCACCAGGTTCTCGAAGCCGTTGGCCAGGTGCGAGGCTTCCTCCAGCAGGGTCTGCGAGAGGTTGAAGATGTTGCCCGCCGACTCACGGACCTTGAACAGCTGGGGCGAGGTCTCGAGGATTTCATCCACCGAACCAGAGACAAACTGGAACAGCTCGGCGATTTCGCTCAGACGAGCACGGGCATCGCGGTCCTCGACCTGGCTGACCTTGAGCGCCGGATTGCCCTGCAGCATGCCGTTGAGCACCTGGCCGAAGCGCGCCGCGTCCCGGCCAAACACATCGGCGGCCTGCTGGGCGTTTTCATCGCCGGCCAGCACCGTGTTGACGGCGCCAAGGATGCGCTCGGCAAGCAGCGACTGGCGCTGGGCCATGGCCACCTGGGTAGCTGGCGCGCCGCGCTGCAACAGGATCTCGACGACTTTTTCGTACTCGACCTGCAACTGCGGCACGGTCTCGGCCAACGTCGCGGCCACTTGGTGCAGCGACAGCACGGTCTGCTCGCTGGAGAGGATCGCGTCGGTGTTTTTCAGCAAGCGCTCCCAATCCAGCTGCACGGCGCGCATTTGCGGACGCACCACCGCCGGTGCTGGCGGCAGGCCCGTGGCCGGGTCGCCTTTCTTCAGGTAGCCCCAACGCTGTGCAAAGTCATTGCGCGCGTCGCTGAGCAGCTTGAACGCCGCGGCTTTGCCGGCAGCCGCTTCGGTGGCGTTCTTGGCAATACGCTGGGACAGCACGCGCAACTCACCGGCATGGCCGATGTACTGCTTGTCGTAGGAGGCTTGAGTATTGAGGTAGGCAAAGTTGGCGAACAACAGCACGATGAACACGATCAGCGCGATGAACAGCGCAATGATCTGCGAACGACTGCGCGATCCATCGCTTGAGGTGCCCGTGTTGACTTTAATCATCGATCTTCGCCTGTTGACCCACATTGTGAAACCCGTCCGGCGTCCTTGCGCGTGCTGCGCACTCGAACGCAGCCTTCGGCAGCTGCTACAGGTACCCGCCTACACCGCCACATCCATGAAGCGTGGCGACTGCGCCACGGCAAACGGACTGAACACCTGCCAGCGTTGCTCACGCTCGAACCGACCCTTGATGAAAGCCGCCGCTGGGTCGTCCTGGCTGCCCGCCGCTCCCGGCTCGAACCGGGCCTGATCGAAGTGCTGCATGCCCAGCACCTCATCGACCATCAGCCCGACGAACGTTTCCTTGTACTCGACCACCAGGACCCGGCGCTGCTTGCGCTGAGCCGACAACTCGGCGCCCAGGAAGCCGCACAGGTCCATCACCGGCAGCAAGCGGCCACGCAGGTTGGCCACCCCCCGAACCCACGGCTTGACCCCGGGCAACTGGGTCAGGCGCGGCTCATGCAGGACTTCGCTGACCTCGCCCATGGGCGCCACGTACCAGTGTTCGCCCAGGCGAAAGCCAATGCCGCTCCAGCCGTGATTGCGGGTTGGCTGGGACGGCAAGTCAGCCGCCAGCAAGCGGCAACGCTGGTCGATCTGCAGCAACAGTTCAAAGGCGCTCAGCGACTCGGCCATGGCGCGGCCGTCAGCCTGCCAGCACAGCGTTCAGGGTCTTGATCAGGGTGTCTTCGTCCACCGGCTTGGTCAGGTAGTCCTTGGCGCCCTGGCGAGTGCCCCAGACCTTGTCGGTATCCTGGTCCTTGGTGGTGATGATGATTACCGGAATATGACCGGTCTCCGGGTCCTTGGTCAGTTGACGGGTCGCCTGGAAGCCGTTGAGGCCGGGCATGACGATGTCCATCAAGACCGCGTCGGGCTTTTCCTGACGCGCCAGCGCCACGCCATCGGCACCGTTTTGTGCCTTCAACACTTCATGGCCGTGCTTTTCCAGCATGCCGGTGAGTTTGTACATTTCGGTCGGCGAGTCATCGACGATCAGAATACGTGCCATGGTCTTCCCCATTCTTGTAGACGCCAGGCCGGTTGGCCGGGCATCACTGTGCGTGTCTTACAGCGGCGCATCGGCAGCGAAGCCCGGTACATGAGCGCGAATCGCGTTCAACAGTTCTTCCTTGCTGAATGGCTTGGTCAAAAACTGATCGGAACCGACAATCCGCCCCTTGGCCTTGTCGAACAAGCCGTCCTTGGACGACAGCATGATCACTGGCGTGGCCTTGAACGCACTGTTGTTCTTGATTAAAGCGCAGGTCTGATAACCATCCAGACGCGGCATCATGATGTCGACAAAAATGATCCCCGGATGGTTGTCGGTGATCTTGGCCAGCGCATCAAAACCATCGATGGCGGTGATCACCTCGCAGCCCGCATTGCGTAACAAGGTTTCAGCGGTACGGCGAATGGTCTTCGAATCGTCGATCACCATGACCTTCAAGGCGTTGGAATGCTGTTCCATATCTGCTCTACCATCGCCTGGGCGAATCAGTTTGTCCGTTTGCGGCTGCCCGTTGGCTCGAAACCCTTGATGATCAAGGGCCAGCGCGACATGCCAGCCTTTTTAGCACAGTCTCCATGTCCAATCTATCGGCCGACCCGCGAGGCGGTTTTTCCTTGACCGGGAACCCACCGGGCGCCACTCTGACGCCACTTTTTCTGGCCTTCGGCTGGTTTTTTTGCAGGAGCGAGCTCGCTCCTGCACAAGACACACCCAGCCCTTCAAACTCGAGGAAACACCCATGAGCGTTCGCGTCGGGATTGTCATGGACCCTATCGCCAGCATTTCCTATAAAAAGGATAGCTCGCTGGCCATGCTGCTGGCCGCCCAGGCACGCGGTTGGGAACTGTTCTATATGGAACAGAGCGACCTGTACCAGGGCGAAGGCGAGGCGCGGGCCCGCATGCGACCGTTGAAAGTCTTCGCCGACCCGCAGAAATGGTTCGAGCTCGAAGCCGAGACCGACGCGCTGCTGAGCGACCTGGATGTGATCCTGATGCGCAAGGATCCGCCCTTCGACATGGAGTTCGTCTACTCCACCTACCTGCTCGAGCAAGCCGAGCGCGCCGGTGTCCTGGTGGTCAACAAGCCGCAAAGCCTGCGCGACTGCAATGAAAAACTGTTCGCCACCCTGTTCCCCCAGTGCACCCCGCCGACCGTGGTCAGCCGCCGCGCCGACGTGCTGCGTGAGTTCGCCGCCAAACACGGCGATGTGATCCTCAAGCCGCTGGACGGCATGGGTGGCACCTCGATCTTCCGTCACCGCGCGGGCGATCCGAACCTGTCGGTGATTCTTGAAACCCTGACCGCCCTGGGCACCCAGCAGATCATGGGCCAGGCTTACCTGCCGGCAATCAAGGACGGTGACAAGCGCATCCTGATGATCGACGGCGAGCCGGTGGACTACTGCCTGGCGCGCATCCCGGCCCAGGGCGAAACCCGTGGCAACCTGGCCGCCGGCGGCCGTGGCGAAGCCCGTCCATTGACCGACAAGGACCGCTGGATCGCTGCCCAGGTCGGCCCGACCCTGCGGGAAAAAGGCCTGCTGTTTGTCGGCCTCGACGTGATTGGTGAGCACCTGACCGAAATCAACGTCACCAGCCCGACCTGCATTCGCGAGATCGACAATGCATTTGGCACGAACATCGGCGAAATGCTGATGGCAGCCATCGATCAGAAGCTCAAGGCTCGTTGATATAGAACCCCCAAGGGCAGACCAACATTGCGTTATCATGCGCGGCCTGTGCAAAACGCGATGTTGGTTTCCTTGTCATGACCCTGCCGTCCGATCTGCCCCCTGAACTCGCCCACCGCGGCGTGCGCCCGGCCGATCGCCTCGGATTTACCCTGTTCCTGGCGGCGCTGATCCACCTGGCACTGATCCTCGGCCTGGGGTTTACCTTTGCCGAACCCAAGCAGATCAGTAAAACCCTGGAAATCACCCTCGCCACCTTCAAAAGCGAAACCAAGCCGAAAAAAGCCGACTTCCTGGCCCAGGAAAATCAGCAAGGCAGCGGCACCCTGGATAAAAAGGCGATCCCCAAGACCACCGAGATCGCGCCGTTCCAGGACAACAAGGTGCAAAAGGTCACGCCACCGCCCGCGGTCAAACCCCAAGTACCGGTCGCCGCTCCCAAGGCCGCCGTGACCACAGTGGCGCCAGCCCCGAAAAAAGCCGCGACCAAGAAGGAAGAAGTGAAGTCGGCACCGACGCCCAAGCCGGTGACGCCGACCTTCGACAGCGCCCAGCTGTCCAGCGACATCGCCAGCCTCGAGGCGGAACTGGCCAACGAACAACAGCTGTATGCCAAGCGCCCGCGCATCCACCGCCTGAGTGCGGCCTCGACCATGCGCGACAAGGGTGCCTGGTACAAGGATGAATGGCGCAAGAAGGTCGAGCGCATCGGCAACCTGAACTATCCCGACGAAGCGCGGCGCAAACAGATCTACGGCAATTTGCGCCTGATGGTCTCGATCAACCGCGACGGCTCGCTGTACGAAGTGCTGGTCCTGGAGTCTTCCGGCCAGCCACTGCTGGACCAGGCGGCCCAGCGTATCGTGCGTCTGGCAGCACCCTTTGCGCCGTTTACCGGCGACCTGTCGGACATTGACCGATTGGAGATCATCCGCACCTGGAGATTTGCCCGCGGGGACAGGCTTTCCAGCAATTGAACAGCAGGAAACCCTGTGGGAGCGGGCTTGCCCGCGATAGCGGTGGGTCTGACACGGCAATTATCAATGTGCCGCCGTCATCGCGGGCAAGCCCGCTCCCACAGGGGCCTGAGTTATTCGCGGATATTCTGGGCATTTCCTGCACATCCCCAGCTTGTCAGTTTGCCCCTCCAACGCCACACTAGCGCACATGAAAAACGTCATTCCCAGCTACCTCAAGCATCACTTCCTGATCGCCATGCCCCACATGGCCGACCCGAACTTTGCGCACACCTTGACCTACATCGTCGAGCACACGGCCAATGGTGCCATGGGGCTGGTGATCAACCGCCCGCAGGACCTGAGCCTGGCGGATATCCTTGAGCAGTTGCGCCCTGACGTCGAACCACCGGTGTTGTGCCAGCATGTACCGATTTTCATCGGTGGTCCGGTGCAGACCGACCGTGGTTTTGTGCTGCACCCCTCGGGCATGACGTTCCAGGCGACCGTTGATCTGGAGGGCGAGCTGTCCTTGTCCACCTCCCAGGACGTGCTGTTTGCGATTGCCGACGGCGTCGGTCCGGCCAAGAGCCTGATCGCCCTCGGCTATGCCGGCTGGGAAGCCGGGCAACTGGAGGCCGAACTGGCCGACAACGCCTGGCTGACCTGCCCGTTCGACACCGACATCCTGTTCAACACCAGCAGCGAACTGCGCCTGGACGCGGCGGCCAAGCACCTGGGCGTCAACCTCAGCCTGCTCACCAGCCAGGCGGGGCACGCCTGATGGCCCTGCGTCTGATCCTCGGTTTTGACTACGGCACCAAACAGATCGGCGTGGCCGTTGGCCAGGTAATTACCGGCCAGGCCCGCGAGCTGTGCACCCTCAAGGCGCAAAACGGCATTCCCGACTGGAACCAGGTCGAAGCCCTGATCAAGGAGTGGAAGCCTGACGCGGTGGTGGTCGGCTTGCCGCTGAACATGGACGGCACGCCAAGCGACATGTGCCTGCGCGCGGAAAAATTCGCCCGGCGCCTCAATGGCCGCTACAACCTGCCCTTTTATACCCACGATGAACGCCTGACCACTTTCGAGGCCAAAGGCGAACGCCTGGTCCGTGGCGGGCAGAAAGGCAGCTACCGCGACAACCCGGTCGACGCCATCGCCGCCGCCCTGCTGCTGCAAGGCTGGCTCGACGAAAACAGCGCACTGTTCGAATCCTGAAGAGCCGCAGCAAGCGACTCTCTTAGCTACAACCCGAGCCTCTCCCTGCAAGTCCCGGCTCGGGCCCAAGAAGGAGCAACCATGAGCCTGCCCAATCCCGTCGAACTGATCAGCCAGATGGCGACCCAGCTTGACGCCTACCTGGCCAAACGCGGCATCAGCGAGCCGCGCTACATCGGCATTCGCACCGGCGGCGTGTGGGTCGCTCAGGCCCTGCTCGAAGCACTGGGCAGCGACGCGCCACTGGGTACCCTGGACGTTTCCTTCTACCGCGACGACTTCAGCCAGAATGGCCTGCACCCGCAAGTGCGCCCATCGGCCCTGCCCTTCGAGATCGAAGGCCAGCACCTGGTGCTGATCGACGACGTGCTGATGAGCGGGCGGACCATCCGCGCCGCCATGAACGAACTCTTCGACTATGGCCGTCCAGCCAGCGTGACCCTGGTCTGCCTGCTGGACCTGGACGCCGGCGAGCTGCCGATCCGCCCGAACGTAGTCGGTGCGACCCTGTCCCTGGCCGCCCACGAACGGGTCAAGCTGTCCGGTCCGGAACTTGCGCTCGAACTGCAAGACCTCGCCCTTTAATCCGCCCTATTGAGAGTCCCCCTCGCGATGACGCCTCTAGATACCAAGCGCCCGCTACAGCTCAATGATCAGGGCCAGCTGCGCCACTTCCTCTCCCTCGACGGCCTGCGCCGCGAGCTGTTGACGGAAATCCTCGACACCGCCGACTCGTTCCTCGAAGTCGGCGCCCGGGCGGTGAAAAAAGTCCCGTTGCTGCGCGGCAAGACCGTGTGCAACGTGTTCTTCGAGAACTCCACCCGCACCCGCACCACCTTCGAACTGGCCGCCCAGCGGTTGTCGGCGGACGTGATCACCCTCAACGTGTCGACGTCGTCGGCGAGCAAGGGCGAAACCCTGCTCGACACCCTGCGCAACCTCGAGGCCATGGCGGCCGACATGTTCGTGGTGCGCCACGGCGACTCCGGCGCCGCGCACTTCATTGCCGAACACGTCTGCCCACAAGTGGCGATCATCAATGGCGGTGACGGCCGGCACGCCCACCCGACCCAGGGCATGCTCGACATGCTCACCATTCGTCGACACAAGGGCAGCTTCGAAAACCTCTCGGTGGCCATCGTCGGCGACATCCTGCACTCGCGGGTCGCACGCTCGAACATGCTGGCGCTGAAAACCCTCGGCTGCCCGGATATCCGCGTGATCGCCCCCAAGACCCTGCTGCCGATCGGCATCGAGCAATACGGGGTGAAGGTCTACACCGACATGACCGAAGGCCTTAAGGACGTCGACGTGGTGATCATGCTGCGCCTGCAGCGTGAACGCATGACCGGCGGCCTGCTGCCGAGCGAAGGCGAGTTCTACCGCCTGTTCGGCCTGACCACCGCACGCCTGGCCGGCGCCAAGCCGGACTGCATCGTCATGCACCCGGGGCCGATCAACCGTGGGGTGGAGATCGAGTCGGCGGTGGCCGACGGTCCGCACTCGGTGATCCTCAATCAGGTGACCTACGGGATCGCCATTCGTATGGCCGTGTTGTCCATGGCCATGAGCGGGCAGACTGCCCAGCGCCAATTCGAGCAGGAGAACGCCCAGTGAAGCTCAGCATTCTCGGCGCCCGCGTCATCGATCCGAGCAGTGGCCTGGATCAAGTCACCGATATCCACATCGAAGCCTGCAAGATCGTCGCCCTGGGCGCCGCACCCGCCGGCTTCGTCGCCGTGCAAACCATCGAGGCCCAGGGCCTGGTGGTCGCGCCCGGGCTGGTCGACCTCAACGTCGCGCTGCGCGAACCGGGTTACAGCCGCAAAGGCACGATCGCCAGCGAAACCCGCGCCGCCGCGGCCGGTGGTGTCACCAGCCTGTGCTGCCCGCCCCGCACCAAGCCGGTGCTGGACACCTCGGCCGTCGCCGAACTGATCCTCGACCGCGCCCGTGAAGCCGGCAATGCCAAGGTGTTCCCGATCGGTGCCCTGAGCAAGGGTCTGGAAGGCGAGCAACTGGCCGAACTGATTGCCCTGCGCGACACCGGTTGCGTGGCCTTCGGCAACGGCCTGGACAGCTTTCGCAACACCCGCACCCTGTGCCGGGCCCTGGAATACGCGGCGACCTTCGACCTGACGGTGATCTTTCACTCCCAGGACCATGACCTGGCCGAAGGTGGCCTGGCCCACGAAGGCCCGACCGCCAGCTTCCTCGGCCTGCCGGGGATTCCCGAAACCGCGGAAACCGTGGCCCTGGCCCGTGACCTGCTGCTGGTGGAGCAAACCGGGGTGCGTGCGCACTTCAGCCAGCTCACCAGTGCCCGCGGCGTAGCCTTGATCGCCCAGGCCCAGGCCCGGGGTTTGAAGGTCACGGCCGACGTGGCGCTGTATCAGTTGATCCTCACTGATGAGGCGTTGATCGACTTCAACAGCCTGTACCACGTGCAACCGCCGCTGCGCACCCGCGCCGACCGCGATGGCCTGCGCGAGGCAGTGAAGTCCGGGGTGGTGCAAGCCATCTCCAGCCATCACCAGCCCCACGAGCGCGACGCCAAGCTGGCGCCGTTCGGCGCCACCGAACCCGGGATCAGCAGCGTTGAACTGCTGCTGCCGTTGGCCATGACCCTGGTCGAAGACGGCCTGCTCGATCTGCCGACCCTGCTGGCACGCCTCAGCGCCGGTCCGGCCGAGGCCCTGCGCCTGCCGGCGGGCAAGCTGGCGGTGGGTGCTGCGGCTGACCTGGTGGTGTTCGACCCGGCCGCCTCGACCGTCGCCGGCGAGACCTGGCTGTCGAAGGGCGAAAACTGCCCGTTCCTCGGCCACAGCCTACCGGGCGTGGTGCGCTACACCCTGGTGGATGGACGGATCAGCCACCAGGCCTGAACCGTGTCGCTCCAATCGCGGGCAGGCGCAGCGCCGCCCGCCCCACAGGCCTGATGCAGCTCCTGTGGGAGCGGGCTTGCCCGCGATGCTTTACTGGAAAGCGCCGCGATTCTGCGCGTTGCGCACCGAAACCTGGTCATTCAGGGTCCAGAAGTCATACAACACCCCCAGAAAGAACAACCCGCCCGTCACCAGGTACAGCAAACCGCTGATCCACTTCCCCTGATACATGCGGTGTACACCGAACACGCCGAGGAACGTCAGCAGAATCCAGGCCACGTTGTATTCGATCGGCCCTGCGGTAAAACGCAGATCCGCCTCACGGTCCATGGCCGGGATCAGGAACAGGTCGATCAACCAGCCGATGCCCAGCAAACCGAAGGTGAAAAACCAGATCGTGCCAGTCACCGGCTTGCCGTAATAAAAGCGGTGCGCCCCGGTAAAGCCGAGAATCCACAGCAGATAACCGATCACCTTGCTGTGGGTGTCCTGGGGTGAAACATCCTGACGATAGGTGTTCATGTAGTCCCTCATATGCCGCGATAGAAAAATAATTTTGTGACTTGTGTGACTTTTTTATGTCGTGCCGACAAGTGGTTTGCCAGCCAGGCACTTCGCGCAAAGCCTTGTACCACCTGACTTGTGTCCGACAATCGAGCCAATTTGCCGCGGCTTCGACGGTTTTGAGCCCCGGTTTGAATCGACCAACGGCCCCGAAAAGGACAAAAAAGCTGTTATAAAGTTGCGCGTTCCTTATATAGAGCCTTGCCTAATGCGTCCATTTTTCAAGACATGGCTAACCATTTGCCTATTATTGCCACTGGCCGCCCACGCCACCAATCGTGAGCAACGTCTTCCAAACGTTAATGGTTACACCCCTAAATCCCATGTTTCTGCTGCTACCAGCAAAAACAAACACAGTGTAAAAGCACCACAACTGAGCAAGGCCAACAGCTCGCTGGTGCCGCCAATGGCCACCAAGCAGAGCAGCGATGTCTTGAGTCGCGCAGTCAATGTGCTCGGCACTCCCTATCGTTGGGGTGGCAGCAGCCCAAGTAAAGGCTTTGATTGCAGCGGCCTGGTGAAATACGCCTTCAATGACGTAGCCGCCGTAGACCTGCCGCGCACCTCCAATGCCATGGCCTCCGGCCACGGGCTGAAAGTCGATCGCAAGGACCTGAAACCCGGCGACCTGATTTTCTTCAAGCTCAAGAGCCGCAGGGTCAATCATGTTGCCATCTACCTGGGCAACGACCGCTTCATCCACGCACCACGCCGTGGCAAGTCGGTCTCCATCGACACCCTGAAGAAGCCGTACTGGGATAACCACTACGTGGTTGCCAAGCGGGTCCTGCCGAAAGAGCCGAACACCATGCGGATTGTTCAGCGCTGAGTTGAGCTCAGTCAAAGCAAGATCAACAGATCGCAGCCGGTGGCATTCCCGCCGGCTGCGATTTTTTGTATTTACAGGCCTTCGGCCGAGCGCGCCCGCTCTCGCGCATGCTCACGGCTGATCAACCCCCTGCCCAGCAGCGACCTCAGGCTCATGTCCAGGGTCTGC
This sequence comes from Pseudomonas sp. S04, assembly GCF_009834545.1. Classification (NCBI taxonomy): domain Bacteria; kingdom Pseudomonadati; phylum Pseudomonadota; class Gammaproteobacteria; order Pseudomonadales; family Pseudomonadaceae; genus Pseudomonas; species Pseudomonas sp. S04. Next base: position 5,747,982 of record NZ_CP019427.1, read on the forward strand.
ATGCCCAGCGCGCCACCCGTCTGGATCGCCGAATACATCTGCGCCACCTTGTTCTCACGGATCAGGTTACGGATTGCCGGGGTACCCAGCATGATCTCGTGGGCCGCCACCCGACCGCCTCCGACCTTCTTCAACAGCGCCTGGGACACCACCGCCTGCAGCGACTCCGAGAGCATCGAGCGGACCATGGCTTTCTCTTCACCGGGAAACACGTCCACCACCCGGTCGACGGTTTTCGCCGCCGAACTGGTGTGCAACGTGCCGAACACCAAGTGCCCGGTCTCGGCGGCGGTGAGGGCCAGGCGAATGGTTTCCAGGTCTCGCATCTCCCCTACCAGGATCACGTCCGGGTCCTCGCGCAGGGCCGAACGCAGCGCAGCCGCGAAGCTGTGGCTATCGCGGTGCACTTCACGCTGGTTGATCAGGCACTTGCGCGGCTCGTGGACAAACTCGATCGGGTCTTCAATGGTCAGGATGTGTTGATGCCGGTGGCTGTTGAGGTGATCGATCATTGCCGCCAGGGTGGTCGACTTGCCGGAGCCCGTGGGCCCGGTGACCAGCACCAGGCCCCGGGGAAGCTCGGCAATACGACGAAACACATCCCCCAGTCCCAGCTCGTCCAGGCTCGGCACCTTCGACGGGATGATCCGTAATACCGCGCCCGGCCCCCGGTGCTGATGGAAGACATTGACCCGAAAACGCGCCACACCCGGCGCCGAGTAGCAGAAGTCGAGCTCCAGTGCCTGCGCGAACTCGACCTGCTGTGGTTCGCTCATGAGCCCATGGATCAGCGCCGTCACCTGGCGGGCATCCTGTGGCGGCAGGTTGATCCGCCGCACATCGCCATCCACCCGGATCATCGGTGGCAGGCCGGTGGACAAGTGCAAGTCGCAGGCGCCCTGTTTGACGCTGAAGGCCAGCAGCTCAGTGATATCCATAGCACTCCTCAATTCCAGTAGAATGCCGCGAACCTCAGACTGCCGGCGTCCCTTGAATGTCCACGATAGCAGACAACATCTCCCAGGTAGCGGCACGCATCCGCAGTGCTGAACAGGCCGCGCAACGTGCCGCCAACAGCGTCCAGCTGCTAGCCGTGAGCAAAACCAAACCCGCCGCCGCAGTCCGCGAAGCGTACGCTGCCGGGGTCCGCGACTTTGGTGAAAACTACCTGCAGGAAGCGTTGGGCAAACAACGGGAATTGACCGACCTGCCCTTGTGTTGGCACTTCATCGGCCCCATTCAATCGAACAAGACGCGAGATATCGCGCAAAACTTCGCTTGGGTGCACTCCGTGGATCGCTTGAAAATCGCACAACGCCTGTCCGAACAACGCCCCGCTGAATTGCCAGCCCTGAACATCTGCATCCAGGTCAACGTCAGCGGTGAAGCCAGCAAGTCCGGCTGCACCCCGGCCGACCTGCCGGCCCTGGCGGCGGCGATCAAGGCCCTGCCGCGCCTGACCTTGCGCGGATTGATGGCGATTCCCGAGCCCACCGACAATCGCGCCGAGCAGGACGCTGCCTTTGCCGCCGTACGCGAGCTGAACACCAGCCTGCAAGACAGCCTCAACCTGCCGCTCGACACACTGTCCATGGGCATGAGCCACGACCTCGAGTCGGCCATTGCCCAAGGCGCCACCTGGGTCCGCATCGGTACAGCCCTGTTTGGTGCGCGCGACTATCAGTAAAAACATCACCAGCCATGAACCCTGGCTGGCACCCCACTTTAAAAGGACCTGACATGAGCAAGACGCGTATTGCCTTTATCGGTGCCGGAAACATGGCCGCCAGCCTGATCGGCGGCCTACGAGCCAAGGGCCTGGACGCCGCGCAGATCCGCGCCAGCGATCCGGGCGCCGAGACCCGTGCGCGGGTGGCCGCAGAGCACGGCATCGAAGTATTCGCCGACAACGCAGACGCCATCGCCGGCGCCGATGTGGTGGTTCTGGCAGTCAAGCCGCAGGCAATGAAAGTAGTCTGCGAAGCACTGCGCCCGAGCCTGCAACCGCAGCAACTGGTGGTCTCGATTGCCGCTGGCATCACCTGCGCCAGCATGAACAACTGGCTAGGTGCCCAGCCGATCGTGCGCTGCATGCCCAACACCCCAGCCCTGCTGCGCCAGGGCGTGAGCGGCCTGTTCGCGACCACCCAGGTGACAGCCGAGCAACGCCAGCAAGCGCAAGACCTGTTGTCGGCCGTGGGCATCGCCCTGTGGCTGGACGAAGAACAGCAACTGGATGCGGTCACCGCCGTGTCTGGCAGTGGCCCGGCATATTTCTTCCTGCTGATCGAAGCCATGACCGCCGCTGGCGAGAAGCTCGGCCTGCCACGGGAAACCGCCGCCCAACTGACCCTGCAAACCGCCCTTGGCGCCGCGCACATGGCAGTTGCCAGTGACGTCGACGCCGCCGAACTGCGCCGCCGCGTCACTTCACCTGCCGGCACCACCGAAGCTGCGATCAAGGCCTTCCAGGCCGGCGGATTCGAAGCCCTGGTGGAACACGCACTGGGTGCCGCTGCACACCGTTCAGCCGAGATGGCTGAGCAACTGGGTCAATAAGGAGCCATACATGATTGGATTGAACACTGCAGCGGTGTACGTGCTGCAAACCCTCGGCAGTCTGTACCTGCTGATCGTACTCCTGCGTTTTGTACTGCAATTGGTACGCGCCAACTTCTACAACCCACTGTGCCAGTTCGCCGTGAAGGCCACTCAACCCCTGCTCAAGCCACTGCGCCGGATCATTCCGAGCGTGTTCGGCCTCGACATGTCGTCGCTGGTCCTGGCGATCCTGGTGCAACTGGCGTTGATGGCCCTGACCCTGCTGCTGACTTACGGCACCACCGGCAACCCGCTGCAACTGCTGATCTGGTCGCTCATCGGGGTCACCGCGCTGTTCCTCAACATCTTCTTCTATGCCCTGATCATCAGCGTGATCCTCTCGTGGGTCGCGCCTGGCAGCCATAACCCGGGTGCCGAACTGGTCAATCAGATCTGCGAGCCGGCCCTGGCGCCATTCCGCAAGATCCTGCCGAACCTGGGCGGCCTGGACATTTCGCCGATCCTGGCGTTCATGGCGCTCAAGCTGATCGACATGCTGGTGATCAACAACCTCGCCGCCATGACGCAGATGCCGGAAATCCTGCGCCTGCTGATCTGATGAGCTATTACCGCTGGGACGGCGCGGACCTGATCCTCGAATGTCACCTGCAACCGGCGGCCCGCAGCGATGATTTCGCGGGCCTGCACGGTGATCGCCTGAAGATCCGCCTGACCGCCCCGCCCGTCGAAGGCAAGGCCAATGCCTACCTGATGGCCTTCCTGGCCAAGGCCTTTGGCGTCTCCAAGAGCCAGGTGAGCCTGCTCAGCGGCGAGCTGAGCCGGCAGAAGCGGGTACGGATCTGCTCACCACAGAAGCTCCCGGACTTGCCGGATCTGGTGCGACAGCCGGGGTGACCGCGTCATCGTTCATCGCGGGCAAGCCACGCTCCCACATGGGAATGCGCCCCCTTGTGGGAGCGTGGCTTGCCCGCGATGGCCGCGCCTCGGTCTGACAGGAAAAATCATCCCCGCCCTTTGCTTGCCGCTGACCACAGCGGTCTTTAGACTTACGCCTCATTTCAACGAGAGCAGGGTCGATGCCAACTGCCTTTCCCGCCGATTCTGTTGGTCTGGTGACGCCCCAAGTGGCGCACTTCAACGAGCCCCTGGCCCTTGCCTGCGGCCGCTCCTTGTCAGCCTATGACCTGATCTACGAAACCTACGGCACGCTGAACGCCACGGCGAGCAACGCCGTGCTGATCTGCCATGCCTTGTCCGGGCACCATCACGCGGCCGGCTTCCACAGCCCCGACGACCGCAAGCCCGGTTGGTGGGACAGCTGCATCGGCCCCGGCAAGCCGATCGACACCGACAAGTTTTTCGTCGTCAGCCTGAACAACCTCGGCGGTTGCAACGGCTCCACCGGCCCCAGCAGCACCAACCCTGAGACCGGCAAGCCATTCGGCGCCGAGTTCCCGGTGCTGACCGTCGAAGACTGGGTCCATAGCCAAGCGCGCCTGGCCGACCGCATCGGCATCACGCAGTGGGCTGCCGTGATCGGTGGCAGCCTGGGTGGCATGCAGGCGATGCAATGGAGCATCACCTACCCCGACCGCATCCGCCACTGCCTGGCCATTGCCTCGGCACCCAAACTCTCGGCACAGAACATTGCCTTCAACGAAGTCGCGCGCCAGGCGATCCTCACCGATCCGGAGTTCCATGGCGGTTCGTTCCAGGAAGCCGGGGTGATCCCCAAGCGTGGCCTGATGCTGGCGCGCATGGTCGGGCACATCACTTACCTGTCGGACGACTCGATGGGTGAGAAATTCGGCCGCGGCCTCAAGAGCGAAAAGCTCAACTACGATTTCCACAGCGTCGAGTTCCAGGTCGAGAGCTACCTGCGTTATCAGGGTGAAGAGTTCTCCGGACGGTTCGACGCCAACACCTACCTGCTGATGACCAAGGCGCTGGACTACTTCGATCCGGCGGCGAACTTCGACGATAACCTGGCGAAAACCTTCGCCGGCGCCAAGGCCAAGTTCTGCGTGATGTCCTTCACCACCGACTGGCGCTTCTCCCCGGCCCGCTCCCGCGAGCTGGTAGATGCCCTGATGGCCGCCAAGAAAGACGTTTGCTACCTGGAGATCGACGCTCCGCAAGGCCACGACGCCTTCCTGATTCCGATCCCGCGCTACCTGCAGGCGTTCAGCAATTACATGAAGCGAATTACGGTGTGAACAAGCCATGAGAGCTGATCTGGAAATCATCCAGGAATGGATCCCCGCCGGCAGCCGCGTGCTGGACCTGGGCTGCGGTGATGGCGAGCTGCTGACCTGGCTGCGCGACAACAAGCAAGTCACCGGCTATGGCCTGGAAAACGACCCGGACAACATTGCCGAGTGCGTGGCCAAGGGCATCAACGTCATCGAGCAGGACCTAGACAAAGGCCTGGGCAACTTTGCCAGCAACAGCTTCGACATCGTGGTCATGACCCAGGCCCTGCAGGCCGTGCATTACCCCGACAAGATCCTCGACGAAATGCTGCGGGTCGGTCGCCAGTGCATCATCACCTTCCCCAACTTCGGGCACTGGCGCTGCCGCTGGTACCTGGCGAGCAAGGGTCGGATGCCGGTTTCGGAGTTCTTGCCGTACACCTGGTACAACACGCCGAACATTCACTTCTGCACCTTCGAAGACTTCGAAGCCTTGTGCAGTGCACGTGAAGCCAAGGTCATTGATCGGCTTGCCGTGGATCAACAGCATCGGCATGGGTGGGCCAGTAAGCTATGGCCTAATCTATTAGGTGAGATTGGCATCTACCGTGTCAGCAGTCCTGGCCTGCAGGATCACCAGGTAGCGGTCTAACCCGTTTTTCAAAGGAGTACGATCATGAGTCGTCTAGCTCTGTTTGCCTTAACCGCTTGCCTGAGCGTCAGCGCCATGGCGGCCGACGTCATCAAGGGCGAGCGCCAGGAAACCTTCGGCGATGTGACGGTGCACTACAACACCTTCAACTCGACCTTCATTCAGCCGGACATCGCCAAGGCCGCCGAACTGATCCGCAGCAAGAACCAGGGCGTGATCAACGTCTCGGTGATCAAGGCCGGCCAGCCCATGGTTGCCAGCGTCACCGGCAGCGTGAAAGACCTGACCAGCAAGACCGTGCCGCTGAACTTCAAGCAAATCACCGAACAAGGGGCGATCTACTACCTCGCCCAATACCCGGTGGACCAGCAAGAAGTCCGCACTTTTGAGATCAAGGTCCAGGCCGGCGACAAGATCAACACCATCAACTTCAACCAAGAGCTCTTCCCCGGCGAATGATCACTTTCACCCAACTCGTACTGGCCAGCCATAACGCCGGCAAACTCAAGGAACTGCAGGCCATGCTCGGCGAATCGGTGCAACTGCGCTCGATTGGCGAGTTCAGCAGCGTGGAGCCTGAAGAAACCGGTCTGTCGTTCGTCGAAAACGCCATTCTGAAGGCCCGTAATGCCGCCCGCATCTCCGGCTTGCCGGCGCTGGCCGACGACTCGGGGCTGGCGGTGGACTTTCTCGGCGGTGCGCCGGGCATCTACTCGGCGCGCTACGCCAACGGCCAGGGTGATACGGCGAACAACGCCAAGCTGCTCGACGTGCTCAAGGACGTCCCGGCCGCCGAGCGTGGCGCCCAGTTCGTCTGCGTCCTGGCCCTGGTGCGCCACGCCGATGACCCGTTGCCGATTCTCTGCGAAGGGCTGTGGCACGGGCGCATCCTCACCCAGGCCAGCGGCGAACACGGCTTTGGCTACGACCCGCTGTTCTGGGTACCGGAACGTGACTGTTCGAGCGCCGAACTGAGCCCGGCCGACAAGAACCTCATCAGCCACCGGGCCCGCGCAATGGATCTGCTGCGCCAGCGTCTGGGCCTGAAATGACCCACAAGCCCTCTGCGTCGCCGCTGATTTTCGGCGGCGCCGCGCCATCGCCACGGGCCGCCCTGCCTACGCTGCCGCCCCTGGCGCTGTACATCCACATCCCGTGGTGTGTGCGCAAATGCCCCTATTGCGATTTCAACTCGCACACCGCCAGCCCGGTGTTGCCGGAAGAAGAGTACGTCGACGCCCTGCTGGCGGACCTCGATCAGGACCTGCACGCAGTCTACGGCCGAGAACTGAGTTCGATCTTCTTTGGCGGCGGCACCCCGAGCCTGTTCAGTGCCGTGGCCTTGGGCCGCTTGCTCAAGGGTGTGGAACAACGCATCCCGTTCGCCAGTGACATCGAAATCACCCTGGAGGCCAACCCGGGCACCTTCGAGCAGGAGAAGTTCGTCGCCTACCGGGCGTTGGGCATCAATCGCCTGTCGATCGGTATCCAGAGCTTCCAGCAGGAAAAACTCCAGGCCCTGGGCCGCATCCACAACGGTGACGAAGCGATTCGCGCCGCTGGCATGGCGCGCCAGGCCGGGTTCGACAACTTCAACCTGGACCTGATGCACGGCTTGCCCGATCAGTCCCTGGACGACGCCCTGGACGACCTGCGCCAGGCCATCGCCCTCAAGCCCACCCACCTGTCCTGGTATCAGCTGACACTGGAACCCAATACGGTGTTCTGGAACCAGCCGCCGACACTGCCGGAAGACGACACCCTGTGGGACATCCAGGAGGCCGGCCAGGCATTGTTGGCCGAGCACGGCTACGCCCAGTACGAAGTCTCGGCTTACGCCCAGGACGGCCGTGCGGCGCGGCATAACCTCAACTACTGGAGCTTTGGCGACTTCATCGGCATTGGCGCCGGGGCCCACGGCAAGCTAAGCCATCCGGACGGGCGCATCGTGCGCACCTGGAAGACCCGCCTGCCCAAGGACTACCTCAACCCGGCCAAAAGCTTCAAGGCGGGCGAGAAAGCCCTGAGCAATGACGAGCTGCCGTTCGAGTTCCTGATGAATGCCTTGCGCCTGACCGAGGGTGTCGAGGCGCGGTTGTACCCGCAACGTACCGGGCTGCCCCTGGAAAGTCTTGCCGAAGGCCGACGCGAGGCCGAACAAAGTGGTTTGTTGCAGGTCGAACCGTCACGCCTTGCGGCGACGCTGCGTGGACAGCTGTTTCTCAATGACTTGCTGCAGAATTTTCTGAGCTGATTATCAGAACTAAGGGAAAACGAATGGATTTGGTACTCGACCTGCTCGCCACCGTCTCTCGCTGGAGCCGCAGTAACCTCTCGGAAATCGCCCTGGCATTAGTGGGCTGCTTGCTGGTGTTGTTTGGCGCGGACTTCAAAGGCTGGGTCGAGCAACGCCTGGGCAACATCGCTGGAGCATTGCGCGTGCCGATGATGGCCCTGCTGTGCGTGATCGGCAGCGGTGCGTCGCTGATCTACGCCACACCCTGGATCGTCAAGGGCCTGAGCCAGTTCAACAACTACAGCCTGGCGCCGGTGTTGCTGGTGGTATTGGTGCTGATCGGCGTCGTAGCCGACCGCCGCTGACCCTGCGCCCTATACAAATCCACTGTAGGAGCGAGCTTGCTCGCGATGGCGGCCTGACAGTCAACTTGGATGTTGAATGTTAGGGCCTCATCGCGAGCAAGCTCGGCTCCTACAGGTTTTACGCCTGTTTTTCGAACTTCAAGTCCCACACACCATGCCCAAGACGTTCGCCGCGGCGTTCGAACTTGGTGATCGGGCGCTCGGCCGGGCGCGGCACGCACTTGCCGTCTTCGGCCAGGTTGCGGTAACCCGGCGCGACGTTCATCACTTCCAGCATGTATTCAGCGTACGGTTCCCAGTCGGTGGCCATGTGCAGCACACCGCCGACCTTCAACTTGCTGCGTACCAGCTCAGCGAAGGACGCCTGGACGATCCGGCGCTTGTGGTGACGGCTCTTGTGCCACGGGTCCGGGAAAAACAGCATCAGGCGATCCAGGCTGTTGTCCGCCACGCAGCGGTTGAGCACTTCGATCGCATCACAATCGTAGACCCGCAGGTTAGTCAGGCCCTGGGTCAGCACGCCATTGAGCAGCGCGCCCACACCTGGACGGTGCACTTCAACCCCGATGAAATCCTGTTCCGGCGCCGCCGCGGCCATTTCCAGCAGCGAGTGGCCCATGCCGAAGCCGATTTCCAGCGAGCGCGGGGCCGAGCGACCGAACACCTGGTCGAAGTCCACCGGCGCATCGGCCAATGGCAGGACGAACAGCGGCGTGCCCTGCTCCAGGCCCTTTTGCTGGCCTTCGGTCATGCGCCCGGCGCGCATCACAAAACTCTTGATGCGGCGGTGTTGGCGCTCTTCGCCTTCTTCCGTCTGGATAGGCGTGTCGTTCGATTCAGTCATCAATGGCTCTTACTTGATCAGACCATCCAGCGGCGAGGAGGCGCTGGCATAGAGTTTTTTCGGCATGCGGCCAGCGAGGTACGCCAGGCGACCTGCGACAATCGCGTGTTTCATGGCTTCGGCCATCAGGATCGGTTGCTGGGCATGGGCAATGGCCGAGTTCATCAGCACCGCCTCGCAGCCCAGCTCCATGGCGATGGTGGCGTCGGACGCGGTACCGACACCGGCATCCACCAGCACGGGCACTTTGGTTTCTTCGAGGATGATCTGCAGGTTGTACGGGTTGCAGATCCCCAGGCCCGAACCGATCAGGCCAGCCAGCGGCATGATCGCGATGCAGCCGATCTCCGCCAGTTGCCGGGCAATGATCGGGTCATCACTGGTGTAGACCATCACGTCGAAGCCTTCCTTGACCAGCGTTTCGGCGGCCTTGAGGGTTTCGATCACGTTGGGGAACAGGGTTTTCTGGTCGGCCAGTACTTCCAGCTTCACCAGGTTGTGCCCACCGAGCAACTCACGGGCCAGGCGACAGGTGCGCACAGCCTCGATCGCGTCGTAGCACCCGGCAGTATTCGGCAGGAAGGTATAGCGCTCTGGCGACAGCACATCGAGCAGGTTCGGCTCGCCCTCGTTCTGGCCCAGGTTGGTGCGGCGCACGGCGAAAGTGACGATCTCAGCGCCCGAGGCCTCGATGGCCAGGCGGGTTTCTTCCATGTCACGGTACTTGCCGGTACCTACCAGCAAACGCGACTGGTAAGTACGACCGGCCAGGACGAAAGGCTTATCGCTGCGAACGTTGCTCATCGGAAATCCTCTGGTGGGGTGAGGGTCTTGCACAATGCGGGTGGGCGCGGTTGTCGCTGCGGGCGACTAGCCGCCACCGATGGCGTGCACCACTTCCACCGAGTCGCCCTCGGTGAGGGTGGTGTCAGCGTGCTGGCTGCGCGGGACGATATCCAGGTTGAGCTCGACCGCCACCCGGCGACCGGTCAGGTCCAGACGGGTCAGCAGGGCCGCAACGGTTTCACCGTCGGGCAGTTCAAGGGATTCGCCGTTCAACTGAATGCGCATGCCGGATGCCGCCATCATTTTTAGGGGCCAGCATTCTAGCCCGATCATGACCTAAAGGTCAGCTACAAGTGTCAGGCGGTTATCTGCAAGCGCCAGGCGGTAATCCCCAGCAGCAGCCAGCCCGCGAGGAATGCCAGGCCGCCAAACGGGGTGACGATCCCCAGCTTGCTGATGCCCGTCAGCGTCAGCAGGTACAGGCTGCCGGAAAACAGCAGGATGCCCACGGCAAAACTAACCCCTGCCCAGGTCACCAGGCGCCCGGGAACCTGCGTGGCCAGCAGCGCGACACCCAGCAACGCCAGGGTATGCACCAGTTGATAAGTGACGCCGGTATGAAAAATCGCCAGGTATTCGCTGCTCAAGCGGCCCTTGAGGCCATGGGCGGCAAATGCACCCAGGGCGACACCGGTAAAACCGAAAAAAGCGGCCAGCATCAAAAAGCCACGCAGCATGGGGAACTCCAGTCAGAATCATTGGGCAGGGTCTGTATAATGGCCCGCTCGACGGGTTCGGCCAAGCCATCTCTATGCTGCCAATATTTGTGCGCCGCTTCATGAAAGCCCTGCTCTGGTTTGCCGGTGGCAGCGTAGTGCTGGTCCTGCTGTTGCGTTTTATTCCGCCACCGGGGACCGCGCTGATGGTCGAGCGCAAGATCGAATCCTGGTTCGATGGCGAACCCATCGACCTGCAGCGTGACTGGCAGTCCTGGGACAACATCAGCGACGACCTGAAAGTCGCGGTGATGGCCGGTGAAGACCAGAAATTCCCCGAGCACTGGGGTTTTGACTTCGGCGCGATCCAGGCCGCGCTGGCCCACAACGAACGCGGCGGCTCGATCCGCGGAGCCAGCACCCTGAGCCAGCAGGTAGCGAAAAACCTGTTCCTCTGGTCCGGCCGCAGCTGGCTGCGCAAAGGCCTGGAAGCCTGGTTTACTGCGCTGATCGAGGTGTTCTGGCCCAAGCAGCGGATTCTCGAGGTGTACCTCAATAGCGTGGAATGGGATGCCGGTGTGTTTGGCGCCGAGGCTGCAGCGCGCCATCACTTCGGCGTCAGCGCCCGCTCATTGAGCCGTCAGCAGGCCAGCCTGCTGGCGGCCGTGCTGCCGAATCCGCGGGTGTATAGCGCCAGCCATCCGAGCGCCTACGTGGCCCGGCGTGCAGGCTGGATTCGCCAGCAGATGAGCCAGTTGGGCGGCGACAGCTACCTGATCGGCCTCAACGATTCACGCCGGGCGCCTTGGGCGCAGTAGCCGAACACATTCTTCCAGACACTGCCCCCACAAGGGCCAAGATGAATCAGGAAAATGGGCACAAACAAAAACGCCCCGATCAATGATCGGGGCGTTTTTGTTTGTGCCGCAGGTTAGGCGGCGATCGACAACTTGAGCTTGTTCATCGCGCTCTTCTCGAGCTGACGGATCCGCTCGGCCGACACGTTGTACTTCTGTGCCAGGTCGTGCAGCGTGGCTTTTTCTTCTGCCAGCCAGCGCTGGTAGAGAATGTCACGGCTGCGGTCGTCCAGTACATCCAACGCCTCGTGCAGGTTGTTGGTGGAGTTGTCGCTCCAGTCCGCATCCTCCAGTTGACGGGCCGGGTCGTACCGGTGGTCTTCCAGGTAGTTGGCTGGCGACTGGAAGGCGCTGTCGTCGTCCGCTTCAGCGGCCGGGTCGAAAGCCATGTCATGGCCGGTCAGGCGGCTTTCCATCTCGCGCACTTCGCGCGGCTCTACACCGAGGCTTTCAGCCACACGATGGACTTCTTCATTGTTCAGCCACGCCAGGCGTTTTTTCTGGCTGCGCAGGTTGAAGAACAGCTTGCGCTGGGCCTTGGTGGTCGCCACTTTGACGATGCGCCAGTTGCGCAGGATGAACTCGTGGATTTCCGCCTTGATCCAGTGCACGGCAAAGGACACCAGGCGTACACCCATTTCCGGGTTGAAGCGCTTGACCGCTTTCATCAGGCCAACGTTGCCTTCCTGGATCAGGTCAGCCTGGGCCAGGCCGTAGCCGCTATAGCTACGGGCGATATGTACAACAAAACGCAGGTGGGCGAGCACCATCTGCCGAGCCGCCCCCAAATCCTGCTCATAGTAGAGACTCTCGGCCAGTTCACGCTCCTGCTCTGGCGTCAGCAATGGAATGCTGTTGACCGTGTGCACATAGGCCTCCAGGTTTGCGCCTGGGACTAGAGCATAAGCAGGTTGCAAAGAAGTGGTCATACGAAAAAACCTCCGACTCACATAACTCGTGCAGTTCAGCACTGCGAAAATTGACCGGAAACCGAAGGACAAGTTCCCCTACACGCTGAAAGGATATACAAGCAAAAAGACACTATTTCGGTGCAAGCTCTCTCAAATGGCGTGCTACCGCAATCCACGCACCGATATAACCCAACAACACCGCACCAAGCAAGAGCGACAGACCATCGGCTACTGGCACACCTGCCAAGGCAAAATTACTGCCATACAGACCGGCTAGCCCGGTGACCGCATCATTCAGCCAGTTCAGGCCAAACGCCAGGACACCCCAGGAAAGAACCCCGGCGCCAAAGCCATAAAGCGCGCCCATATAGAGAAAAGGTCTACGCACATAGCTATCAGTGCCGCCGACCAGTTTAATCACTTCTATCTCGGTGCGGCGGTTTTCAATATGAAGACGAATGGTATTGCCTATCACCAAAAGTAATGCAGAAACCAGCAACACCGTCAGACCGAAGACAAACCGCTCGCCCAGCTTGAGAATGGCTGCCAGGCGCTCGACCCAGACCAGGTCAAGTTGCGCCTGCTGCACCTTCGGCAACTCGGCCAGGCGCTGACGCAAACCTTCCAGGGTCGCCTTGTCGACTTCCTTGGGGGTCACCAGCACTACGCCCGGCAGCGGGTTTTCCGGCAACTCCTTGAGCGCTTCGCCCAGGCCGGACTGCTGCTGGAACTCCTGCAGTGCCTGCTCCCGACTGATGTACTCGGCCTCGGCGACGCCCGGCATGGCCTTGATCTGCTCACGCAGCCGCTCGCCTTCGCTGGCACTCGCATCCAGTTGCAGGTACAGGGAAATCTGCGCCGCACGCTGCCAGGAGCCGCCCAGGCGCTCGACGTTACTCAGCAAAAGTGACAGCCCCATCGGCAAACTCAGGGCAACGGCCATTACCAGGCAGGTAAAAAAGCTGCCGATCGGCTGCTTGCCCAGGCGACGCAGGCTGTCGAGCAGGCTGGCGCGATGGCTTTCGATCCAGGCGCGCAACAGGGTGCGGAAATCCGGGCCATCGTCTTCATCGCGTTTTTTCTTCTGCGGTTGCGGATCGGCGGCCTTGGGGGCCACGCGCTCGGAAACCTTAGGGCTGCGCGTCGCACTCATACCCCGGCCTCCCCGTCGCCGATCAATCGGCCACGTTGCAGGGTCAGCATGCGGTGACGCATGCGGGCAATCAGCGCCAGGTCGTGACTGGCGATCAGCACGCTGGTGCCCAAGCGGTTGATGTCTTCGAACACGCCCATGATTTCTGCCGCCAGGCGCGGGTCGAGGTTACCGGTCGGTTCGTCCGCCAGCAGCAAGGCCGGGCGATGGACGATGGCGCGGGCAATGCCGACGCGCTGTTGCTGGCCGGTAGACAAGTCGCCCGGGTACAGGTCGGTCTTGTCCGAGAGCGCCACCCGCTCCAGGGCCGAATCCACGCGCTTGACGATCTCGGCCTTGGACAGGCCAAGGATCTGCAGCGGCAGCGCGACGTTGTTGAACACCGTGCGATCGAACAGCAACTGGTGGTTCTGGAACACCACGCCGATCTGTCGGCGCAGGAACGGGATCTGTGCATTGCTGATGGTCGCCAGGTCCTGACCGGCCAGCAGCAACTTGCCGGTGGTGGGACGCTCCATCGCCAGCAATAAGCGCAGCAGGGTACTTTTACCGGCACCCGAGTGCCCGGTGACAAACAAGAACTCGCCCCGACGGACTCGAAAGCTCAGCTCATGCAAGCCGACGTGACCGTTCGGATAGCGCTTACCGACCTGTTCGAAACGAATCATGAACGCTCCCGCTCGGCAAACAGTGCCTGGACAAAGGGTTCTGCTTCAAAGGTACGCAAGTCATCGATGCCTTCACCGACACCGATGTAGCGAATTGGCAAACCAAACTGCTTGGCCAGGGCGAAGATCACCCCGCCCTTGGCCGTACCATCGAGCTTGGTCAGGGCCAGGCCGGTCAGGGCGACCGTCTGGTTGAATTGCTTGGCCTGGTTGATGGCGTTCTGCCCGGTGCCGGCGTCGAGTACCAGCAGCACCTCGTGCGGGGCCTCGGCGTCGAGCTTGCCGATGACCCGGCGAACCTTCTTCAACTCTTCCATCAGGTTGTCTTTGGTGTGCAGGCGACCAGCGGTATCGGCAATCAACACATCGATATTGCGCGCCTTGGCTGCCTGCACCGCATCGAAGATCACCGACGCAGAGTCGGCACCGGTGTGCTGGGCGATCACCGCAATGTTGTTGCGCTCGCCCCAGACCTGCAACTGCTCGACTGCGGCCGCGCGGAAGGTGTCACCCGCCGCCAGCATGACTTTCTTGCCTTCGAGTTGCAGCTTCTTGGCCAGCTTGCCGATGGTGGTGGTCTTGCCGGCGCCGTTAACGCCCACCACCAGGATCACGAATGGCTTGTTCTGCGAGGTGATTTTCAGCGGTTGCTCGACAGGCTTGAGCATCGCCGCCAGTTCCGCCTGCAGGGATTTGTACAGGGCATCGGCGTCAGCCAATTCCTTGCGCGCCACCTTCTGGGTCAGGCGCTGGATGATCACCGACGTGGCCTCGACGCCAACATCGGCAGTCAGCAGGCGGGTTTCGATGTCTTCGAGCAGTTCGTCATCAATGATCTTCTTGCCCAGGAACAGGCTGGCCATGCCCTCGCCGATGCTGGCGCTGGTTTTCGACAGGCCTTGCTTGAGGCGGGCGAAAAAGCCGGTCTTGGTTTCTTCGCTGCGCGCAGGCTCTGCGGCCACCGGCTCTGGAACAATCGGGGCAACGGGAGCGGGCGCGACCACAACGGGAGCGGCCACCGGTGCCGGGACCGGGACCGGCTCTAGAGTCGGCTGCGGCACTGGCTCTGGCGCGACGAACGCGGCAATGACCGGTTGCGGCAGGTCCGGCTCGTCAATGACCAGCGGCTCGACCAACGGCTTGGTGTCGACCACCAACAGTTCAACTGCTTGCTGAACCACGGTAGGCGCGGGAATCGGCGGGGTAATGTGCGGCGCCTGTTCGTCTGCAACCAAGGCCACCGGCTCTTCAGGGACCGGCAGGGTCAGCCACGGCGTGTGCACCGGCTCAGGAACAGGTTCTGGTGTAGGGGCTGGCGCAGACGCGAGCTCGACCACCGGCTGCAACACCGGCTCGGCCAATGGCAATACGACAGGGGCTACGGTTTCGACCACCGGAGCGGCTTCTATTACCGGCTCTGGCGCCACCTCAGGCAGTGGCTGTGGCTGTTCGACGACGGGTTCCTGCGGTTTTTTGCGCAGCCACCCGAACAGGCTTTTTTTCTCGCCAGCCGCAGCTGGGTTCTTCTTGTCGTCGTTGGAACCAAACATGGAGGACGGCTATCTCACGGTAGCGACGCGCCAATGGCGCCTCGGCAATTGAATATTCGATGCAGAACAGACTGTGTTTCACTCAGCTTGTTCACGCGCAACATTTTGTCGAGGTGCTCAACGGCACCTCAAAGCTCGACTAACACCAAGGACTAAAACGGTATCTTCGGCGAAAACGCAGAGTTTAGCTGATAAACCCAAAGCTTCTTGCGCAAACCTATACAGCCTACTGACCGATCAATGGCCTCATAGGCGTGGCCGCCAGTAAAACGGATCAGTATCCTAGCACCTCCTCGCCCGCCGACGCTAAGACCAAGCGGGCAGCCCAACAGGTTAAAAAACGAATGAATGCTCTAGCCCGCCGCGCTGCTGGCCTGCTGCTCAGCACAGTTTGTCTGCCCCTCGCAGCCCTGGCTGCCGACCCTCAACCGACCCACGAATTCACCCTCGACAATGGCCTGAAGGTCATCGTGCGTGAAGATCACCGTGCGCCCGTAGTGGTTTCCCAGGTCTGGTACAAGGTTGGCTCCAGCTACGAAACCCCAGGCCAGACCGGTTTGTCCCACGCCCTGGAGCACATGATGTTCAAGGGCAGCGAGAAAGTCGGCCCTGGCGAAGCGTCGCTGATCCTGCGCGACCTTGGCGCCGAGGAGAACGCTTTCACCAGCGACGACTTCACCGCCTACTACCAGGTGCTGGCCCGTGACCGCCTGGCCGTGGCCTTCGAACTTGAAGCCGACCGCATGGCCACCCTGCGCCTGCCGGCCGACGAGTTCAGCCGCGAGATCGAGGTAATCAAGGAAGAGCGCCGCCTGCGCACCGACGACAAACCAATGTCCAAGGCCTATGAGCGCTTCAAGGCCATGGCCTACCCGGCCAGCGGCTACCACACGCCGACCATCGGCTGGATGGCCGATCTCGATCGCATGAAGGTCGAGGAACTGCGCCACTGGTACGAATCCTGGTACGCACCGAACAACGCGACCCTGGTAGTGGTCGGCGACGTGACCCCGGAAGAAGTCAAAACCCTGGCCCAACGCTACTTCGGTCCAATCGCCAAGCGCGCCGTGCCACCGGCGAAAATCCCCCTGGAGCTGTCCGAGCCCGGCGAGCGGCAGATCACCCTGCACGTGCAGACCCAACTGCCGGCCCTGATGCTGGCCTTTAACGTTCCGAGCATTGCCACCACCCAGGACAAACGCTCGGTCAACGCCTTGCGCCTGATTTCCGCCTTGCTCGATGGCGGCTACAGTGGGCGCATCCCGACCCAGCTGGAGCGCGGTGAAGAGCTGGTCTCCGGCGGTTCGTCGAGTTACGACGCCTACACCCGTGGCGACAGCCTGTTCACCCTGTCGGCAACCCCCAACACCCAGAAGCAGAAAACCATGGCCCAGGCGCAAGCCGGCCTGTGGAAACTGCTTGAACAGCTTAAAACCACCGCACCTTCCGCCGAAGAACTGGAACGTGTGCGAGCGCAAGTGATTGCCGGCCTGGTCTACGAGCGTGACTCGATCACCAGCCAGGCCACCGCCATCGGCCAGCTGGAAACCGTCGGCCTGTCCTGGAAACTGATGGACACCGAACTGGCCGAGCTGGAAAGCGTGACCCCGCAAGACATCCAGAACGCTGCCCGCACCTATTTCACCCGCGAACGTCTGAGCGTTGCGCATGTACTGCCACTGCCCCAGGAGAACGCGCATGAGTGAGATCAACAAGTCACGGGTGGCCCTGGTCGCCCTGGCCGTCGTCGCGCTTGCCGCTTCGGCGGTGTTCTACGTGATCCGCCCAGGCGAGATCAACGCCAGCGAAGCCCTCGACAAGGCCAAATCGAGCCAGAAGCTGCAATCGCTGACCGAGCTCGACGGCAAGGCGCCGAGCCGACGCACCCTCGACGTGCAGACCTGGAACACCGCCGAAGGGGCCAAGGTGCTGTTCGTCGCCGCGCCTGAGTTGCCGATGTTCGACCTGCGCCTGATTTTCGCCGCCGGCAGCAGCCAGGATGGCGCCAGACCGGGCCTGGCGATGCTGACCAACGCCATGCTCAACGAAGGCGTGGCCGGCCAGGACGTCAGCCAGATCGCCCAGGGCTTCGAAGGATTGGGGGCCGACTTCGGCAATGGCGCCTACAAGGACATGGCCATTGCCTCGCTGCGCAGCCTGAGTGCCGTGGACAAACGCGAGCCGGCCCTCAAGCTGTTCGCCGAAGTGGTGGGCAAACCGACCTTCCCGGCCGACTCCCTGGCCCGAATCAAGAACCAGATGCTCGCCGGCTTTGAATACCAGAAGCAGAACTCGGCCAAGGTGGCCAGCCTGGAGCTGATGCGTCGCCTGTATGGCCAACACCCCTACGCCCACGCCAGCGACGGTAACGCGCTGAGCATCCCGGACATCACCCTGGCGCAACTCAAGGCCTTCCACGCCAAGGCCTACACGGCGGGCAACGTGGTGATCGCACTGGTCGGCGACCTGTCGCGCAGTGACGCCGAGGCGATTGCCGCCCAGGTGTCCGCCGCCCTGCCCAAGGGCCCGGCGCTGGCGAAAATCGCCCAGCCTGAGGAACCCAAGCCTGGCACCAGCCGCGTCGAGTTCCCGGCCAAGCAGACCAACCTGATGCTCGCGCAATTGGGCATCGACCGTGACGATCCGGACTACGCCGCCGTCTCCATGGGCAACCAGATTCTTGGTGGCGGCGGTTTCGGTACCCGGTTGATGAGCGAAGTGCGGGAGAAACGTGGCCTGACCTATGGTGTGTACTCGGGCTTTTCGCCGATGCAGGCCCGCGGCCCGTTCCTGATCAACCTGCAAACCCGTGCCGAAATGAGCGAAGGCACGCTCAAGCTGGTGCAGGACGTCATGGCCGACTACCTTAAAACCGGGCCGACCCAGAAAGAACTCGACGACGCCAAGCGCGAACTGGCGGGCAGCTTCCCGTTGTCGACGGCGAGCAATGCCGACATCGTCGGCCAACTGGGCGCCATGGGTTTCTACAACTTGCCGCTGAGCTACCTCGAAGACTTCATGCAGCAGTCGCAGAACCTGACTGTCGAGCAAGTTACCGCGGCCATGAACAAACACTTGAGCATGGATAAAATGGTGATCGTTACCGTCGGTCCTACCGTGCCGCAAAAGCCGTTACCGGCCCCTACTGACAAACCTTCCGAGCAGCCGCTCGGGGTTCCGGAGCATTAATGGCCACTCGCCCTAAAAAACCCGTGCACAACGTCCACAACGGTGTGAACCAACTACGCATCATCGGTGGTGAATGGCGCAGCCGCCGCCTGAGCTTCCCCGACGCCCCGGGCTTGCGCCCGACGCCGGACCGCGTGCGTGAGACCCTGTTCAACTGGCTCGCGCCCTATGTCGCCGGGGCCAAGGTACTCGACCCGTTCGCCGGCAGCGGCGCGCTGTTCCTAGAGGCGCTGTCCCGTGGCGCCGCCATGGGCCAGGCGCTGGATGCCAGCAGCCTCGCGGTGTCGAGCCTGAAGGAACACCTGGGCACCCTGCGCTGCACCGTCGGCCAGGTGCAGACCGCCGATGCCCTGCGCTACCTGGAAACCCAGCCAGCGAGCGCCTACGACCTGGTCTTCCTTGACCCGCCGTTCAACCAGAACCTGCTGCCTGCGGTGTGCTCGCTGCTGGAAGAACGCCAGTGGCTGGCCGACGACGCCTGGATCTACACCGAAAGCGAGAACGCACCATCGACCCTCGGCCTGCCGGGAGCTTGGCGCCTGCACCGGGAGCAGAAGTCCGGACGGGTGTACTACGCGTTGTGGCATCGCCTCGTGGAACAATCCGCTTGATACCATGCCTGGGCAGCCAAACCTGGCTGCCCAGGCACTGGCTTCACTCCAGATACATAGTTAACACCAGCCCCCTCTACGCATCGCCGACATTGATTGAGCGTTTTTCACATCAATCAATGAGGATGCACATCCAATGAACATCTACTGCAGCGCCCTGCTGCTCCTGAGTGGGCTGATGCCCATGATGGCGTTCACGGCCAGCGCGTCAACCACCCATGAGTTCAGCCTGGACAACGGCCTGAAAGTCGTAGTTCGCGAGGACCACCGCGCGCCCGTGGCCACCTCCCAGCTGTGGATCAAAGTCGGTTCCAGCCAGGAACCGCCGGGCCAGTCCGGGCTGTCCCATGCACTCGAACACATGCTTTACCAGGGCAGCAGCAAAACCTGCGCCGGTGAAGCCTCGGCCATCCTGGAGCGGCTCGGCGCCGCGGAAAACGCCTTCACCAGCAACGACTACACTGCCTACTACCAAACCCTGGCACCCGATCATCTGGGCGTGGCGTTTGAACTGATGGCCGACCTGATGACCACCGCGCACCTGCGCACCGAATCGTTTGCCACTGAAATCGAAGTGATCAAGCAGGAGCGCCGCGAACGCACCGATGACGCGCCCCAAGGCCTGGCCATGGAGCGGCTGCAGGCCATTGCCTTCCCCTCCAGCGCCCATGCCACGCCGACCATCGGCTGGATGCACGACCTGCAACGGATGAGCGCGACCCAGCTACGCGAGTGGTACCAACGCTGGTACGCCCCCAACAACGCGACCCTGGTCATCGTCGGTGATGTCAGCCTGGGCCAGATAAAACCCTTGGTCGAACGCTATTTCGGCGACATTCCCCGCAAGACCCTGCCCGAGGTGTACGCCCCTCTGGAACTGGCCGAGCCCGGCGAGCGCAAAATCACCTTGAGCCAAGCCATTCATGCGCCGCAATTGCTCATGAGTTTCAACCTGCCCAGCCTGACCACTGCGCCCGACCGGCGTACGGTGCAGGCCTTGCGGTTGCTAGACATACTGCTAGCCGGGTCCAACAGTGCTCGCTTGAAAAAGCACCTGCAATTTAATGAAGTCCTGTTCTCCCAGATATCTTCCGGGTACGACCCGTTCAACCGTGGCGACAGCCTGCTGTTACTCAGCGCTCAACTCAACAGCCACCAGCAGATCACCCTGGACCAGGCTCAGGCGCGTATCTGGCAGGTGATTGAACAACTGAAAACCACGCCTATAGACCCGCAAGAACTGGAGCGCGCGCGCACCTTGCTGATTGCCAGCCAGGTGTACCAGCAAGACTCGATCACCGAGCAAGCCACGCGCATGGGCACGCTGGAAAGCATTGGCCTGTCATGGCGCCTCATGGAAGAAGACATCGAGACACTGAACCAGGTGAGTGCCAAGGATATCCAGCAGGCGGTCGTGACCTATCTGACTCGCCAACGCATGAGCGTGGCGCATCTGCTGCCGGAGAACAGCCATGAATAAGTTCGTAGCTTCGCGTCATGTGCAACCGCTGCTCAGCCTGGTGTTTTGCTGCTGCCTGTCAGCCCAGGCCCAGGCCCAGACACCCACCCCATCGCCCCCTGCCGGGTCGAAACTGCAATCACTGACTCAGTCGCCGGCGGCGCCATCCGCCCCCCGCGCGCTGCAGATCCAGGCCTGGAAAACCGTGACAGGAACCAAGGTGCTGTTTATCCAGACGTCGGAACTGCCGATGTTCGACGTGCTCGTCAGCTTCGCCGCAGGCAGTGCACGGGATCCGCAACACCCGGCCCTGGCCGCCGCCACGTTCAGCCTGTTGAACGAACGCATCCAAGGCAAGAGCCTGGCGCAGATCAAAGAAACCTTTGACGGTCTTGGGGCCCGCTGGGGCATGGGCATCAACCATGATCGCACCTGGTTCTCGTTGCGCAGCCTCAGTGCGCCGCAAAAGCGTGAACCGGCCCTGCAATTGTTCGCGCAGATGCTTGGCCAGCCGCTGCTGGCCGATGACGCTTTGCTGCGAGTCAAGAGCGAGCTGCTGCAGATTATTGAGAGCCAGCAGCAAGACCCGCTGACTCAGGTGGTCCGGGGCATGAGCGGACTGCTTTTCAACGACCACCCCTATGCCCAGTCGGTCTATGGGACGACGCAGGACCTGGCAACCCTCACCCGTGAACAGGTCCAGGCCTTCCACAAAGCCAATTACCACGCCGGCAACACCCAGATCACCCTGGTCGGGGACCTGACCCTGGATCAAGCGCAGGCCCTTAGCGTGCAGATCAGTAACAGCTTGCCCGTCAAGCCTACTGCGCTGGCCGTGGCGGATATCCCGGTCACGCCGCCCACCAGAACCTCGCGGCATATTGAACAAGCCCAGAACCAGACCCACCTGATGCTGGCGCAACCCGGTGTCAGCCGTAAGCACCCCGACTATGTGGCACTCAGGGTGGCCAACCTGATATTCGCCGGTGGCAGCTCGGGATCGCGGCTGATGCAAGAACTGCGCGAGAAACGCGGCCTGACTTACAGCGTGTCCATGGACACTGCCGACAAACAATGGGCCAACCCCACTGTGATCTATGTGCAAACCCAACCGCAATTCAGCGAAGGCACGCTAACCCTGATCAAAAGCCTGTTCCGCGATTACCTGCACACCGGGCCGACCTCGCGGGAACTGGACGACGCCAAGCGCCTGATCCTCGGCAGTACCGCACTGGCCAGTGCCAGCAATGCGCAGATACTCTCCGGACTGTCGGAGATCAGCCGTCATGATTTGCCCTTCGACCTGGATTTTTCCGCGCATCAGGCCCAATCGTTGACGGTCGAGCAAATCAAGGCCGCACTCAACCGGCACTACAACGCTGATCACTGGAGCGTGGTCACGCTGGGGCCGACCACGACCCAGCAAGCCCTGCCAGAACCCGTCGATCGAGCCGGCCTGGGCATGTGTCGCGCTGAAGAGCAGATTGTGGCAAGTTAGTTTTCCAGATGTATCGGCGGAACGAGTACTTCGTTCTGCCACCTTGTCCATCCGCAGCAACGAGATCGTCGTGCCCCAACCCTCCCCAGCACCGGCAAGCCCCTTCACCCCGGCATTTGGCCTCGGCAACCCGCACCTGCAAACCCTGTGGGGGCCGCTGTGGCGCAAGACCACCCACCTGGAGCGGCAGCGCGAACGCCTGTGGCTCGACGACGGCGACTTCCTCGATCTCGACTGGCACGGCCCGCACAGCGTCGACGCGCCCCTCGTACTGGTGTTGCACGGGCTGACCGGCTCCTCCAATTCGCCCTATGTCGCTGGCCTGCAACGTGCCCTCGCCGCACAAGGCTGGGCCAGCGTCGCGCTGAACTGGCGCGGCTGCTCGGGCGAACCAAATCTGCTGCCACGCAGTTACCACTCCGGCGCCAGCGAGGACCTCGCCGCGGCGATCAACCACCTGCGGGCAACGCGGCCCCTGGCCCCGCTGTATGCGGTCGGTTATTCCCTGGGGGGCAACATCCTGCTCAAACACCTGGGCGAAACCGGTAGCGCCAGCCAGCTACAAGGCGCGGTGGCGGTTTCGGTGCCCTTTCGCCTGGATCAGTGCGCCGACCGCATCGGCCAGGGCTTTTCCAAGGTCTACCAAGCGCACTTCATGCGCGAAATGCTCGCGTACATCAAGAACAAGCAGCGCCAGTTTCTCCAGGACGGACGCCACGAAGGCCTGGCGACCCTGGCCAGCCTCGGCTCGCTGGACAAGATGCGCACCTTCTGGGACTTCGACGGTCGGGTCACCGCGCCGCTGCATGGCTACGCCGATGCCCAGGACTACTACCGTCGCGCTTCCAGCCGCTACTTCCTCGGTGAAATCCGCACCCCGACCCTGATCATCCAGGCCGCCGACGACCCCTTCGTCTACCCCCACAGCCTGCCTGAAGCCGGCGAACTGTCGACCTGCACCCGCTTCGAGCTGCAGGCCAAGGGTGGGCACGTCGGTTTTGTCGACGGCACCGTGCGCACCCCGGGTTATTACCTGGAACGGCGCATCCCCCAGTGGCTGGCCCAGCTGGGTCGCGACTAGGACCATGGACAGTCAATCGGGCGAGTCGATCCGTTTCTGGCACACCGACCCCTTGGCCGGGGTCGAACTGTTGTCGGCGCGCTACATCGAGCAACGCTTCGTACCCCATGTGCACGACGGCTTTGTGATCGGCATGATCATGGCGGGCGCCCAGCGCTACCGTTATCGCGGTGCCGAGCACCTGGCCGGCAGCGGCACCCTGGTGGTGATCAATCCGGACGAGCTGCACACCGGGCACAAGGGCACCGAGGATGGCTGGCTGTACCGCGCGTTCTACCCGGACAACGGGCAGATCCTCGGGCTGCTGGCCGAACTCGAATTGCCCTCCCGCAGCTTGCCGGCTTTCGGCGCCACGCTGTATCGCGACCCGGACCTGGTCAGTGGTTTCTGTCAGTTGCACCGTTTGCTGGAAAGCCCGGCCAGCGCCCTGCAACAACAAACCCTGTGGCGGGAAACGATGCTCTCGCTGCTGCAACGCCATGCCGCCGTGGCCACGCCTGGGCAGCCGGGCCGAGAGCACCGCGCGATCGCCAGGGCCAAGGAATTGCTGCATGCGCAACTGGCCGCACCGCCGTCCCTGGAAGCGCTTGCGGCGGCGGTCAACCTGTCGCCCTTCCACTTCGCCCGAGTGTTTCGCCATGCCACCGGCATGCCACCGCACACCTGGCTGATGCAACAGCGCATCGCCCAGGCCCGGGCGTTACTGCGCGAAGGCTGCCTGCCGCTGGCGGTCGCCACACAGCTGGGGTTTGCCGACCAGAGCCATTTGAGCCGGCAATTCAAGAAGGTCTACGGCGTCGGCCCCGGCGCCTACCGCAGCGCCAGAATGATGCCACCCAACCCCTGAGGGAAATCTGCAAGATCATTCAAGACAACTCTTTGCCCCGTCGCGCAAGATGCCGGCACAAGGAGAGTCTCCATGACCCGTCAGCAACTTTTTTCCCGTGGTATCCGCGACAGTTTCGCCATGGCGGTGGGCATCCTGCCGTTCGGCCTGATCTTCGGCACCCTGGCCGGCGCGGCGGGCCTGACGCTGTGGCAGGCGGTCGGCATGTCACTGCTGGTGTATGCCGGCTCCGCACAACTGATCGCCCTCAGCCTGGTGGGCACCGGCGCCAGTGTGCTGGTGATCCTGTTGACCACCTTCATCGTCAACCTGCGTCATGTGCTCTACAGCGCCACCCTGCAGCCCCATGTCGGCCGTCTGCCGCAGCACTGGCGGCTACTCCTGGCCTTCTGGCTGACCGATGAAACCTTTGCCGTGGTCCAGCGGTTTTACCTGCTGCACGGCGACAAGCCCCTGGCGCAGTGGTACTGGCTGGGCGTCGCCAGCTCGCTGTATGCCTGCTGGGTAGGCAGTTCGCTGGCCGGCGTGCTGTTTGGCCAGGCAGTGCCGGACCTGGCGAGCTGGGGCCTGGAGTTCGCGATGCTGGCGACCTTTATCGGGATTGTCGTACCGCTGCTGCGCAACCAGCCGCAAATTGCCGCGGCCCTGGCCGCCGGCGCCGTAGCCCTGGCCACCCTGCACTGGCCCTACAAACTGGGCCTGATGGCCGCGGCGTTCAGCGGGATCGCCGTGGGTGTGCTGCTGGAGCGCCGCCAACTGCAGCAACACCACGCCAGGGAGCTGCGCTCATGAGTTACGGCTGGCTGATTCTGGGAATGATGGCGATCACCTTTGCCCTGCGCTACAGCCTGTTCGCCTGGCCCAACCTGAAGTTCCCGCCACTGGTACGCCAGGGGCTGCACTACGTACCGACGGCGGTACTGACAGCCATCGTGGTGCCAGGCATGTTGTTACCCGATGGCCAGCACTGGGCGCTGACCATGAACAATGCCTACCTGCTGGCAGGGTTGGCAGCCATCGCCATCGCAGCCACCACCCGCCACCTGTTGGCGACCATCGGTGGCGGCATGCTGGTGTTTTTTGGCTTGCGCTGGCTGCTGGGGCAGCTAGCGCTTTAGGCTTAATCGCCGGTGGCAATCGCCCGCTGCGGATCGGTGATCCATTCGCTCCACGAGCCGGCGTACAGCGCCCCCAACGGATAGCCGGCGAGGCACAGGGCAAACAGGTTATGGCAGGCTGTCACGCCCGAACCGCAGTACGCCACCAGTTCACTCGGCGAGCGCTGCGCCAGCTTCTCGGCAAACCGCGGCTGGAGTTGCGCAGCCGGCAGAAAGCGTCCGTCCGGCCCCAGGTTATCGGTGAAGGCCGCACATGACGCGCCGGGGATATGCCCGGCCACCGGATCGATCGGTTCGACCTCGCCGCGAAACCGCGGCAGCCCACGGGCATCGAGCAGGGTCAGCTCCGGCCGAGTGAGGCGTTGCTGCAATTGGTCGGCGCTCAAGACCATGGCCGCATCCGGGGTACCGCTGAACGTGCCACGGGTATTGCCCGGCGCATCCAGGCTCAGCGGCAGGCCGGCGGCGTGCCAGGCCTTGAGGCCACCGTCGAGGATAAACACCCCGTCACGCTTGCCCAGCCACGCCAGCAACCACCAGGCCCGGGCTGCATACGCCCCTGGACCGTCGTCATACAGCACCACCTGGCTGTCATTATCGATGCCCCAGGCTTGCAGGCGCTCGATCAGGGCCTGCGGGTCCGGCAGTGGGTGCCGGCCGGTGACACCCTTGATCACCGGCCCGCTGAGGTCACGCTCCAGATCGGCAAACGAGGCGCCGGCAATATGCCCTTCGGCATAGCTGCGCTGGCCATAATCCGGGTCTTCGAGGGCAAAGCGACAATCCAGGATCACCAGGGCGGCCTGCTCCTTTTTCTGGTCCAGGGCTAGGGGGCTGATCAGTTGCGCGATGGGCATAGCGGGCTCCTGTGAGGTAAGTCTTGGCGCGATCCTACTGCACTTCTTCGAGGGCTTGGCCCAGCGGCACGTAATACTCCTCGAACAAGGCGTCGATTTCCTCGCGCGATTGTTCGGTGACAAACCCGGCTTCCAGCACCAGCACCTGGTACACGCCGCGTTTAATGGCCTGTTCACTGAGGTGGCTGGAGTTTTCTCGGGTGGTACACAAAAAGCGCACCCAGGAGGTCAGGATGATCCAGGCGTTGAGCGTCAGGGATTCGATCTGCACCTTGTCCATGGCGAGGATGCCGGCGGCGACAAAACCGGCGTAGATCGCCGTGCCCTGGATCAGGCAGCGCTGGGAAAACCGTCGATAACGGGCCGCCAGCTCCGGATCATTGTCCAGCAGGTGCTCCAGGTCGCGGTGCAAAAACCGGTAGCGCCACATCGCGTCCAGCAGTTCCTGCAGGTAGTAACGCTTGTCTTCAACCGTGGCAGCACGCCCTTGCGGCGGGCGCAGGAAGCTTTCCACCAGGGCCTCGTACTCACTGAACAACACGGCGATGATCGCCTGCTTGTTGGGGAA
This sequence comes from Pseudomonas sp. S04, assembly GCF_009834545.1. Lineage (NCBI taxonomy): Bacteria > Pseudomonadati > Pseudomonadota > Gammaproteobacteria > Pseudomonadales > Pseudomonadaceae > Pseudomonas > Pseudomonas sp. S04. The sequence goes on from NZ_CP019427.1 coordinate 5,774,702, forward strand.
GTGGTAGTACAGGTTGCCCGGGGATATCTCCATGTGCGCGGCGATATGGTTGGTGCTGATACTGCGTTCACCCTGCTGGTTGAACAGCTCCAGGCTGTTCTGCACGATGCGCTCGCTGGTTTTTATTCGTGGGGCCATGGCTTGAGCTTTAATTCTGCTGTGCGTTGCGGGCATCTTACGACCTATCCGTCGGCGGATAAATCATCACATCCCGAGGAAGTCATTTGACTTTTTAGAGCATAGACTCTAAAAACTTCTCCATTATAAAAAAACCTGGAGCTACCATGCCCGCCGAAATTGCCTACCTGCAAGACTCCCAGCAGCCATTGAGTGAGCTTCACGACCTGTTTACCGCCCAGCGCCAGGCGTATGCGGCCAACCCTATGCCGCCTGCGGCCCAGCGCCAGCAGTGGCTCAAGGTCTTGAGCGACGTCCTGAGTGACCAGCGCCAGGCCTTGATCGAAGCGATCAGCGCAGACTTCAGCAACCGCAGCGCCGATGAAACCCTGCTCGCCGAACTGATGCCGAGCCTGCACTGCATTCATTACGCCAGCAAACACCTCAAGGGCTGGATGAAAGCCTCGCCACGCAAAGTAGGCGTGGCGTTCCAGCCGGCCAAGGCCAAGGTGGTCTACCAACCGCTGGGGGTCGTCGGGGTCATCGTGCCGTGGAACTACCCGCTCTACCTGGCCATCGGCCCGCTGGTCGGCGCCCTGTCTGCGGGCAACCGAGTGATGCTCAAGCTCAGCGAATCCACGCCGGCCACCGGCGAGCTGCTTAAATTCCTGCTGGCCAAGATCTTCCCTCAGGACCTGGTGACCGTGGTGCTGGGCGAGGCCGATGTGGGCGTGGCGTTTTCCCAACTGCCGTTCGACCACCTGCTGTTCACTGGCGCCACCAGCATCGGCAAACACGTGATGCGCGCGGCGGCCGAGAACCTGACACCGGTGACCCTGGAACTGGGTGGCAAATCCCCGGCCATCGTCTCCCACGACGTGCCGCTCAAGGATGCCGCCGAACGCATCGCCTTCGGCAAAACCCTGAACGCCGGGCAAACCTGTGTCGCTCCGGACTATGTGCTGGTGCCGCAGGACCGGGTTGAATCCTTCGTCGAGGCCTATCGCCAGGCGGTACGTGGCTTCTACCCGACCTTGGCGGACAACCCCGACTACACCGCCATCATCAACCCACGCCAACTGGCGCGACTGCACAGCTACCTGAGTGACGCGAGCGCCAAGGGCGCACAGTTGATCCCGCTGTTCGAGCAAGACCAGGACCGGCGCATGGGCCACAGCGTGCTGCTGAATGTCAGCGACGAGATGATCGTGATGCAGGACGAAATCTTCGGCCCGCTGCTGCCAGTGGTGCCCTACACGACCCTGGACCAGGCATTTGCCTACATCAATCAACGACCACGTCCACTGGCGCTTTACTACTTTGGCTACAACAAGGCCGAACAGAATCGCGTACTCCAGGAAACCCATTCCGGCGGGGTCTGCCTCAACGACACCCTGCTGCACGTTGCCCAGGACGACATGCCGTTTGGCGGTATCGGCGCTTCCGGCATGGGCCATTACCACGGCAGGGAAGGTTTCCTGACATTCAGCAAAGCCAAGGGCGTGCTGATCAAGCAGCGCTTCAACGCGGCCAAGTTGATCTACCCACCCTATGGCAAGTCGATCCAGAAGCTGATCCAGAAACTGTTCATCCGCTGACCCTTCACTGCCGGGTAACAACAATAATGAACCCACGCTTTTGCGATGCCCCCGCGCTGTCACGGCGCGGCCTGCTCAAATTCAGTCTCGGCGCCAGCGCCTTCCTCGCCACCGCAGGCCTGGGCGCCAGCCTCAGCGGTTGCTCGGCCAGCAGCCCGGCCAACGGGTTTGCGATTATCCGCGACACTGACCTGAGTTTTTTGCGGGCGCTGTTGCCGGTGATGCTCGAGGGCGCCGTGGTGGCCGAAAAACTCCCCGCCGCTACCGAACAAACCCTGCGCAGCCTGGACCACGGCCTCGATCACTTGTCGCCAGAAATGCTCAAGCTGACCCAGCAACTGTTTGACGTGCTGGGCATGGCGGTCACCCGCGGGCCACTGACCGGAATCTGGGGCAGTTGGGAAAATGCCAGCAGCGAGGCCATCCGCCACTTCCTGCAACGCTGGCAGAACAGCTCGTTAAGCCTGCTGCGCATGGGCCACAGTTCGATCCTGCAACTGGTGATGATGGCATGGTACAGCCGCGCCGAATCGTGGGCCCATTGCGGCTATCCCGGGCCACCGAAAGTCTGAGATCCAGGCACCTTCACCACCTGATAAATATAAGAGAGCCCCAGATGCCCGTACCCGATCCGTTTCGCGAAGGCATGGCCCGCGGCTGGAAAACCTACAACGGCTCACAACTGGCCAATGACCTGACCCTGGAAGCCGACATCGCCATCATTGGCAGCGGCGCGGGCGGTGGCACCACGGCCGAGATCCTCAGTGCGGCCGGCTACAAGGTGCTGCTGATCGAAGAAGGCCAGCTCAAGACCAGCAGCGACTTCAAGATGCTCGAAGACCAGGCCTACGCCAACCTCTACCAGGAGGGCATCGGCCGCATGAGCAAGGACGGTGCGATCACCATCCTGCAGGGCCGCGCGGTAGGTGGCACGACGCTGATCAACTGGACCTCGAGCTTTCGCACCCCCGAGCCGACCCTCGAACACTGGGCCAGGGAGCATGCCGTCAAGGGCCATAGCCCGGCGGACATGGCGCCCTGGTTCGAAAAAATGGAACAACGCCTCGGCGTCGCACCCTGGCTGGTGCCACCCAATGCCAACAACGAAGTGATCAAGAAAGGCTGCGAGCAACTCGGCTACAGCTGGCACGTGATTCCGCGCAACGTGCGCGGGTGCTGGAACCTCGGTTATTGCGGCATGGGCTGCCCGACCAACGCCAAACAGTCGATGATGGTCACCACCATTCCCGCGACCCTGGAAAAAGGCGGCGAGCTGCTGTACCTGGCTCGCGCCGAACAGCTGTTGATCAAGGACGACCAGGTCACCGGCCTGCTGTGCGTGGCCATGGATGAACGCTGCGTGGCGCCCACTGGTCGCACCATTACCGTCAAGGCACGGCACTATGTGCTGGCCGGTGGCGGGATCAACAGCCCGGGGCTGTTGCTGCGTTCCAAGGCACCCGACCCTCACGAGCGCCTCGGCAAACGCACCTTCCTGCACCTGGTGAACATGTCTGCCGGGCTGTTCGATGAAGTCATCAACCCGTTCTACGGCGCGCCGCAGTCGATTTACTCCGACCACTTTCAATGGCAGGACGGCGCCACCGGCAAAATGTCCTACAAGCTCGAAGTGCCGCCGCTGCACCCGGCGCTGGCCGCGACCCTGCTCGGCGGCTTCGGCGCCGAGAACGCCGCGCACATGCAGCAACTGCCCCATACCCACGCCATGCTCGCCCTGCTGCGTGACGGTTTCCACCCGGACAGCAGCGGCGGCAGCGTCGAGTTGCGCGGCGACGGCACGCCAGTGCTCGACTATCAGGTTTCCGACTACGCCTGGGACGGCCTACGCCGGGCCTTTCACAGCATGGCCGAGATCCAGTTCGCCGGTGGCGCCAAGGCCGTCATGCCGATGCACGCCGATGCGCGCTACGTCAACAGTCTCACCGAAGCCCGCACGTTGATCGACGGCCTGAGCCTGGAGCTGTATCGCACCCGCCTGGGCAGCGCCCACGTCATGGGCGGTTGCGCCATGGGTGAAGACCCGACCCACGCCGTGACCGACAGCCTCGGACGACATCATCAACTGCGCAATCTGTCGGTGCATGACGGCTCGCTGTTCCCCACCAGCATTGGCGCCAACCCGCAACTATCGGTCTACGGGCTGACCGCGCAATTGGCCAGCGCACTGGCCGAACGCCTGCGAAATCCATGAAAAAACTGCATATTCGCCTGGTCTATAGTGCGTTCTTAGCCCAATGGCGACTTGGCCGACCGGGAAGGCTGCGATACCATCCGACTCCCCAACGGATTCCCGCCAGGACGACGCGATGAACCGAGTGTTGTACCCAGGTACCTTCGACCCTATTACCAAGGGCCATGGCGATCTGGTCGAACGCGCCGCGCGCCTGTTCGATCATGTGATCATTGCTGTCGCCGCCAGCCCCAAGAAAAACCCGCTATTCCCCCTGGAACAGCGTGTGGAGCTGGCCCGCGAGGTCACCAAGCATCTGCCGAACGTCGAAGTCGTCGGCTTTTCGACGCTGTTGGCGCACTTCGCCAAAGAGCAGAATGCCAATGTATTCCTGCGTGGTTTGCGTGCGGTGTCGGATTTCGAGTACGAATTCCAGCTGGCCAACATGAACCGCCAGTTGGCCCCGGACGTGGAAAGCCTGTTCCTGACGCCGTCCGAGCGCTATTCGTTTATTTCTTCGACGCTGGTCCGTGAAATTGCAGCCCTGGGCGGCGATATCACTAAATTCGTCCACCCGGCCGTGGCCGATGCTCTTACACTCCGGTTCAAGAAATAGACCCCGACTGTAGGAGCTGGCTTGCCAGCGAAAAACGTCAACGATTACGCAGTGCTATCAGAAAGTACACAGCGCCCTGACGTTTTTCGCGAGCAAGCTCGCTCCTACAGCGTCAATGCGGCACAATTGTGCGCATTAGTTTTCAGATGCCCGGGCCGACGACCCTGGCTGGAGTCCCCAATGTCCCTGATCATCACCGACGATTGCATTAACTGCGACGTCTGCGAACCCGAGTGCCCGAACGCCGCCATCTCCCAGGGCGAAGAGATCTACGTGATCGACCCGAACCTGTGCACCCAGTGCGTCGGCCACTATGACGAGCCGCAATGCCAGCAGGTCTGCCCGGTCGATTGCATTCCGCTGGACGAAGCCCATCCGGAAACTGAAGAGCAGTTGATGGAAAAGTACCGGATCATTACCGGCAAGGCGTAAGGAATCGCGAGCCTGCTCGCGATGAGGCCATAAGCAACCTCACCGCCACATCTGGATCAGCGCTGGCACCTGGGGCAAAACACACTCGCCCGCTGCCCCAGCTTCACCTCGCGAAGTTCTGTCCCGCAGACCTTGCAGCCCTCGCCGCCGCGGCCATAGACGAACAGCTCCTGCTGGAAATAGCCCGGCTGGCCGTCGCCGCCGACAAAGTCGCGCAAAGTGGTGCCGCCGCGCTCGATGGCGGCGGCCAGGATGCGCTTGATCTCGATCGCCAGCTTCAGGTAACGCGCCCGGGAGATGCCCTTGGCCTCGCGGCGCGGGTCGATCCCGGCGGCGAACAGCGCTTCGGTCGCGTAAATATTGCCGACCCCCACCACCACCGCGTTGTCCATGATGAACGGCTTGACCGCCATCGAGCGCCCACGTGACAGTTGAAACAGGCGATCGCCGTCGAACAGGTCCGTCAGCGGCTCCGGCCCCAGGCGCAGCAGCAGTTCGTGGTTGAGCGGGTCAAGGCTCCAGAGCATCGCCCCGAAACGGCGCGGGTCGGTGTAGCGCAGGGCCAGGCCGGACTCCAGCTCGATGTCCACATGCTCATGCTTGGCCGCCGGCAGGCCGATTTCCACCAGGCGTAGATTCCCCGACATGCCCAGGTGACTGATCAAGGTGCCGACCTCGGCGTTGATCAGCAAATACTTGGCACGCCGCTCCACCAGCACAATGCGCTGCCCGGAAAGGCGCACATCGAGGTCTTCGGGGATCGGCCAGCGCAGGCGCCGCTCACGCACCACCACCCGGCTGACGCGCTGGCCTTCCAGGTAGGGCGCAATCCCGCGGCGGGTGGTTTCGACTTCCGGTAATTCAGGCATGGCGTACTCGGCTCAGGAAAGGTCCGGCGCTCAATGGTGCGCGCCGAGTTCACGGATCGTCTGTTTGAGGTTCTCGAAGTCGTAGTCCGAGAGGCCGACATAGTCGAGCACCAGGTGACCGATGCTGTCCCACTCATGGTCTTCGGTCTGGTTGCCCAAGACCCGGTACGAGGCACAGATGTGTTCCGCCATCTTGAGGATCGCCAGCAGGTTCTTCAACTGACTGTTGCGCGAGGACTCGTCACTGAAGATCGCCAGGGCGTTGTGGTGATTGGCGATGGCGTGGCTGACATGTTCCGGCAGGCGCCAGGACTTTGCCGTGTAGTAGCCGACCACCGCATGGTTGGTGTTGAACGCATGGTTTTCCGTGTCCACCACCCGGCAATCGACGCCGGCGTTGGCATAGGCCTGTTCCAGCACCGCCATATAGTTGGGGAAGCGCTTGAGCATCAGCGGCACGCCACAGTCGTGGAACAGCCCCAGGGCATAGGCTTCGTCCACCGCTTGCGAGCCGATGCGCTTGGCCAGGCTGAGGCTGGTCATGGCCACGTCCTGCGCCGTGTCCCAGAAACGGTTGAGGGTGACGATGGTGTCGTCATTCATCTCACCCTTGATCGACTGCGCGTTGATCATGTTGATCACCGAGCGGCTGCCCAACAGGTTCACCGCCCGCTGGATCGAGGCAATCTTGTTGCTCAGGCCGAAATACGGCGAGTTGACGATTTTCAACAACGCGCCGGAGAGACCCGGGTCCTGGGAGATCAGCTTCGCGATCACTTCAAGGTCCGGGTCCGGCATGTACTGTTCCATCTGCAAATCCACCATGATTTGCGGTTGAGGCGGAACGCTGATGCCTTGCAGGGCCTGCTGAATCTGTTCGGAAGATAGCTCTTGGGACATAAGTACTCACTCTGGGCAGGCGGCGATTCTACCCCTTAAGCGCAGGTTGCCGACACCTCAAACCGCTCCCGCAGTCCATCCGGTGAGCCCGCCAACGGCTGCGCAACAGGGTATACTCCCGCTCTTTTTTCTGGAGCGACGTCATGTCCCTGCCAAGCTTGCGCCTCAAAGCCAATGCCGACCGTCGCCTGCGCGCCGGCCACCTGTGGGTCTACAGTAACGAAATCGACGTAGCCGCCACCCCGCTGCACGGCTTCAAGGCCGGCGACCAGGCGATCCTGGAAGCCGCCGGTGGCAAGCCGCTGGGCATCGTCGCCATGAGCCCGAACAACCTGATCTGCGCCCGCCTGCTGTCGCGCGACATCAAGCTGCCACTGGACAAGTCGCTGCTGGTGCACCGCCTGAACGTCGCCCTGTCGCTGCGCGAGCGCCTGTTCGACAAGCCGTTCTACCGCCTGGTCTACGGCGATTCCGACCTGCTGCCGGGCTTGGTAGTCGACCGTTTCGGCGACATCCTGGTGGTGCAGATCGCCTCGGCGACCATGGAAACCCATAAAGACGACGTGATCGCCGCGTTGACCCAAGTGCTCAAGCCGAGCGGCATTCTGTTCAAGAATGACTCCGCCGCGCGCGACGCCGAAGGCCTCGAGCGCTACGTCGACACCGTGTTCGGCCTGGTGCCGGAGTGGGTCGCCCTGGAAGAGAACGGGGTGAAATTCGAAGCGCCGGTCATTCAGGGCCAGAAAACCGGCTGGTTCTACGACCACCGCATGAACCGTGCCCGCCTGGCCCCGTACGCCAAAGGCAAGCGTGTACTGGACCTGTACAGCTACATCGGTGGCTGGGGCGTGCAGGCTGCCGCATTCGGCGCCAGCGAAGTGTTCTGCGTCGACGCCTCGGCCTTCGCCCTCGACGGCGTTGAGCGCAACGCTGCGCTGAACGGCTTTGCCGACAAAATGACCTGCATCGAGGGCGACGTATTCGAAGCCCTGAAAGAGTTGAAAGCCAGCGAAGAACGTTTCGACGTGATCGTGGCCGACCCGCCGGCCTTCATCAAACGCAAGAAAGACATGAAGAACGGCGAAGGCGCCTACCGTCGCCTGAACGAGCAAGCCATGCGCCTGCTCAACAAGGACGGCATCCTGGTCAGCGCCTCGTGCTCGATGCACCTGCCCGAAGATGATCTGCAGAACATCCTGCTGACCAGCGCCCGCCACCTGGACCGCAACATCCAGCTGCTGGAACGCGGCGGCCAGGGCCCGGACCACCCGGTACACCCGGCCATTGCTGAAACCCGCTACATCAAGAGCATCACCTGCCGGCTGCTTCCCAACAGCTGATAACGCAAAACCTATGTAGGAGCGAGCGCCCGCTTGCGGCGCCCGCTTGCGGCGCCCGCTTGCGGCGCCCGCTTGCGGCGCCCGCTTGCGGCGCCCGCTTGCGGCTTGCTCGCTTGCGGCTTGCTCGCGATGGAGGTCAACGATAACGCGGGGAACCTGATACCCCGCGGTGTCATTGAACTCATCGCGAGCAGGCTCGCTCCAGGTGCAGGACACATTCTGATCCACTGCCGAAGCGACAACCTCCCACCCCACGCCTACCGTTTTCTCTTCCCATCACCGAAGAGGACAACGGAATGTCCAACACGCCAAAAGCCCATCGATTACGCACAGGTCGGCACTCGCAATCCGGTCGTATCTATCACCTGACCGCTGTCACCCATGAACGACAACCGATCTTCAATGATTTGTACGTTGGACGCTTGGTAGTGAGTGAATTCAGAAGAGCTCATGAAGCCGGCAATGCCACCTCAATAGCCTGGGTCGTCATGCCGGATCACTTTCATTGGCTGGTTGAATTGCACAACGGTGATTTGCCGAGACTGATGCAAGCAGCCAAATCCAGAAGTGCTCGCGCCATCAACCAGCAAAGAGGTCGCCACGAAACACTATGGCAAAAGGGTTACTTCGATCGGGCCTTGCGTCGCGAGGAAGACCTGAAAGCCATCGCCCGATACATCATCGCCAACCCTTTGCGCGCCGGGCTTGTGACTCGAGTTGGAGACTACCCCCTGTGGGATGCCATGTGGATTTAATACTGTAGGAGCGAGCTCGCTCGCGATGGTGGTCAACGATAACGCGGGGAACCTGACACCCCGCGGCGTTCTCGGGTTCATCGCGAGCGAGCTCGCTCCTACGGGGGTGGTCGCCAAACGTCTTGTGAATGCTTGCAGCCATTCCCTCCAGCCGCCAGCGGTGTAGAATCGGCCCTATTCATCGCCAGTCATCCCCCGGCGGGTTTATGAGCTCAAGCTGAAGCGCGCGGCGATCCCGCAAAGTTCTCGGCAACTTCCGGACACCCGGCTATTTCTGAGTGTTCCAGACGTCAATAGAAGCTCACTTCCCTTTTGATACCTGATTAGCCGCCCGGAGTGCTTCATGCCAGATTACCGCTCGAAAACATCCACCCACGGTCGCAACATGGCCGGTGCTCGCGCTCTGTGGCGCGCCACGGGGATGAAAGATGACGACTTCAAAAAGCCGATCATCGCCATTGCCAACTCCTTTACCCAATTCGTCCCGGGCCACGTGCACCTCAAGGACCTGGGTCAACTGGTTGCCCGCGAGATCGAGCGCGCTGGCGGTGTGGCCAAGGAATTCAACACCATTGCAGTCGATGACGGCATCGCCATGGGTCACGACGGCATGCTCTATTCGCTGCCGAGCCGCGAGATCATCGCCGACTCCGTCGAGTACATGGTCAACGCCCACTGCGCCGACGCGATCGTCTGCATCTCCAACTGCGACAAGATCACCCCCGGCATGCTGATGGCCGCCTTGCGCCTGAACATCCCGGTGATCTTCGTTTCCGGCGGTCCGATGGAAGCCGGCAAGACCAAGCTCGCCTCCCACGGCCTGGACCTGGTTGACGCCATGGTGATCGCCGCCGACTCCAGCGCTTCTGACGAGAAAGTCGCTGAGTACGAGCGCAGCGCCTGCCCGACGTGCGGCTCGTGCTCCGGCATGTTCACCGCCAACTCGATGAACTGCCTGGTTGAAGCCCTCGGCCTCGCGCTGCCGGGTAACGGCTCGACCCTGGCCACCCACAGCGACCGCGAACAGCTGTTCCTGCAAGCCGGGCGCACCATCGTCGAACTGTGCAAACGCTACTACGGTGACAACGACGACTCGGTACTGCCGCGCAATATCGCCAACTTCAAGGCGTTCGAAAACGCCATGACGCTGGACATCGCCATGGGCGGTTCCACCAACACCATCCTGCACTTGCTGGCCGCAGCCCAGGAAGCCGAGATCGACTTCGACCTGAAGGACATCGACCGCCTGTCGCGCCACGTACCGCAACTGTGCAAGGTCGCGCCGAACATCCAGAAGTACCACATGGAAGACGTGCACCGCGCCGGCGGGATCTTCTCGATCTTAGGCTCGCTGGCCCGTGGTGGCCTGCTGCACACCGAGCTGCCGACCGTGCACAGCAAGAGCATGGCCGAAGGCATCGCCAAGTGGGACATCACCCAGACCACCGACGAAGCCGTGCACCACTTCTTCAAGGCCGGCCCGGCGGGCATCCCGACCCAGACCGCATTCAGCCAGTCGACCCGTTGGGAAACCCTGGACGACGACCGTGAAAACGGCTGTATTCGCAGTGTCGAGCATGCCTACTCGCAAGAAGGCGGCCTGGCCGTGCTGTACGGCAACATCGCCCTGGACGGCTGCGTGGTGAAAACCGCCGGTGTCGACGAGTCGATCCACGTGTTCGAAGGTCGCGCCAAAATCTACGAAAGCCAGGACAGCTCGGTGCGCGGCATCCTCGCCGACGAAGTCAAAGAAGGCGACATCGTGATCATCCGTTACGAAGGCCCGAAAGGCGGCCCGGGCATGCAGGAAATGCTCTATCCGACCTCCTACCTCAAGTCCAAGGGCCTGGGCAAAGCCTGCGCCCTGCTCACCGACGGTCGCTTCTCCGGCGGCACCTCGGGCCTGTCCATCGGCCACGCTTCGCCAGAAGCCGCTGCCGGCGGTGCGATTGGCCTGGTGCAGGATGGCGACAAAGTGTTGATCGACATTCCCAACCGCTCGATCAACCTGTTGGTCAGCGATGAAGAACTGGCGGCACGCCGCGTCGAGCAGGACAAAAAAGGCTGGAAGCCGGTTGAAGTGCGCCCACGTAAAGTGACCACCGCACTGAAAGCCTACGCCCTGCTGGCCACCAGCGCCGACAAGGGTGCCGTGCGCAACAAGGCGATGCTCGACGGGCTGTGATCGTTAGCCGTTGAACAAAAAAATACCCCGCCAAGTGCGGGGTATTTTTTTGGACAACATCCGGTCAACTGTAGGAGCGAGCCTGCTCGCGAAAAACCTGAGAGCACCGCGGGGTATCAGGCTTCCAGCGTTATCGTTGACGACCATTGCGAGCAGGCTCGCTCCTACAGTGAAGCAAATCCTTACTGGATTTCCTCCGGCTTGACGATCACCCAGTTCTTGTCCGCCGTCACCGGCAGCCCTTCTTTGGCCTGGGCCGCAGCGTGCTTGGCCATCATGCCGTTGATCTGGGCCATGTATTTGTCCTTGCGGTTGACCCACAGGTGGATGCCGCCCTTGGCCACGTCGACACTGTGAAACAGCATGTAGCCGTCGCTGGTCGGAGTGTCGCCGCCCACCAGCACTGGTTTTTTCCACTCGTCGATGTAGGTCAGGATGGCGGCCTGCTTGCCGGCCATCCAGGTCGCAGGGGTCCACAGGTATGGGGTCAGCTCCAGGCCCAGGTTGGCCTTCTCGTCGTACTTGCCGGCCGTGATCTGCTTGCGCGCGGTGGTCAGCTCGCCGCTTTTGCGGTCCTTGAGCAGCATCGTCACGCCGATCACGTTTTGCGGTTTGACGTTGTAGCCATACTTGGGATCGGAGGCGACCATGCGCACCAGCTCTTCCGAGGCGGCGGTCATCACGTAGACCTCGATGCCGTTTTCCATCAGCTTGTTGTACAGCTCGGCTTGCCCGGTGAAGATCTTCGGCGGGTTGACCTCGATGGTCTTGACCACGTCGCCTTCGTAATAGGTGCTAGGCACCGGCTTGCCGGAGGCCATCAACTCGTCGACGTAGCCCTTGAGTTCCTTGAGGGTGAAACCGGAAAAGACCTGGGCGACCCATGGGTAGCAGACCATGTCATCGAGCTCGCACAGCCGGTAGTAGTAACTGAACAGGCTTTCCTGGTGTTCGGCGGTGTCCTTGAACGGGATCAGCTTCAGGGAGGGGTCCAGCTTCTCGCGGGTGATCAGGCCTTTGTTTTCCATGAACGGCAACAGCGACTCTTCCAGGTCGTAGCGGTAGCTGGTGTTGTCCATGTCGAACACCGCGTAGTTACCCTTGTTGGCGTTGGCCGCGATCATCGCGTCCAGTTGCTTGGCCTGTGCCTCGGGCCAATGTTTGAGATCGGTGGCGAACACCTGGCCGGCAAGGCCCAGGCACATGGCGACGGCTAACACTTGCGTAGCGACTTTCATGTGCATTTCTCCCTGAATGAAAGCCATCGACGCTAACAAATCTGCATGACAGTCCTCGTCTGAGCACGACCGCTTGCGTGCTGATTCCGTCACCGGCATAACCGACAGCGTCAGGCGCTTATTCCAAAAACGACAGTCACCATGCGTTTTTGGTATTAATTTTATAGATATCAAGCTGTTAGGCTTGCCGGTTCGCAATTGCCCCGCGAGGCGATTGGCACAAGTCTTTTTTGGAGTCTCGATGAATCTGCCGCTGATCCTCAATCTGCTGGTGTTCCTGGCCTTGCTGTTTGGCCTGGCACAAACCCGCCACACCACCTGGAGCCTGGCCAAGAAAGTGCTGCTGGCGCTGGTCATGGGCGTGGCGTTTGGCGTGGCCTTGCACACGATTTACGGTGCAGGCAATCCAGTGCTCAAAGCCTCCATCAGCTGGTTCGACCTGGTGGGTAACGGTTACGTGCAATTGCTGCAAATGATCGTGATCCCCCTGGTATTTGCTTCGATCCTCAGTGCTGTTGCCAGGCTGCACAACGCGTCCTCCCTGGGCAAGATCAGCTTCCTGACCATCGGCACCCTGCTGTTCACCACCGCTATCGCGGCGCTGATCGGCATCGGCCTGACCAACCTGTTCGGCCTGACCGCCGAAGGCCTGGTCGCCGGCACCCAGGAAATGGCGCGCCTGCAAACCATCCAGAGCGACTACGCGGGCAAGGTTGCCGACCTGAATGTGCCGCAGTTGCTGCTGTCGTTCATCCCGCAGAACCCGTTCGCCGACCTGGCCCGTGCCAAGCCGACGTCGATCATCAGCGTGGTGATTTTTGCCGCCTTCCTCGGTATTGCAGCCCTGCAACTGCTCAAGGATGACGTGGAAAAAGGTCAGAAAGTGATCAACGCCATCGACACCCTGCAAGCCTGGGTGATGCGCCTGGTACGCCTGGTGATGAAGTTGACCCCCTACGGTGTGCTGGCGCTGATGACCAAAGTGGTCGCCGGTTCCAACCTGCAGGACATCATCAAGCTCGGCAGTTTTGTGGTGGTGTCGTACCTGGGCCTGGGCCTGATGTTTGTAGTCCACGGCCTGCTGGTGGCGCTGGCCGGGATCAACCCGCTGCGCTTTTTCCGCAAGGTCTGGCCGGTACTGACCTTCGCCTTCACCAGCCGCTCCAGCGCCGCGAGCATCCCGCTGAGCATCGAAGCGCAAACCCGCCGCCTGGGGATCCCGCAGTCGATCGCCAGCTTCGCCGCTTCGTTTGGCGCCACCATTGGCCAGAACGGCTGCGCTGGTCTCTATCCGGCGATGTTGGCGGTGATGGTCGCCCCGACCGTGGGCATCAACCCGCTCGACCCGCTGTGGATCGCAACGTTGGTGGCGATTGTGACGTTGAGTTCGGCCGGGGTGGCCGGGGTCGGCGGTGGCGCAACCTTCGCCGCGCTGATCGTGTTGCCGGCCATGGGTTTGCCGGTGTCTTTGGTGGCGTTGCTGATTTCCGTCGAGCCGCTGATCGACATGGGCCGCACGGCGCTGAACGTCAGTGGTTCGATGACAGCCGGGGCGATTACCAGCCAGATCATGCAACAGACGGATAAAGACGTGCTGCTGGCTGATGAGCATGAGGAGTTGGCGCACGCTTGAGTCTTTGAGCGGCTGAGCGGGCCTCATCGCGGGCAAGCCCGCTCCCACATGGGTCTTGGTCGAACACAAATATGTGTTCACCGCAGATCCCTGTGGGAGCGGGCTTGCCCGCGATGCTTTTAGGCTTTCTCCCAGATTTCGAAGCTGTACGCCGGTTTGTCGCCTTCGGCCGGATTCAGCGCATTCGACACCAGTTTCCACTGGTTCAACTCAAACTCCGGAAACCACGCATCACCCTCGGGGCTCAGCGCCACGCGGGTCAGGTACAGCCGATCGGCCTGGGCCAATCCTTGCGCATACAGTTGCGCACCGCCAATCAGCATCAGCTCATCGACACCTTGTTCCAGCGCCCATTCCTGCGCTCGCTCGACGGCGGCTTCCAGCGACGGATAGACCTCGGCACCCTCCAGCTGCAAGTCGGCCTGGCGACTGACCACGATGTTCAACCGCCCCGGCAGTGGGCGACCGAGGGAATCCCAGGTCTTGCGACCCATGATGATCGGCTTGCCCAGGGTAGTGGCCTTGAAGTATTTGAAATCCCCCGGCAAGTGCCAGGGCATGCTGTTGTCGACGCCGATCACGCGGTTTTCACCGAGGGCTGCGATCAGGCTGAGGGGGAGTGTTTTTTTCATGGCGAGGAGGATACCAGAGCCTCGCTTTCCCCGATAAGCGCCACAGCGGTTATGCTCAGCACTCACTTAAGCGACGGGATGACGCGTGACTGATCTGCACACACTCTGGCTAACCGAAACCATCCGTCTGCGCGAGGAACACGCCGGCGCCCTGGAGGATTCGCAAGCCAACCGCCTGGCCCGCAATGCCGGTGGCGACCTGCCCAGCCGCATCCAGGCCCGTGCACACTGGCTGGCCGAACGCGATGGCCTGACCGCGGCCCTGCGCCATTGGCTACAAGGCGCGCGCCTGGCACTGCTGGTCCTGGCCGTGCTGGCGATCCTCAGTGGCGCCGGCCTGGCATTTGCCGCCCTGGGCGATGGCCAGGCTCCGGTCAATGTGTTCTGGGCCCTGGGCAGCCTGCTCGGGCTGAACCTGATTCTGCTGCTCAGTTGGGCCTCGGGGCTGATCCTCGCCGCCGACTACGGCGCCACCCTCGGGCGCCTGTGGCTGTGGCTCAGTGAAAAACTCGCCCGCGATGCCAAGGCCGCCCACCTGGCGCCGGCCCTGCTGCTGTTGCTACAACGGCACAAACTCAATCGCTGGTTGCTGGGCCTGCTGGTCAATGGCCTGTGGCTGGTGGTGATGCTCAGTGCGCTGGTCATGGTCCTGACGCTGATGGCGACCCGGCGCTACGGGTTTGTCTGGGAGACCACCATCCTCAGCGGCGAAACCTTCGTCGCCCTGACCCAGGCCCTCGGTGCCCTGCCTGCACTGCTGGGGTTCAGCGTGCCTACCGAAGAGATGATCCGCGCCAGCGGTGACGCCGCCCTGAACCTTGAAAGCGCCCGCCAAGCCTGGGCCGGCTGGCTGGTCGGCGTGGTGCTGGTGTACGGTGCATTGCCGCGCCTGCTGCTGACCCTGCTGTGCCTGTGGCGCTGGAGCCGTGGCCGCGCGGGCTTGCAACTGGACCTGAAATTGCCCGGCTACGCCCAATTGCGTGAACGCCTGATGCCCAGCAGCGAGCGCCTCGGCGTCAGCGATGCCGCGCCAGAGCGCCTGCATCAGGTCGAAAGCGCGAGCAGCGCCCTGCACAGTGACGGCGCGCTGTTGGTAGCCATCGAGCTGGACGACCAGCGCCCGTGGCCGCCGGCCCTGGCGAAGAACGTCAAGGATGCCGGGATCCTCGACAGCCGCGAGTCGCGGCAAAAGCTTCTCGAACAACTGACCCGCTTCCCGCCAGCCCGCCTGCTGATCGCGTGCGACCCCCGGCGCTCTCCGGATCGCGGCAGCCTGGCGCTGATCGCCGAACTGGCCCAGAGCGCCAGCGCCACCCGTGTCTGGCTGCTGCAGGCACCGCCCGGCCAGGCGTTGGACGCCGACCGCCTGGGGGACTGGCATGCCGCCCTGCAGCAATTGGGCTTGCCCTTCGCCGATTGCGCACCGATGAACTGGCTGGAGTCGGGTCATGACTGATGCTCAACCAAAACCGCTGAAGCTCGCCGTAGTCGGCCACACCAACGTCGGCAAAACCTCCTTGTTGCGCACCCTGACCCGGGATGTCGGCTTTGGCGAAGTGTCCCATCGCCCCAGCACCACCCGGCATGTCGAAGGCGCGCGTTTGTCGGTCGATGGCCAGGCCCTGCTGGAGCTCTACGACACGCCAGGCCTGGAAGACGCGATCGCCCTGCTCGACTACCTCGAACACCTGGAACGCCCCGGCGAACGCCTCGACGGCCCTGAGCGCCTGGCGCGTTTCCTCGACGGCAGCGAGGCGCGCCAGCGCTTTGAGCAGGAAGCCAAGGTGCTGCGCCAACTGCTGGCATCCGACGCCGGGCTGTATGTGATCGATGCCCGCGAACCGGTGCTGGCCAAGTACCGCGACGAACTGCAGGTGCTGGCCAGCTGCGGCAAGCCGCTGCTGCCGGTGCTGAATTTCGTCAGCAGCGCCGACCATCGCGAACCGGATTGGCGTGAAGCCCTGGCGCGCCTGGGGCTGCATGCGCTGGTGCGCTTTGACAGTGTCGCGCCGCCGGAAGACGGCGAACGCCGGCTGTATGAAAGCCTGGCGCTGATGCTGGAGAACTCGCGCGGGCAACTCGAGCGCCTGATCGCCGACCAGCAGGCGCAACGCCTGGCGCGCCAGCAAAGTGCCGCCCGCTTGATCGCTGAACTGCTGATCGACTGCGCCGCCTGCCGCCGCAGCGTGGCCAGTGACGCCGGGCAGGAACAGCAGGCCATCAGCGACCTGCGCAAAGCCGTACGCCAGCGCGAACAGCGCTGCGTCGAGGCGCTGCTCAAGCTCTACGCCTTCCGCCCGCAGGACGCCGCCGCCAGCGATTTGCCGCTGCTGGACGGACGCTGGGGCGATGATTTGTTCAACCCCGAAACCCTCAAGCAACTGGGAGTGCGAGTCGGTAGCGGGATCGCCGCAGGAGCGGCGGCCGGGGCAGGCGTCGACCTGCTGGTGGGCGGCCTGACCCTCGGCGCAGCCGCGCTGGCCGGCGCCATTGCCGGCGGCGCCCTGCAAACCGCACGCAGTTATGGCAGTCGTTTGCTGGGCAAGATCAAGGGCCAGCGCGAGCTGACTGTCGACGACAGCGTGTTGCGCCTATTGGCACTGCGCCAGCGCCAACTGGTGCTGGCCCTCGACCAGCGCGGGCATGCCGCGATGGACAGCATCAAGGTGGATACGCCGCAGGATAAAGACTGGCGCGAAGGTAAGCTGCCCGAAGCCCTGAGCAAGGCTCGGGCGCACCCGCAATGGTCGTCACTCAATCCCCATGGCAAGTTGAGCCAGGCCGAGCGCCAGGAGCAGGTGGAGCTGTTGGCCGAAAAGGTAACTTAACCCTTTGTCACTAGCTTTGTTTAGCGTTTCGCGACTCGCTTTTAGTATGCTGCTCCAACCGCAACGCGAAGGTGAACTCCCTATGCTTGGCCAGATAACGAAATCGGAGAAAATACTGTGAGGCTCGACAAGTTGCGAGTAAAAAACTATCGCTGCTTCGAACAGTTCGAGATCGACTTCGATCCGCATCTGACCATCCTAATTGCTTCCAACGGTGGCGGTAAAACTACCATTCTAGATGCTGCCCGAGTCGCACTATGGCCATTCATCAAAGGCTTCGACCTGGGCAGTCAGACTGGAAAATCTGCCACTATTCAGATAGAAGATGTGCGTCTCACTCAGTTCAGTACTGGCAACATGGAGCCTCAAACGCCGAGCACTATTGAAGCCTATGGAGCATGGGCGGACATGAATGAGCCGAACAATTGGTTACAGCAGCGCGTGAGACTGAAAAAGGGTACCAATACCATCGGCGATACAGGGAGCAAAGCCCTTACGTCCTATGGTAAGTCTCTGCAAGAACAGGTGCGTGGTGATACCAATGTAACGCTGCCAATGGTTACCTACTTAGGGACTTCCCGACTCTGGTTCGAGGGCCGCTTCACCTCTGTTGCGGCCCAAACCACTCTCGACAGAAGCGAGTACTCCCGAACGTCCGGATACCTGAATTGCCTATCCTATTCGTCCAGCTTCAAAACCTTCACCGCTTGGTACGGCTGGATCTATCGCAGCTATCGTGAGGCACAACTAATTGCTCTGGAGCGCAGTACGAAATTGTCCGATACAGGACAACGCTTCGAGCGGGTCATCACGGCCATCAAACATGCCATTGATCTACTAATAAAGGCGCCGACTGGTTGGCACAGCCTTGAGTACAGTGAGAGTCATCACCAGCAATTGGTCATGCACCACCCCGAGCATGGAGTGTTGTCCGTAGACATGCTCAGCGATGGACTGCGCAACACAATTGCCATGGTTGCCGATCTCGCGTTTCGTGCATGCAAACTCAACCCACACCTCGGTGAGCGAGCAGCGCTTGAAACCCCTGGCATTGCCTTGATAGATGAAGTGGATATGTTTCTGCACCCATACTGGCAACAAACAATAATAGGGGGGTTGCGGGCCGCTTTCCCCGCGATGCAATTCATTGTAACGACGCATAGTCCCCAGGTTCTTAGCACCGTACGGCGTGAAAATATCAGGGTGATTGGCAAAGATGCCCACGGCCAAATGGTCGCTTCCCAACCCCTTGCCATGACCTACGGCGAGCCGAGCAACAGCGTTCTCCACAGTGTGATGCAAGTCGATCCGCAGCCGCCAGTTGATGAAAAGCCCGATTTATTAAGACTCACAGAGTGGGTGGACAAGGGTCGGTATGAAGAACAACCAGTAATCGACCTGATGCAGAGACTGATCGCAACGCTTGGCGAACAGCACCCTCAGTTGCAACGACTTCAACGCAGCATTAGACGACAACAGGCGTTGAAGGGATGAGGTCTGTTATTAAGCGTGGATACGGCCCTTTTCAGCTGAACAACTCACATGCTAGTCCGCCAACAACCAGCGATGCGGCAACCACTCGTTGGAGTAGCTTTGGCTATAAGAGCCAAGTTCTGGACCATCTGCTAGAAGAGCAATACGGGCTGTGCTGCTATAGTGAAATCCGGCCTGACCGGGCTGGACTGGGCTTTCACATAGAGCATGTCGAAAACAAGAGCCAGCATCCTCAACGAACCTTTGCTTACGACAATTTGGCAGCTAGTGCACTGGATAGTGTGAGTGATCTGCAGGCGTTCAAGGCGCAACGAGCTGAACTTTTCGGCGGGCACGCGCTTGGCAAATCTAGCGGGGTCGACATGGGCCGCTTCGTCTCGTGTCATCAACCCGACTGTAAGCATTTTTTTGCCTATTTGTCCGATGGGCGTGTAGTCCCTGCTGACGGATTGTCGAGCCAGGAAGAAGAGCGGGCTCGATACACAATCGATTTGCTCAATCTGAATAGCTCCTACCTTCAAGATTTGCGTAAGCGCTGGTGGGACGAGTTAGAAGAGCTTTTCGATGAGCATATTGATCAGACAATGGATCTACATTGCCTCGCGGGTATTGACCTTATCCCCACTGGCGGAAGGCTAAGCCAGTTCTTCAGTATCACCCGGGAATTCTATGGGAGCGTTGCCGAACAAGTACTAGAACAGAATGCCCCCCTCTTACGATAACTGGTTTAGACAGCACTCAGTTCTCCAATGCACAAAACAAGTGCCACCGGATGCACCTACCAAGACCCGAGCTGGTTCACTTTCGCAGAGGATTTCGACCAGCCACATAATTGCTTTGCGAACGGTCACGCAGCGCTCAGCAACTGCAACGCCTTCTCTTTCAGCATGTCCAGGTCGATCACCGGCACCCGCATCTCCTTCGCCTGCTCATCCCACTGGCGCATGCGCAAACTGACAGCGCACAGTGGGTCCTGCTTGAACGCTTCGGCTTCGGCGGGTGTCATCACCCCGCCCTGATATTCCAGCGTGCGACGGCTGGCTTCGCTCAGGCGCTCGTAGTACCCAGGCTCAGTCAGCGTCAGGTAACGCTTGGCTTGCACGTGATACTCCACCAGCCGCGCCATGCGCTCGCCAAAACCCAGGCGACGCAGGTAGTCGGCGCCGAGGCGTTCGTGGCTGACTACCCCGAAGCCGCCCATGTTCTCGGCATTCTCGGTGCAGATGTGCCCGATATCGTGGAAGAACGCCGCCAGCACTACTTCATCGTCGAAGCCCTCGGCCATGGCCAGTTCGGCAGCCTGGGACATGTGCTCGATCTGCGACACCGGCTCGCCGATGTAGTCACTGGCACCGAAGCGCTCGTACAAGCCGAACACCTCGGCAATCACCTGCTCATTGCGATCCATCAGTGCTCCCCCAATATCGCCTTGAGATTACGTTCGGCCATCGCCGGCCCGACACTCATGCCCACACCGGTGTGCATCAACGCCGCATGCACGCCGGGTGCGGCCTGCAGAAACGAAAAGGGCGTAGGCCCTTGAGCACCATAGACGCCCTGCCAGCGCTCGACCACCTGCACCTTGCAACCCAGGGTCTGCTCGGCCAGTTCGAGCATCCAGTCATCCACCTGCTCGGCATTGAACGGCGACGGATCGCTGCCGTAATGGTGGGAGTCGCCGATGATCAGTTCGCCATGGGGCGTCGGGCTGATCAACAGGTGAATGCCCTGTTCATGCAGGTGCGGGGTCTCACGCAGAATCTGCGCCTGCACGGCCTGCGCTTGCGGCAAGTCGGCGAAAGCGCCGTAGTGCACGCAGCTCAATCCGGTGAGCAAGGCGTGTTGCAAGTTGAGGTCGATCAGCGGCCGGGCGCGGAGCATTTGCAAGCGACAGACCTGTGGCTTGAGCGCGGCAATGGGCTCGGCCAGCAGGGTTTGATAGTCGTGACCGGAGCAGACAATGATCTGCTCGCCACTGAAGCTGCCCGCAGTGCTGTGCACCCGCCCGGGTTCGACGTCGCGCACTAGGGTCGAGAAGTGGAACTCGACCGCCAACTCCCGACGCAGGTAGTCGATCAAGGCCGGGATGGCCTCGCGGGAATACAGTTGCTGATCGTCCAGGCCATGCAACGCCGCGCGATGATGGCTGAACTGGCCGCCATACAGGTCACGCAATGCCGCGCCGCGCAGCAGTTCGACGCGGTAACCGTGCTCGATCGCGCGGCCTTCGCAGAAGGCTGATAACAGCTGCTCTTCAGCTTCGGTGCGGGCAAACAAATAGGAGCCGTTGCGCTTGAGCTGCAAACCGGCGAGCTGTGCCCATTGGCCCCAGATCTCGCGACTGGCCTTGGCCAGCTCGAGCATCTGGCCGGGAGGCTGGCCGGTGACCAGGGCCTGGCCAAAGTTGCGCACCGAGGCGCCCAAAGGCGTGGCGCTGCGCTCGAAGACCCTGACCTTGAGGCCACGTTTGGCGGCGGCATAGGCGTGAGACAAACCGAGAATGCCGGCGCCGACGATCAGCAGGTCGTTGTGTTGTGTCATTAAAAGATGTCCTGAATTCAAAGCCGCCTTCGCGGGCAAGCGGGGCGGCGCTCCGCTTGCCCGCGATAGGGCCCCTCAGCCAATAGAGAGCTTACTTGGCTGCCACTTTCTCGGACTTGCCGTCATACCGCTTGCGCCACTCGGTCAGGATCTCATCGCGGTTTTTCGAGGCCCAGGCGAAGTCGTTCTTGATCAGGCGCTGCTCGTAGTCGGCCGGCAGTTCGGTCTGCGGCTTGGCGATGCCAGGCTGGGCGAGCACGGCGAAGTTTTCCTTGTACAGCTCCATTGCCGCGGTGCTTGCGGAGAAGTCGGCGAGTTTCTTCGCAGCCTCTTCATGGGGCGTGCCCTTGATGACCGCGGTGGCTTCGATTTCCCAGCCCAGGCCCTCTTTCGGCAGGACGATGTCCAGCGGTGCGCCCTGGCGCTTCAACTGCACGGCCGGGTATTCGAAGGAAATGCCGATCGGGAATTCCCCGGCCGCCGCCAGCTTGCAGGGCTTGGAGCCGGAGTGAACGTACTGGCCAATGTTCTGGTGCAGGTCGTCCATGTACTGCCAGCCCTGCTTCTCGCCAAAGGTCTGCAGCCAGGCGCTGACGTCAAGGAAACCGGTACCCGAGGACGCCGGGTTGGGCATGACGATCTTGCCTTTGTATTCAGGCTTGGTCAGGTCCTGCCAGCTCACCGGCTTGCTCAGGCCCTGCTTCTCGGCTTCCACGGTGTTGAAGCAGATGGTCGCGGCCCACACGTCCATGCCCACCCAGGCTGGCGGGTTGGCGGCATCGCGGTAGTTGCCGCCGATCTTGCCCAGCTCCTTCGGCGCGTAGCTTTGCAGCATGCCTTGCTGATCGAGGATCGCCAGGCTCGACGCCGCCAGGCCCCAGACTGCATCCGCCTGCGGACGGGCTTTTTCCGCCAGCAGCTTGGCGGTGATGATGCCGGTGGAGTCACGTACCCACTTGATCTCGACATCCGGGTTGGCCGCTTCGAACGCCTGCTTGTAGGTTTTCAGCTGTTCGGCTTCCAGTGCGGTGTAGACAGTCAGTTCGGTTTTCGCCGCGAAGGCGTTCATGCTGAAAGCAGTGAGGACAGCAGCGGCTAGAGCCAAGGGCTTGAACATGGTGCGGTTCCTTTCAGGTGCGGATCAGAGGGTTGTGGGTTGGGTCGATTCAGTTGCCGGGCGCGGTCTGGCGCCAGGCCTGGGAGCGCCGCAGCAAACCGCGCGAAGCCCAGGCCAGGAGCAAGGACACGCCCGCCGAGGTGAACAGGATCAGGGTCGACATGGCGGCCGCGCCGCCGACGTTGCCGGCGTCATCCATGTTCAGCACCGCCACCGCCGCAAGGATGGTGTCGGGGCTGTAAAGGAAGATTGCCGCCGAGACGGTGGTCATGGCCGAGACGAACAGGTAGCGCACGATGTCCAGCAACGCCGGCAGGCAGATCGGCACGGTGACGCGCAGGTAGTGGCGGTACAGCGGCGCCTTGAGCGACAGCGCGGCAGCTTCGAACTCGGCGTCGAGTTGGCGCAGCGCGGTAGTGGCGGTCATTTGGGCGGTGGTCAGGTAGTGCGCAATGGTGCATACCACCAGCAGGGTCATGGTGCCGTAGAACACATGCAGCGGGTTGCCGTTGAGGTTGAAGAAGAATACGTAGCCCAGGCCCAGGACCAAGCCCGGCACCGCCATCGGCACGAAGCTGAGCATGCGCAGCGCCAGGTTCAGGCCACGCTGGCCACGGGTTTTTTCCATCAGGTAGGCGCCGGTGAAAATCAGCCCGCTGCCGATCAACGCCGTGCACAGGGCCATCTTCACGCTATTGCCGTAGGCCAGCCAGCCACCACCGGCGGTGTCGCCAAACTGATAGTGCTTGAGCGACAACGACAGGTTGTACGGCCAGAATTTCACCAGCGAGGAGTACACCGCCATGCCGAACACCAGTAACAGCACAGCGCAGATCACCAGCACGATGCCCAGGTAACAGCCATCACGCAGCCGCGAAGGCGCCGGTTGGAAGACTTGCGCCCGGCCGCTCATGGAGTCGCCATGGCGGCGACGCAACCAGGCATCGACCGCAAAGCTGAGCAGTGCCGGCACCAACAGGACCATACCGATCAGCGCACCGCGACCGAATTGCTGCTGACCGACCACCGCCTTGTAGGCTTCCAGCGCCAACACCTGATAGTCGCCACCGACCACCACCGGTACGCCGAAGTCGGTGATGGTCAGGGTGAACACCAGGCAGAACGCGGCGAAAACGGCCTGGCGGGTCGCCGGCCAGGTGATGCTGCGAAAGGCCCTGGACGGACTGGCGCCCATGCTCGAAGCAGCGTCGAACAGCCGCGCATCCGCCAGGGACAGCGCCGACAGCAGGATCATCAAGGCATGGGGAAAGGTGTAGATCACCTCGCCCAGCACGATGCCCCAAAAACCGTAGATATTGTCCGACAGCAGCCCCCGCAACAGGCCCTGGTTACCGAACAGGTAGACCAGCGCAATACCCGGCAGCATCGACGGCGCCATCAGCGGCAGCAGCGACAGGCCGCGCCAGACAGGCTTGCCGGGAATCAACGTGCGTTGCAGGGCGTAGGCAAACAGGTAGGCCAGCGGGACCACGATGGCCGCGACGCTGAGGGACACTTTCAAGCTGTTACCGAGCAACCAGTGAAAGTTGGCGCTGGTCAGCAGCTCGCGGGCGGCGACCAGGCCACCGCCCTGCCCGGCATCGTTGCTGAAGCCGCGCCAGAAGATCGCCAGCAACGGCATCAACACCGCGACGCTGAGCAGGCACAGGAGCAGGACCTTGCCGCCGAGCACAAAAATCCGATCGCCGATCTGGGCCCGGGAAGTCTGCCGAACCTGCTTGTGCGGAATCGGCAGGGCCATCTGCGCGCTCATCAGGCAAACACCTGCAGGCTGCGCGGAGGCAGGGCGACCATGATGTCCTGGGCACCGAGGCGCTGCATGGCTTCGGGCGCCAGTTCGGCGAGCAACGCATGGCCCGGAAGATGGTTGAGCTCAAAGCTCATGCGGCAGCGATTGCCCAGGAAGGTGATCTCGCGCACCTTGGCCGGGAACAGGTTTTCCTCATGCACCAGCGGGTTGACGCTGACGGCTTCCGGGCGACAGAAGAGCCGGCCGGACGCTGCCTTGCCGCTGTTATCGGCCAGGCGCACGGGCATCCCGCCGACCTGGGCGTGGCTGTCACTGCTGCGCTGGAACGGCAACCAGTTGCCCTGGCCGACGAACTCGGCAACGAATGGGGTAGCCGGGCGGTTATAGATTTCCTGCGGGGTGGCGTACTGCTCGACCTTGCCGTTGTTCATCACGGCAATGCGGTCGGCCATCAGCATGGCCTCGTCCTGGTTGTGGGTCACCATCAGGGTGGTGATGCCCAGGCTGCGCTGCAGCTGGCGCAACTCAGTGCACAGATGCTCGCGAACCCGGGCATCGAGGGCCGACATCGGCTCGTCCAGCAGCAACAGTGAAGGTGCCGGCGCCAGGGCCCGAGCCAGCGCCACGCGCTGTTGCTGGCCGCCAGACAACTGGCCGGGGTATTTCTTTTCGCTGCCGGTCAGGCCCACCAGCTCAAGCATCTGCGCCACACGCTGACGCACTTGCTCGCGGCCACTGCCGGCCAGGCCGTAGGCAATGTTGGCTTCGACGCTGAGGTTGGGGAACAGCGCGTAGGACTGGAACAGAATCCCGTAGTCCCGCGCCTGTGGGGCCAGTAGGGATACGTCACGATCACCCAGGTACAACTCGCCGCTATCCTGGCGCTCGAGGCCGGCAATGCAGCGCAACAAGGTGGTCTTGCCGCAGCCCGAGGGACCGAGCAGGCACACCAGCTCACCGGCCTGCACGTCCAGCGACACGTTATCCAGCGCGGTGAATGCGCCGAAGCGCTTCTCGATACCGCGCACCTTCATCGGGGTGCCGGGAAATACCTGGGCAGTTGCATTCGAGTGGTTCATGGACGGACCTCATCAAGCAGATGTCGGCCATCCTAGGGAGCGAATGCGTAGTTCGTGTGGCAGTGAGGCAAAAACCACTGATAGTGGTATTGGGGGATTTTGGTTCAAGTGAGTCAGCCATCGCTAGCAGGCTGAGCGAGGGGCCGAACGCTCGGGCAGTACCGGCACAAACAAAATCAGGCCGGGGCCATCTCCTGCGCCAAGCCAAGAAACGCCGCCGGCAACCGCGCGTTCTTGCGCTCCTTGAGGCAATACAGGTATTCCGCGATCTGCGGCGCGTTCTCGATGCTCAACACCCGTAGTTGCGGGTCATGGGGCACTTCCTGGCGGGCGATGATGCTGATGCCGATATTGCGCAGCACCGCCTCACGAATCGATTCGCGGCTGCCGATTTCCAGCAGGGGGCCAAAACTCACCCCGGCACTGGCGAGCAATTCTTCGGTCAGGCGGCGGGTGGTCGAGCCGCTCTCGCGCATTAACAAGGTATGCCCGGCCAAGGCGCTCAGCGGCACGTGATCGTGCACCGCCAGCGGATGGTTGCGGTGCACGGCCAGCACCAATGGGTCGGTGCCCAGCACCCGGCGGATCAGGCGGGCGTCTTCCACCAGTTGCGAGGACGCGGCCAGGTCCACCCGGTACTCCTCCAACGCTTCGAGAACCTGCTGGGAGTTGCCGATTTCCACCGAGACGTCCACCTGGGGCAGCCGCTCGCGGAAGGTTTTCACCAAGTCGAGGATGTAGTACGGCGCAGTCGCCGCGATGCGCAATGCACCCTGGACCTGACCACTGTTGCGCAGGAAAAACTCGATGTCGGCTTCCTGCTGCAGCAGCGTCTTGACCATGGGCAGCAGGCGCGCGCCCTCCTCGCTGACGGTCAGGCGGCGCCCGCCGCGGTAGAACAACTCGACCGAATACTGGCTCTCCAGGTGGCGAATCTGGGTGGTCACCGTAGGTTGGCTCAGGCCGAGCTTTTTCGCCGCCAGGGTAATACTGCCCAAACGCGCGACCATGTAAAAAGCCTTCAGCTCGGCACTCAGCACATCAGCCTCTCTTGATTTATTTGCGCAGCAGGCGCAGACCGTTGAACACCACCAGCAGGGCCACGCCCATGTCGGCAAACACTGCCATCCACATAGTGGCCAGCCCGAAGAAGGTTACCCCAAGAAAGATCGCCTTGATGACCAGGGCCAGGGCGATATTTTGCGTGAGGATATGGGAAGTCTGGCGAGACAGGCGGATAAACGCAGGAATCTTGCGCAGATCGTCGTCCATCAAGGCGACATCAGCGGTCTCGATGGCGGTATCGGTACCGGCCGCCGCCATGGCAAAACCGATCTCCGCCCGGGCCAGCGCGGGCGCGTCGTTGATCCCGTCGCCGACCATGCCGACTCGGTGCCCCTGGGCATACAAGGCCTCGATCGCCTTGAGCTTGTCGGTCGGCAGCAAGTCACCCTGGGCCTGGTCGATGCCCACCTGGGCGGCAATCGCCCGTGCCGTGTGCGGGTTGTCGCCGGTCAGCATCAGGGTTTTCACCCCCAGTGCGTGCAACTGCTCAATGGCCTCGCGGCTGGACTCCTTGACCGTGTCAGCGACGGCAAACAGGGCGAGCGGGCCCGAGGCATCAAGCAACAGGACCACGGTCTTGCCTTGTTCTTCCAGGGCGAAGAGTCGCTCTTCCAGCGCTGGCGAGCACAAGCCCAGCTCTTCCACCAGGCGATGATTACCCAGGTGGTAGACCTGGCCGTCGATCTCGCCGCGCACCCCGCGACCGGCCAGGGCTGCGAAGTTATCCACAGCGAGCAGGCTCAAGTGTTTATCCACAGCCGCCTTGGCGATGGCCAGCGATACCGGGTGGTCGGAGCGTCCGGCGAGGCTGGCGGCAAGCACCTGGGCACGGCTCTCGACCGTGGGGTCCAGTGCCAGGTAGTCGGTTTGTACCGGCTTGCCGTGGGTGATGGTGCCGGTCTTGTCCAGGGCCAGGAAGTCGAGCTTGTAGCCGCCCTCCAGGTACACGCCACCCTTGATCAGGATGCCTTTGCGCGCCGCCGCCGCCAGGCCGCTGACGATGGTTACCGGGGTGGAGATCACCAGCGCACAAGGGCACGCCACCACCAGCAGCACCAGCGCGCGGTAAATCCAGTCGAACCAGGCCGCGCCCATGAACAACGGTGGGATCAGCGCTACGCCCAGGGCAAAGACGAATACCACCGGGGTATAGATTTTCGAGAAGCTGTCGACAAAACGCTGGGTCGGCGCACGCGCGCCCTGGGCTTCTTCCACGGCGTGGATGATTCGCGCCAGGGTCGAGTTGTTGGCGGCCGCGGTCACCCGGTACTCCAGCGCACCGGCCTGGTTGATGGTGCCGGCAAACACCTTATCGCCCAGCGTCTTCTCGACTGGCAGGCTTTCCCCGGTAATCGGCGCCTGGTCAATGGTCGAGTTGCCGGCAACTACTTCGCCGTCCAGGCCAATGCGCTCACCCGGACGTACCCGCACCAACGCACCCAGTTCGACACTTTTAGCCTCTCGTTCGACCCACGAACCGTCTGGCTGCTGCACGGTGACCTGTTCCGGGGTCATCTGCATCAGGCCGCTGATGGCGTTGCGCGCGCGGTCGAGGGATTTGGCTTCGATCAACTCGGCCACGGTAAACAGGAACATCACCATCGCCGCTTCCGGCCACTGGCCGATCAGCACGGCGCCAGTCACTGCGATGCTCATCAGGGCGTTGATGTTCAGGTTGAGGTTCTTCAGGGCAATCCAGCCCTTTTTGTAGGTGCCCAGACCGCCGCTGAGGATCGACACCAGCGCGACCAGCGCCACCACCCAGGTCGGCGCAGCGCTGGTGAAGTGGATCACTTCGGCGGCCAGTGCCGTGACGCCGGAGAGCGCCAGCGGCCACCAGGGCTTTTTCACCGGCGCCGCGCGACTGTCATCCGCCTGCGCGCCGTCTTCGATCGGCTCGGCCAGCATGCCGATGGATTTGATCGCCTCGATGATCGGCGCCGTGCTCGGCAGGTCGTGGGTCACGCCCAGCACCCGGTTGATCAGGTTGAACTCCAGTTGCTGCACGCCGGCCAGCTTGCCGAGCTTGTTCTGGATTAGCGTCTGCTCCGTCGGGCAGTCCATGGCCTCGATGCGGAAACGGCTCAGGCGCGCACCGTCGGTGGGCGCCTCGCTGATCCGCACCAGTGCCGGCGCTGCGGCGCTGGAGCAGCAGGAGCCGGCGTGGCTGGCGTGGTCGTGTTTTTTTACCGGCTGAAGTGTTGCCCCATGATTGTGCTCATGCGCAGTACCGGGTTTGTGGGTGTGCTGGGAATCGCTCATCAGGTCGCGTCCATGTAGGTGCCTGTTGCCAAGTAAAGACCCTGTAGCCACTATAGGGTCAAGCACCCATTTGGAGATTGTCGCGATGAAGATCGGAGAACTGGCGAAACTGACCGATTGCGCCGTCGAAACCATCCGCTACTACGAGCGTGAAGGCCTGCTGCCAGAACCGGCCCGCAGCGACGGCAACTACCGCGTCTACACCCAGGCCCATGCCGAGCGCCTGACCTTCATCCGCAACTGCCGCACCCTGGACATGACCCTCGAAGAAATCCGCAGCCTGCTGGGCCTGCGCGACAGTCCGCAGGATCAGTGCGAAAGCGTGAATGCGCTGATCGACGAACACATCCACCACGTCAAGGCACGGATCGACGGCTTGCTCGCCCTGCAGGCGCAACTCATCGACCTGCGCCAACGCTGCAGCGAAGGGCCAGATATCGAACAGTGCGGGATCTTGCAGCGCTTGGAAGTGAGTGGTGGAGTGGTTGCAACGGAAGTCGAACATTCCCACGTAGGCCGCAGCCACGGCCACTAGGAACACCACAAAACACTGTGGGACCGGGCTTGCCCGGGATGGCGGTGGGTCAGGGGCCAAAAATGTTGGCTGTGCCGGCCCCATCGCGGGCAAGCCCGCTCCCACAGGGGTGTTGCGTATTGCTTGTCAGACCGCCATTGGCGCGGTCATCGGCGCGTGGTGTTCGTAACCTTCCAGCGAGAAATCACCCGGCTCGATCAGTTCCAGCCACTCCGGCTGGTACACCCCGGTCTTGGCGAACTCCGGCACACGATCGGCGATTTTCAGGTGCGGCATCGGGAACGGCTCGCGCTTGAGCTGTTCGTTGAGCATGTCCAGGTGGTTTTCGTAGACGTGGGCATCGCCGATGAAATAGGTGAACCAGCGCGGTGTGTAACCGGTCAGGCGACCGATCAGGCTCAGCAACGCGGCGCCTTCGGTTAGGTTGAACGGCGTGCCCAGGCCCAGGTCGTTGGAGCGGATGTAGAGGGTCAAAGAGATCTCTTTGGTCTCGACATTCGGGTGGAACTGGTACAGCAAGTGGCACGGCGGCAGGGCCATTTCATCGAGCTGGGCGACGTTCCAGCCGTGGAACAGGATACGCCGGCTGCCCGGGTCCTTGATGATGGTATCGACGCACTGGCGAACCTGGTCGATGGCCTTGTACAGCACCACGTAGGCCTGGCCGTCTTCTTCGCCTTCGGCAATCTGCCGGTAACCCTGGGCCAGGGTCTGCTCGATGGCGGCCGGGTTGCTCAGGGGGATCTGCTTGTACGCCGGCCACTTGCGCCATTGCACACCGTAGATCTCGCCCAGGTCGTCTGCGCCCTGGCGGAACGGGTTGGCCAGCCACTGCGCGTTTTCGTTGGCATTCTGGTCCCAGACCTTACAGCCCAGGGCGCGGAACTCGGCGGCGTTGTTGACCCCGCGCAGAAAACCGCACATCTCGCCGATGGCCGACTTGAAGGCCATCTTGCGGGTGGTGATCGCCGGAAAACCTTCTTTCAGGTCATAGCGCAGCATCGCACCGGGGAAGCTGATGGTGTTGACGCCGGTGCGGTTGGCTTGCTTGGTGCCGTTCTTGATGACGTGGGCGACCAGATCGAGATATTGCTTCATGTATTACCTGTGTCCTTGAAGGCAGGGCTCGCGGCCCTGCGCTTCGAATATAAAGCGTCAAGCGGCCGGGACAGCCGGTGCCTTGGGTGCGCGGTGATAGGCCAGCCAGATCAGGAACAGTCCGCCAACGATCATCGGGATGCACAATACTTGGCCCATGGTCAGCCAGTTCCACGCCAGGTAGCCCAACTGGGCGTCCGGCACGCGGTAGAACTCGACGATAAAGCGGAAGATACCGTAGAACAGCGCGAACATCCCGGAGACCGCCATGGTCGGCCGCGGCTTGCGCGAGAACAGCCAGAGGATGGCGAACAACGCCACGCCTTCGAGGGCGAACTGGTACAGCTGCGACGGGTGGCGCGCCAGCTGGGCCGGGTCGCTAAACGACGGGAAGACCATGGCCCACGGCACGTCGGTCGGCTTGCCCCACAACTCGGCGTTGATGAAGTTGCCGATCCGCCCGGCACCCAGGCCGATTGGCACCATCGGGGCGACGAAGTCCATTAGCTGGAAGAACGACTTGCCGTTCTTTTTGCCGAACCACAAGGCCGCCAGCATCACGCCGATGAAACCACCGTGGAACGACATGCCGCCCTTCCACACCTCGAAAATCAAGGTCGGGTTGGCGAGGTAGGCACTCAGGTCGTAAAACAGCACATACCCCAGGCGGCCGCCGACGATCACGCCCATCGACATCCAAAAAACCATGTCGGAGAGTTTTTCCTTGGTCCAGGTCGGATCGAAGCGGTTCAACCTGCGTGACGCCAACAGCCAGGCACCGCCGATGCCGACCAGGTACATCAGGCCGTACCAGTGGATTTTCAGCGGGCCAATGGCCAGGGCCACCGGGTCAATCTGCGGGTAAGGCAGCATTGCGACTCCTCGTTAGAGTTGAAACCTAAAATTCCTGGCGCGACCCTGCCACGCCGAGATTAAGCCAGGATTGTGCCCTGCCTCAGAGCAGGAAACTGGTGCCCACGCACAGCAGCAAAGCGGCAAACAGCCTTTTCAGCAATCGCGGCGACAACCGGTGGGCCAGTCGCGCGCCAAAGCGGGCGAAGACCATGCTGGTCAGGGCAATGCCCAGCAGCGCCGGCAAATAAACGAAACCCAGACTATGAGCGGGCAACAGGGGATCATGCCAGCCCAGAATCATGAAACTTAATGCACTTGCCAAGGCGATCGGCAACCCGCAGGCGGACGACGTCGCCACGGCCTGCTGCATCGGCACACTGCGCCAGGTCAGAAATGGCACGGTCAGCGAGCCGCCACCAATCCCGAAGATCGCCGAGGCCCAGCCAATCACGCTACCGGCCACGGTCAGACCGAACTTGCCGGGAACCGTTCGACTGGCCTTGGGCTTGAGCTCCAGGGCCATCTGCACGGCGATCACCAGGGCAAACACACCAATGATCTTCTGCAGGTGCGGACCGGAGATCGCCTCGGCGGTCAGCGCGCCGAAGCCGGCCCCGAGCAGGATCCCCAGGGTCATCCAGGCAAAAATCGGCCAGCGCACCGCGCCTTTGCGCTGGTGTTCACGCACCGCGTTGATCGAGGTGAATATGATGGTGGCCAGCGAAGTGCCGACGGCCAGGTGGGTCAGCACCGACGCATCAAAACCCTGCAAAGTGAAGCTGAACACCAACACCGGCACGATGATGATCCCGCCACCCACCCCAAACAGCCCGGCCAGCACGCCTGCACAGGCGCCCAGCAGCAAATAGAGCAAAAATTCCATGATCGTCCTTGTCCGCTTCGCAAAAAAAGCAGCCGCATGGTAACGGATGCGGGGCCCCAGGCTCCACTGTGGATGACGATGGATCGATGAGCGATGTCTGCGTACAGTGGGCAGAAAAACACACAAGGACCACCTTATGTGCCTGATTGTTTTTGCCTGGCGCCCGGACCACGGCACTCCCCTGATCGTCGCGGCCAACCGTGACGAGTTCTATGCCCGCCCCAGCCTGCCGCTGGCGGCATGGCCCGAAGCGCCACAGGTGCATGCCGGGCGCGACCTGGAGGCCGGAGGCACTTGGCTGGGCATTGGCGCAGACGGACGTTTTGCCGCCCTGACCAACATCCGCAATCCGCACCAGCCGCCGGCGCGTAAATCCCGTGGCGAACTGGTGGCGCGGTTCCTCACCGGCGAATTGCCCATAGACCAGTATTTGGCCGATGTTGTCGGCAGATCGCTGGAGTATGCCGGCTTTAACCTGCTGATCGGCAATCGCCAGGAACTCTGGCACTACAACGCGCAAGAGACCGCGCCGCGCCAACTGACTGCCGGAGTCTACGGTGTGTCCAACGCCGGGCTCGATACCCCCTGGCCCAAGCTGCTCAAGGCCAAGGCGGCGCTGAGCGAAGTACTCGATGATCCGCAGCCGCAAGCGCTGCTGGCTTTGCTGGGCGATCCACAGACGGCACCGTTCGGTGACTTGCCGGATACCGGGGTCGGGCTGGCGACCGAGAGCCTGCTGTCCAGCGTGTTTATTGCCAGTACCACCTACGGCACGCGCGCGAGTACCGCGCTGATTGTCCAGGCGGATGGCTCACGGGTGATGGTGGAGCGCAGTTTCGGGCCGTATGGCGGGCATCTTGGGGAAGTTCAGATCAGGCTTTGAAGTGGTGTGGTGTTGCCTGGACTGGCCCCATCGCGGGCAAGCCCGCTCCCACAGTGGATTTGTGTAGGCCCACTATTTTGTGATCAACACCAAACCCTGTGGGAGCGGGCTTGCCCGCGATGACACCGCCGCAGGTTCAGAGCGGCTTGATCGCCGCCGGATTGGTCATCCGCGCCAAGCCGAGGTTCTTCAGCGCCAGTTGCAGCGAGCTGTGGATAACTTGCGGGTTGTCGATGGTCATCAGCTCGGCCAGCAGGTCCTTGGCCCAGCTGAGGTTGATCTGACGCAGCATCCACTTCACTTTCGGCAGGTTGGTGGCGTTCATCGACAGGCTGTCAAAACCCATCGCCATCAACAGCACGGCCGCAGCCGGGTCGCCGGCCATCTCGCCGCAAATACTCACCGGCTTGCCTTCGGCGTGGGCATCGCGCACCACGGTCTGCAGGGCCTGCAGCACCGCTGGGTGCATGTAGTCGTACAGGTCCGCTACCCGCGGGTTGTTGCGGTCCACGGCCAGCAGGTACTGGGTCAGGTCGTTGGAGCCGACCGACAGGAAGTCCACCTGCCGCGCCAGTTCCTTGGTCTGGTAGACCGCCGCCGGAATCTCGATCATCACGCCCACGGGCGGCATCGGCACATCGGTGCCTTCGTCGCGCACTTCGCCCCAGGCACGGTGAATCAGGTGCAGGGCTTCTTCGAGTTCGTGGGTGCCGGAGATCATCGGCAGGAGAATGCGCAAATTGTTCAGGCCTTCACTGGCCTTGAGCATGGCGCGGGTCTGGACCAGGAAGATTTCCGGGTGGTCGAGGGTGACGCGAATCCCGCGCCAGCCGAGGAACGGGTTGTCTTCCTTGATCGGGAAGTACGACAGTGACTTATCGCCGCCGATGTCCAGGCTGCGCATCGTCACCGGTTGCGGGTGGAAGGCGGCGAGTTGCTCGCGATAGATCGCCAGCTGCTCCTTTTCGCTAGGGAACCGTTGATTGATCATGAACGGCACTTCAGTGCGATACAGGCCCACCCCTTCGGCGCCGCGCTTCTGCGCCCGTGCCACGTCCGCCAGCAGGCCGGTGTTGACCCACAGCGGCATGCGGTGGCCGTCGAGGGTCACGCAGGGCAGGTCGCGCAGGGAGTCGAGCCCCAGCGCCAGTTGCTTCTCTTCTTCGACCACCTCGGCGAATTGCTTGCGCAACACGTCGCTGGGGTTGGTGTAGACCTCGCCCCGATTGCCGTCGACGATCAATTCGATGCCATCGACCTTGGCATACGGCAGGTCGACCAGGCCCATCACCGTCGGGATGCCCATGGCTCGCGCCAGGATCGCGACGTGGGAGTTGCCGGAACCCAGGACCGAGACCAGGCCGACCAGCGTGCCTTCCGGCACCTCGCCGAGCATTGCCGGCGTCAGTTCTTCGCTGACCAGAATGGTCTTTTCCGGGTAGACCAGGTTTTGCTGGCGCTCTTCCTGCAGGTAAGCCAGCAGGCGGCGGCCGAGATCCTTGACGTCCGAGGCCCGCTCACGCAGGTAGGCGTCGTCCATCAGTTCAAAACGGTTGACGTGATCGGTGACCACCTGGCGCAACGCGCCCTGGGCCCATTGGCCGGTCTTGATCACGGTGGTGACTTCGCTGCCCAGCGCAGCATCGTCGAGCATCATCAGGTAGACGTCGAACAGTGCGCGCTCTTCCGGGCGCAACTGGGTCGCCAGCTTGGCCGACAAGGCCCGCATGTCGGCGCGCACACCTTCGATGGCGGTCTTGAACAGGCCCAGCTCGGCGTCGATGTCGGTGATGGTCTTGTCCGGCACCACATCGAGGTCCGCCGGTGGCAGCATGACCACCGCGGTACCGACTGCAGCGCCTGGCGAACCCGGGACGCCGACGAACTTGGCTTCCTGGATGCCCTTGCCCTGGCGCCCCAGACCGCGGATCGAACCGGTGGCCTCGGCGTGGGCAATTACGCCGGCGAGCTGGGCGCTCATGGTCACGAGGAAGGCTTCTTCACCCTCATCGAACTGCCGCCGCTCTTTTTGCTGGATGACCAGGACGCCGACAACGCGGCGGTGGTGAATGATCGGCGCGCCGAGGAACGAGGCATAACGCTCTTCACCGGTCTCGGCGAAGTAGCGATAGCGCGGGTGGTCGGCGGCGTTTTCCAGGTTCAACGGTTCTTCACGCGTGCCCACCAGGCCCACCAGGCCTTCGTTGGGCGCCATGCTGACCTTGCCGATCGAGCGCTTGTTCAAGCCCTCGGTGGCCATCAGCACAAAACGGTTGGTTTCGGGGTCGAGCAGGTAGACCGAGCAGACCTGGCTGCCCATGGCCTCTTTGACGCGCAATACAATAATGCCCAACGCCGCCTTGAGATCCTTGGCGGAGTTAACTTCCTGGACGATCTTGCGCAGCGTATTGAGCATGGCTCGGGGTCGAACTCCGTCGTCAGTCGCGCGTTAGAAGGCGCGGGGCAAGCTCTTTGAGAGCGCGGCGATAAACCTCGCGCTTGAATGTCACCACCTGGCCCAACGGATACCAATAACTGACCCAACGCCAGCCATCGAATTCCGGTTTACCGGTCAAATCCATCCGCACCCGCTGCTCGTTGGAGACCAGGCGCAGGAGAAACCATTTCTGTTTCTGGCCGATGCACAGCGGTTGGCTGTGGGTACGGACCAGACGTTGCGGCAAACGATAGCGCAACCAGCCGCGCGTGCAGGCGAGAATTTCAACATCTTCGCGCTCCAGGCCGACTTCTTCGTTCAGCTCGCGATACAAGGCGTCTTCCGGCGTCTCCTGAGGGTTGATTCCACCTTGAGGAAACTGCCAGGCATCTTGATTGATACGGCGAGCCCATAGCACCTGGCCGGCATCATTCGTCAGAATGATCCCCACATTGGGGCGGAAACCATCGGGGTCGATCACGGCAACAACCTCGCAAACGCATGTCGCCGCATTGTTCCACAAAGGTTGTGAAGGCGGCAACGAAGCTTCCTACCTTATGTGCACTCTTGTGAAAAGACCGTATTCTTAACCCCTTTTTACTGACTTATCAGCGGGTAACTGCAATGCGCCTGGCTTTATTCGATCTGGACAACACACTTTTGGGCGGTGACAGCGATCACGCATGGGGCGATTACCTGTGTGAACGGGAGATCCTCGACCCCATCGCGTACAAAGCGCGCAACGACGAGTTCTACCAGGATTACCTGGCCGGCAAGCTGGACAATGCCGCGTACTTGAACTTCTGCCTGGAAATCCTCGGCCGCACCGAGATGGCCCAGCTCGATGAATGGCACCGCGACTTCATGCGCGACTGCATCGAACCGCTCATGCTGCCCAAGGCGGTGGAGCTGCTGGCCAAGCACCGCGCCGCCGGCGACAAGTTGGTGATCATCACCGCCACCAACCGTTTCGTCACCGCACCGATTGCCGAGCACCTGGGGGTGGAAACCCTGATCGCCACCGAATGCGAAATGCACGAGGGTCGCTACACCGGGCGCAGCACCGATGTACCGTGCTTTCGCGAAGGCAAGGTGACGCGCTTGAATCGTTGGCTGGAGGAGACTGGGTTGTCGCTGGAAGACAGTTATTTCTATAGCGACTCGATGAATGATCTGCCGCTGCTGGAGCAAGTGACCAACCCGGTGGCGGTTGATCCGGACCCGAATCTGCGGGCCGAAGCCGAGAAGCGTGGTTGGCCGGTGATTTCGTTGCGCGGCTGAGAATGCCATCGCGGGCAAGCCCGCTCCCACAGAGGGCTTGGGTGTGCATGCAATCTATGCCACCCGGCAAAACCTGTGGGAGCGTGGTTGGCCGGTGATTTCGTTGCGCGGCTGAGAATGCCATCGCTGGCAAGCCCGCTCCCACAGGGGGCTTGGGTGTGCATGCAATCTATGCCACCCGGCAAAACCTGTGGGAGCGGGGTTGGCCGGTAATTTCGCTGCGCGACTGAGAATGCCATCGCGGGCAAGCCCGCTCCCACAGGGGGCTTGGGTGTGCATGCAATCTATGCCACCCGACAAAACCTGTGGGAGCGGGCTTGGCCGGTAATTTCGCTGCGCGACTGAGAATGCCATCGCGGGCAAGCCCGCTCCCACAGGGGGCTTGGGTGTGCATGCAATCTATGCCACCCGACAAAACCTGTGGGAGCGGGCTTGGCCGGTGATTTCGTTGCGCGGCTGAGAATGCCATCGCGGGCAAGCCCGCTCCCACAGAGGGCTTGGGTGTGCATGCAATCTATGCCACTCGGCAAAACCTGTGGGAGCGGGCTTGCCCGCGATTAGGATCACCTCGGTACCAAGCGGTTAAACCGGCTTGGCGCCCATCAGCCCGGCAATCGCGATCAAGCTGACCAAGCTGACCAACGCCAGGGCAAAGGTGAATCTGCCGCTACCAACCGGCGCCGTGCGCTGGCGATTGAGCCGCGCCAGCAACCAGAAACCACTCAGCGCCGCCACGGTGTAGAGCACACTGGAGGCCAGCAACCAGGTTTGCCCCAGCGGCCAACCAATCAGGTGCACCATCCACCAGCCGGTGAACGGCATGCTCAGCAGCGCCAGGCCCATCAGCAGCCAGACGAACAGCCGTGGCCGTTGCAAGGTGCGCACCGGCGCCGTGGCATCACCATTGCGCTGGGTCCGCCAGACCCAGACCGCCAGGCCCAGAGCACCGGCCAGCAGCAACACGGTTGCCACCATATGAGCCATTTTCAGCGCGGTTAAAGTTTCCATACGTCAATTCCCTCAGGTCCTGTGCATCAGCGTAGCCGTTCAGCCCAGAAACAGCTGGTAGGCCGGATTGTCGCTTTCATCCCAATACGGGTAGCCGATTTCCGCCAACGCCGCCGGCACCAGGTGGCGCTCGTCGTGCGGCACCTGCAGGCCCGCGACCACTCGGCCGTCGGCTGCGCCGTGGTTACGGTAGTGAAACATCGAGATGTTCCAGCGCCCACCGAGCTTGTTGAGGAAGTTGAACAGCGCGCCCGGGCGTTCCGGAAATTCGAAACGCAGGATCACTTCATCGACCACGTGGGCCGCACGACCGCCGACCATGTGGCGAATGTGCAACTTGGCCAGTTCGTTGTCGGTCAGGTCGAGCACCGGGAAACCCTGCTCGCTCAGGCTGGCGATCAGCGCACTGCGCGGATCGTTCTCCGGATGGGTCTGCACGCCGACAAAGATGTGCGCCTCACTGCCGGTGTTGTAGCGGTAGTTGAATTCGGTGATCTGGCGCTTGCCGATGGCTTCGCAGAACGCCTTGAAGCTGCCCGGCTGCTCCGGAATGGTCACCGCGATAATGGCTTCGCGGCCCTCGCCCAGTTCGGCGCGCTCGGCCACATGGCGCAGGCGATCGAAATTGACGTTGGCGCCGGAGTCGATGGCCACCAGGGTCTGCCCGGTGACGCCGCGCAATTCGACGTACTTCTTGATCCCGGCTACGCCCAGGGCGCCGGCCGGCTCGGTGATCGAGCGGGTGTCGTCGTAGATGTCCTTGATCGCCGCGCAGATTTCATCGGTGCTGACGGTGATCACTTCATCGACATAGTCTTTGCAGATATCGAAGGTGTGCTGGCCGATCTGCGCCACGGCAACACCGTCGGCAAAGATCCCCACGGTCGGCAGCACCACCCGCTCGCCGGCGGCCATGGCCGCTTGCAGGCAATTAGAGTCATCCGGCTCGACGCCGATGATCTTGATGTCCGGGCGCAGGTATTTGACGTAGGCCGCGATCCCGGCGATCAGGCCGCCACCGCCCACCGGCACGAAGATCGCGTCCAGCGGACCCGGATGCTGGCGCAGGATTTCCATGGCCACCGTGCCCTGCCCGGCAATGGTGTGCGGATCATCGTAGGGGTGAATGTAGACGTAGCCTTTTTCGTCGACCAGCTTCAGCGAATAGGCCAGGGCCTCTGGGAACGAATCCCCGTGCAGCACTACTTTGCCGCCGCGCGAACGCACGCCTTCGACCTTGATCTCCGGGGTGGTCTTGGGCATCACGATGGTCGCCTTGACCCCCAGCACCTTGGCCGCCAGGGCCAGGCCTTGCGCGTGGTTGCCCGCCGAGGCGGTGACCACGCCGCGCGCACGCTCTTCGTCGGTCAACTGGGTCAGCTTGTTGTAAGCGCCGCGAATCTTGAACGAGAACACTGGCTGCAAGTCTTCGCGCTTGAGCCAGATCTTGTTGCCCAGCCGCTCGGAGAGCTGGCGGGCAGTCTGCAAAGGGGTTTCTACGGCAACGTCATAAACGCGCGAGGTGAGGATCTTTTTGACGTACTGTTCAAGCATCGGAAAGCATCACTGAGCGGGTTGGGCAGGACCACGGAGTCTAACCCGGCTTTTGCCCGGGCGACCACACGAATGCAGAGGTTTTAGCCGGCCATGGCGCTATAATGCCGGCCTTCTGTCCCCCTCATGGCACCTCGGAGCCCGCATGACCCAGGATCAACTCAAACAGGCAGTGGCGCAGGCCGCCGTCGATTTCATCCTTCCCAAACTCGACGACAAGAGCATCGTCGGGGTCGGCACCGGCTCCACCGCCAACTGCTTCATCGACGCCCTGGCCCAGCACAAGGGCGCCTTCGACGGCGCGGTCGCCAGCTCCGAAGCCACCGCCGCGCGCCTCAAGGGCCACGGGATCCCGGTGTATGAGCTCAATACGGTCAGCGACCTGGAGTTCTACGTCGACGGTGCCGATGAAAGTGACGAGCACCTGAACCTGATCAAGGGCGGCGGCGCTGCCCTGACCCGCGAGAAGATCGTTGCGGCCGTGGCCAAGACCTTCATCTGCATCGCCGACGCGAGCAAGCTGGTGCCGGTGCTGGGCAATTTCCCACTGCCGGTCGAAGTGATCCCAATGGCCCGCAGCCACGTGGCTCGCGAGCTGGTGAAACTGGGCGGCGACCCGGTGTACCGTGAAGGCGTGTTGACCGACAACGGCAACATCATCCTCGACGTCTTCAACATGCAGATCACCAACCCGGTGGAGCTGGAGCAGCAGATCAACGCCATCGTCGGCGTGGTCACCAACGGCCTGTTCGCCGCCCGTCCGGCGGACTTGTTGCTGCTGGGCACCAGCGAAGGCGTGAAGACCCTCAAGGCCTGAGGCAGGCGCCACCCTGCTCGCGATAGCGGTATGTCAGGCACCATGGATGTTGGCGGTGCCGGCCTCATCGCGAGCAGGCTTGCTCCTACGTATTGGGTTTCTTGAAGACGTAGAACAGGTTCGGCTCGCTCACCAGGTACAAGGCCCCGTCGTCATCCATGGCGATCCCCTCCGCTTGCGGCACGGTCTTTTGCAGGCCCTGACGCCCCTTGTTCAACGACATGGTGCTTAACGGCCGCCCGTCGATATCCAGCTCCAACACCAGGAACGACTCGTCCGACAGCG